>JBPOIE010000072.1:0-53465 GCA_052034855.1 Bdellovibrionota bacterium | reverse complement strand
CAGAATAACTGTGGGAAGCCGCTAAATTACCAATCATTGGCGCAGTCATTGTTGGTGTGTTTTGTTTTTGAGTTGTCTCGGCAGCTTTGTTTGAAAGTGCAAATTTATAAAATAAAAAACCCGTCATCATTACTGTAACAAAAATGAGGGCTAAGTTTCTAAGCTCTTTTGACATCTCGAACTCCTTGTAAATTTAAAATAAAAATAATTAAAAAACTAATGAATGACATCACGGGTATGCTGATCATGCCGAAGAGTTCAAACTGTTTTGTTTTGCAGCTCAAATCTGCGGTGCAGACTTTCAGCGCCTCTTGGATGATGCCGTGATAAATCATCGAGTGATAACCTGCGATCACGAGTCCAAATAAACTGAGGACTAGACAGTAAATATGAATTTTATGATCCTTACTGAGAATTCCGACTGGAATGATAAAAACCAGAGGATACATAAAAATACGTTGGTACCAACATAAAGTACACGGCGGGAATTTGAGGATATCACTAAATATGAGACTGATCAGCATTGAAATCAGAGCGATACTCCAAGACAGGTAGCTGATTTTGTGACTTGATAACTGCATCTTTAATACCCTTTAAGGTAAAAGGGTAAATGAAATTTTCATTCAGAACAAATTTAAAATGAAGAACTTATTTTTTAATGAGCAGCAACAATGGAGGGAATTGCTTTTTTTCAGCTTGAATTAAATGAAGAGGGTATGAACCACAGTCTGGACCAATTAATAGATTTGCAGAAAATGAAGTTAATCTAGACTTGAATAAAAGACTTTCTATGATGCAATCAAGGAGCCGATTCAGGCGATTGCATTTGAGTTTTTTTATAAGGAGAATATATGGTGCGCTTTGAAAAAAACAGAATGATCATTTCAACAGTTTTAGTCTTCTTGATTGTTGCCATTGCCTGTACAAAAAAAGCAGAAGAAACAACTGAATCAACAAATATTGCGACTGAAGTTGTTGCCAATCTGGCATCAATTAGTGCGAACTATGCTCCTCCTTCATTAACTTCTTCAGCTGTTATGATTCAATCGAATCCTTGCGAAGGTGTTACCGATTTTGCAGTTTGTCAGTCAAACCTCATTCGTGAGTATAACAAAATTGGTAAAGAAGCGGTTGACGCGACATCAAGTATTGTGAACGTTTTAGGTCAAGCCCTCGGTAATGTACCTGATGGAAATTCTGGTACGTCAGAAGATGGTAAAATATCATGGAGTAAGTCAAGCTCGTTGCTTTGGTCGGTTCTTTTCCGAGGAGCAAGTAACCAAGCACAAACTTATGTATCAATTAATAATGGGGTTTATACAATTAAATCAAATAAAAATGTCGATGCGACTGATCCTAAAGATGAGCAAATTGAAATTACAGTGACATTCACGACCTCTGAAAATTGGAATGTCGATGTTTATTTTGGCAATAATGTCTGCGATTCAGCTGATCCCAAGGGGCCATCGAAAGCTCATCTCAAGGTTGGTTTAGCAAATAATTTATGGACGGGAAAAGCCATGGTGTATACACCTAGATGGGAAGCGCCAGGGGCCGCAACTGTCACCTGCGCAACAACAGCTGGTGTCTCAGAGCTGGCAATGTATACGGACTATGTTGGAAACTCGACGTCATCTAAAGCCTCGCTCTACATGATTCCCTTGAGTGCGCCAGACTTAAATACGATTGGTAATTATGATCTTATGGATTTTTGCACAAACTTCGGATCGAGCTGTGGGGGAGTTGGGCAACCAACGAGTGGATTTTTATCTTCATATCCAAATCCATTTTGCAGTACGGGTCCTAGCACTGCACCAACGTGGGGAAATAGCTGTCCATCGAATAGTGCGGTAACTGCAGCGAGCTACTCGAGTTCGAGTTTGTGGGTCACTCCAAGTGTACTAAAAGCTTATAGTGTTACAGTGCCAACTGCCTTATAGTTTAAAAAATATCAATCACTTTGAGTCTTCTATTTCTGCAGACGGTATAAGTGATTGTGGGAATCCGTCGCACAGATGAACGCTGTGTTGCTAATGCCTTCGCAAGCGTGTGTATCTAAAGGCTCGACACTTTCTGCGAATAAGCTGTCGTTAACTAATTTGAAGACATTCAGTTCTACTGGCTTATTATAGGTATTGCCGATAACTATAAATTTTTCATTCGATAAAGCGACAGCCATGTCGTTAGGAGCATTAGTTACGCTGGTTGAATATTTCTTTAAAGTTACTTTACCCGCAGCTGTTTGCTTTCCGAGTAACATTTGGTTTGAAGCGTTATTTAATACGATAGCAAAATTTTTATCTTTCATCGGAAGAATTTTCATGACTCCGTAAGTAGAATCTGTCTTGATCTTGAGGTAAGAAATTTTATTGTTTGTCGTATCAATCAAATCGATTTCTTTGAAACTGCCGCTTTCGTTGATGGCAATCAAATCATTCGTCGCTCTATCAAAGGAATAGTTATACGCGGAATCGATCATTTTCATTTTTCCAACCATCACTAATTTATTGCTTTTAACTTTGACCATATGAGAAGTAACCGGTTCAATCCATGATTTATGCACTAAATCACCAGTATAAGGATTATATCCGGCAGCTTCTTTCACTTTCATGATACCTTCGTTGACTTTTAAAGTATCACCAGTGATTACACTCACCGAAGTGATCACATGATTTTTCTTATTCGTGATTGTAATTGTTTTGTCGCAAACAATTTTATCATCTTTAGTAACGTGGACTAACCCTAAAGTATGTTCTTTATCAGTACCCGAAACTCCGTCTGTATCTTTTGTTAAATTCGCTGTGATTAAGCGACCATCTGGAAGAACATTTGAAAGACCGCCACACTTAAGTTTTCCAATATTTTTTGAAGAACCATTCGAATTCAATTTATAAATAGTGCCTGCAACGTAGATTAAGCGTTCATTCAGCATATAAATGCCTTCGCTAGGATCTGAATTTTCCAAAAGATTAAGATTCTTGGAGTAGATTTCGTCTACAATATGCTGAGTTGCTGATCCATCTGCTTTAACAGTCAAGACTGAAAGACGAGTCTGACCTTCACCTAAGATATCACAAAAAAGAATTTGTTTTTCATTTAAAGTACGTGTGCACTGAGTATCTGTGTATTTTGCAGTCGCGATTTGATGTGGTTTTAAATGATCACCATCAATATTATAAATCATGATTTTCTTTTCGGTCACACTCAAAACTTGATTGTCATTTAATCGCACCATTTTATCTGATGCTGAGACCTTGTCAGTGATCTTCCAGTCATATGATTTTGCTAAAACCTGTGATGTGAGGGTCATGCCAACCAATAGGGCCTGTAAAAATTGAATCTGTTTCATATGTTTGCCTTTACATAGTTATATGTTCAGGAGACATTAAGCAGGATTTAGTCCAGAGTAAAAAAACTATATGGCATTTGAGTGTCAAAGAGTTAAACAGCAGCTCAATTGAGTCACTTTGATGTCGAGCCTAAGTAGAAGATCAACAAAGCTTTTCAAAATTCTGAAACAGGTCAAAAGAATCTGCAATTGAGCAAATGAGGTATTAACATTATTTTTGAAAAATAATTCAATTATTTCCAGCAATAAGCGTACAGATCACGGTGAGCAAAAACTAAATAGTTTCCATTCATGCGGATTTTAGATGTGAAAAATGAAGTTGTTTTGTCGGCCTCTTCACATTGTCGAATTCCGTTATCATCTTTGTAGCAATCATGGCCCGGATAGTATTCAACTGTATTCAATTCAAGACTATCGGAAGTTAGTTTTTCAGTATAACTCGAAAAAAATTGAGAATATGTATTACTGTATTGGCTTAAAGTTGAATTGTAAGCTATGCCTGTTAATACTTCAGACGGAAAGTTAGGGCCAAATGCGGGTTTAGTGTAAGTTACTTTTATCGGAAGTGCCTCGGTGGAAATTTCGTTGGGTGATGATTGGCTTGAACCAGCGCAAGATTTGATTCTGGCAAGTTCAGCATGAACTGCATGAATTGATGTCGGTGCGTTACCGGCATCAAACATTTGTTTTAATTTATTAAATGCGCCAGGGCTAGATTCAGCAAATCCATTTAATGCTGCAAATGTAATCATCGATAGTAAAATCAGTTTCATATTAACTCCAATTAATTGTTTGAAGTCATGAAAAGCAAACGAGGTGCCATCACAATATGGCACCGAAATGTTAAAATGAGTTAATGATAAAAATTTGAGCGAAAATTTTAAGGATTATTTTTTCAGAATGTATCGGCGCTGATTTTGAACAGCAATTTCACCTAAGAAAGGTGTGAAATTTAATTCACCGGCTTTTAAATTATTTTCTAAAGAATAAGTTGTCAATTGAATGATAAGAACATTGTTTTTCAAACTGATTCTTTCGATCGATGTTGTCGTTCCCAAATAGCCCCAAGTTTCTGTTTTGCTGATGAAGTCATAGGTGAAGCTCTTCTCATCAAAAGCTAAAACTCCCTCATTCAGGGACCAAGCAAGGCGGTTATCGGTATGAGTATGCAAAATAAACTCTGTTGTAGAGTGTGGAGCTTCAACAATGCTAATACGGATTCCTGACTTTATAACAGTCGGATAATCGGGCATATTTTCGATTTTTGTAATTTCAATTGATAAAGGGGTCGGTGAATCACAAGGCATCATTGGTCCAAAGAACTCTTCAGACATTTGACACTGTTCAGATTCAATATTCCAAGTGCCAAAAAAATCTTCGGCCTGGGCAGTCAGTGAGAAAAATGCGAGGACTAAAAAAATTGCTTTCATATCTGGATTCTCCGTTTCGAAAGATGAAATTTTTGGCTAACTGAGATGACTCAGTAGTCTTACTTGTATGAATTTGCAATCAAATTTAAAACGATGATCATCAATATTGGCATTAAAGCTGATATGGACAATTTTTAAATAAATTTTACACTGATTTAGAAAGGATTTAACCGTTTATGCCAGAACTACCCGAAGTTGAAACCGTTTGCCGAAATTTAAACGCCATTATTCCTAAGAACTCACAAATTCAAGCCTGGAAATTTTGGCGTAAAGATCTGCGTTTTCCGTTGCCGATCAAAAATCTTGAAAAACTCAAATCAGAAAAAATCTGCCAAATCTACCGCCGTGCAAAGTACATTGTTTTTGAATTTGAAAACAATGTGATGATTTCGCATTTAGGAATGACTGGGCAGTGGCGACCGTTTTATGGAAAGCTCGAGGATCTGGAAAAACAAACTCATGATCATGTGGGGTTTGAGTTTTCCAAAAATCAGTGGCTGGTCTATAATGACCCCCGACGTTTTGGATTTATTCATTTTGTCGAAGCTAAAAATAAATCAAAGTATTTTATGAATGTCGGACTGGAACCTGTTGATAATGCAGTAGATTTAAACTTGGCTACGCCTATTTTAAAAAAACTAAAAACCAATATTAACACGGCTCTGATGAATCAAAAATATGTTGTTGGTGTTGGAAATATTTATGCTTCGGAAGCGCTTTTTAGGTCTGGGATTAATCCATTAAAAATGTGTTCCAAGGTTACTCTTGATCAGTTTCAAAAATTATGGACCGAAGTTCGTGCAGTTTTAAATGAGGCCATCAGTGCTGGTGGTTCTACGATCAAAGATTATAAAAATTCAAACGATGAATCAGGAAAATTTCAAGACCGATTTTTAGTCTACGGAAAAGAAAATCAAATATGTCCAGTTTGTAGAGTAAAGAATCTAAATTCTAAAATTCTCAACGTGGCAATCTCGGGACGAGCCAGTTACTACTGCAAAGTCTGTCAAAAATAGGTCCAGTTTTTCAAAAAATCGGGTGCTCTTGCCAACTGATTAATTCAGTGATCCAATAGGCTTATCTTAATAAAAGGAGATTGCACCTTGGAAACTTTAAACAACTTGTTTGGCAGCTATGTCGGATTTTTTCTTGCAAACGGTCCATTATGGATGTGGATTATTGGCTCAGTCTTGGTCTTGTTATTGATCGGATTCATGGATTTGCCATTGATCATCTGGGCTCTTGCGGGATCACTTGTGATTGTTGGTTTTGATTTGTCGATGGGTTTGTTGATTGCTTTTCTAGCTGTGATGCTGGTTTTTTTAATCACTCCGATCCGTGCGCTAACGGTTTCAAATGCCATCATGTGGATTTTTAAAAAAGCAAAATTTATTCCACAAATCTCGCAAACTGAACGCACAGCTTTAGAAGCTGGAGTTGTTTGGATTGAAAAAGATTTGTTTTCTGGAAAACCAAATTTCACTGAAATTTTGAAAGAGCCGTATGCACAGTTAACTGCTGAAGAACAAGCTTTTGTAAATGGTCCGGTTGAGGAGCTTTGTAAAATGACGGATCCGTGGAAAGTTTGGAAAAACCGCGATATGGCGCCTGAAGCTTGGCAATATATTAAAGATAAAGGCTTTTTGGGAATGATTATTCCTAAAGAATACGGCGGACTTGGTTTTTCAGCGATGGCGCACTCCGAAGTTGTTATGAAAGTGGCGTCGCGGTCATTGCCTATGTCAATTTCTGTGATGGTCCCGAATTCTTTAGGCCCTGCTGAGTTACTCATTCACTACGGAACTGAAAAACAAAAAAACTACTGGTTGCCTCGTTTAGCTCGTGGCCAAGAAATCCCTTGTTTTGGTTTGACGGAGCCTCTTGCAGGGTCTGATGCAGGTTCTATTTCTGCCAGTGGAATTATATTTAAAGATTCAAATGGAAAATTAGCGATTCGTTTGAACTGGAACAAGCGTTGGATTACATTAGCTTCAATTTCAACAGTCATTGGTCTTGCTTTCAGACTACGTGATCCTGAAAATTTATTGGGTCGTGGTGATGATTTAGGTATCACATGTGGTTTAATTCCTGCGAATTTACCCGGCGTTGTTATTGGTCGTCGTCATGATCCATTAACAATCCCATTTCATAATTGTCCGACTCAGGGTAAAGATGTTGTCATCAGTCTTGAAGACCATGTTGTTGGCGCAGAATCGGGTTGTGGTCAAGGTTGGACGATGTTGATGGAATGTCTGGCTGCAGGTCGCGGAGTTTCTTTACCTGCTCAATCCACTGGTGGATCAAAATTAGCCTTTAGAACGGCATCGTCACATGCACTTGTGCGTAAACAATTCGGTGTCAGTATCGGTGCTTTTGAAGGTGTTGAAGAGCCATTAGCACGAATCGGCGCAACAACTTATGCTTTAGAGTCGATGAGACGATTTACTTTAGGTGCTTTAGATAAAGGAATTAAGCCTCCAGTGGTTACGGCGATGATGAAGTATCATGCCACTGAAATGGGTCGTAAAGCTGTGAATGATGCCATGGATATCATGGGCGGAGCGGGGATTTCTTTAGGACACAGAAATTTAATTGCAGAAGGCTATGTAGCAACCCCGATCGGAATCACGGTTGAAGGTGCTAATATTATGACTCGAACTTTAATTATTTTCGGTCAAGGTGCTTTACGATGTCACCCTTATGCTTTTGACGAAGTTCGAACGCTTGAAGCCAATGATGTGAAAGGATTTGATAAGGCGTTTTTTGGTCACATCAGCCACGTTGTACGTAATTTATGTCGCTCAATCTTATTATCAGTCACTCGTGGTTATATTGCTTTTGCTCCAGCGGGTGCTCACCCTAAAACGAAAGTTCATTACCGCAGACTTCAATGGGCGTCTGCAACTTTTGCAATTTTAGCAGACGTGGCGATGGGAACATTGGGTGGTCAGTTGAAAATGAAAGAAAAAATCACTGGACGATTTGCTGATATTTTCTCTCATTTATATATGTCTACCGCAGTTCTTCGTCGTTTCATGCATGAAGGTCAACGCGAAGAAGATCTTCCATTTGTTCAATTTTTCTTGAAGTATTCAATGAGTGAAATTCAAAAATCATTTGATGGTGTTTTTGATAACTTAAAAATCCCAGGACTTCGTTGGGTAATGAAAGATGTCTTTGGCGCATGGTCTCGTGTGAATTCCATTGGCTCGCAGGGAACTGATGGCTGGTCGCATTTGATTTCTAAAGCGATGATGACGGCAGGTGAACAACGTGATCGTATGACCGCAGGAATTTACTGGGTGGGTGAAAAATCTCATGGTTTGTCAGCAGTTTTGGATCGTCTTTCTAAAAATGACCAAACTGCTCGTTTAGAAAATGCTTTTAATGTTGTGACTCGCGCTGAGGCTGCCGAGAAAAAAATCAGATCCGCTTTTAAAGCTGGATCAATCGCGAACAAACGTGGTTTGAAATCTTGGGAAGAATCATTGGGCAAAAAGATTATCTCTAATGATGAGTTTCAGCTTTTACAAGATGCGGACAAAGTACGATTTGATGCCATATTGGTTGATGATTTTAGCGAGTCTGAATATCAAAATAAGATGCCATAACAATAAGTGATGGTCCTGTTTTGAGGCTAAAAGTGTATCAAATTGATTTTCACTTAAAATTTGTTGTTTTTTTTGCATGATAGAATAGCCTGAAATAAAGGGTTGAATCAGAATGTATATAAAACCGACTTTGAACAGTTTCTTAACTAAACTTAAATCAAACCGAGGCTTCAGTATTACTGAAATCATGGTGACATCTGGGCTTGTTGCTATTGTTGGAGTTGGAGCTACAAACATCATCTCTAACATGCAAAAAGAGCAAAGACGAAATGCTCTACTGCAAGTTTTGACTTCCAAAAAACTACAATTTGAAAACTCATTCACAAACACATCTTCGTGGATGAATACATTGGCCAGCAATGCCGGGATGAGTTGTTTAGCGACTCAAACTGCCTGTGGTGGTACAGCGTGGTCTGGATACTCATTAAGTTATCCTGAGATTAGATTGCAGGACGGTGCTTCGAGTCCAGTTAACGGGAACACATTCTACAATGGAACGGGGGCTGATGGCTCTAAAATGGGTTTTACAGAAACTGGTTCCGTTTGCAATACCTTTACAACTGCTGCGGCGGGAAATGATGCGTGTCCGATTGGATACCGTGTGTCGTGGGCACCGCACAGTACGACCGGTGTGAATCCGAAAATTACTGTTTATGCAAAATTAATTTATAATCCTTCAGATGCAAATCCGTTCAAAACATTCATTAATGCACCGGCGAGTTCAACATCAATTAATCAAAGGTACGATGCTGCTGTTGATAGAACAGCAACATCAACTTCAAAATCTTTTATGGTAAGATACACAAAAATAACACTAGGAGCTGGTTGTGCTGCAAGTGGCTACGGTACCTGCTCGACGGGTTCGTTCAGTTCATATGGAACAACTTTTGGGACGATGTCGATAGCAAATGATCAATTCTCATTAATAGATAGTTCAGTGACAACTGCAGTACGTATCAAAGAAGTGGGTTCTTACAAATGCAACGCAAAGGCTTATGCTTTCGCAACAAACGGTGCCAATTTGCAAATTTATCGTACGAATAACACACCTGCCGTTGTTGCAGGGCCAATATCTGGTTTTGCATCTAGTACAACAATGGGGTATACAACTTTGGTCATGGATTCTGTAATTTTGATCACTCAAGCTAATACGGATATTGTACTCCAACATCAGTGTGAAAGTGCTGGCGCAGCGCAATGTAGTACAGGCTTCGCAAGTTCGATATCCTACAGTGCGACTATACCGTCTGAAATTGCATCTTTGAACTGTGTAAAAATAGATTAAAAAATAAATTAAATTTCAAAACCAAAAACAAAAAGTGCAGGCTGCATTTTTTGTTTTTGTGGCAATTTGTAATCCAGACCTTTTTTGATAAAAATATTATAACCTGTGTCTACGTAGTGAGGATCCAACATCTCATTAGGACCAATTAAGCCCATCAGGCGACCAGTGAGGATGACGATATCAGGCTTTCCTTGTTTTATGAGCTCAATACAATAGTCATTCGAAAGCTGATCGTTCGGAGACACAAAGCAGTTCAAATTATCTGCCTTTGGTAAAGCTCCAATTCCGTCGACAAGTGTCAGACTGTTCAGACTCAGCACTTCTGAAATGTAGCCAATCAGTTTAAGTTGTTCAAAGTTGGAACGATAGAGCGGATTTGTGAATGATGACACTGCAATTTTTGCGACCAAGAGACATATTGCACAGCACGCAATAATTCTTTGAGTTGATTCTTTAAGAGTGTATTTATTATAGAGGAATAGGAAAAATGCTGCCGTATTTAAAATAAAAAGTGGCGAAAAACTTGCTAGAAAGTAAGTGTGTTTTTGGGGAAAAAGAAGGATAAGAATCATTGCGGATAGTGAGAGTGAACTGATATTCGTCTTGAGCTTGGCTTCTGAAAAATTTTGAAATTCAGAGCTAAATATTGAGACTAAACTGATTGTCAGCAGTATCCATTCAGATGAAAACCAAGTCGAAAGCGCTGAAAAATATTGAGAAAATGAATGCGTCGTCTGCGCTAGGTACAGCACGCTGTCCCAACCAAAATTAATCGACCAAATAAAAAATGCGATGAAACCTAAGATATAGAGATAAGCCTTTTTTTTATTTTTTATCAGGTTGATCTGATGGTCTGTCGTTAATCGAAGGGCTTGTAAAATACTAAATATAAAACCTTTCAGACCAATCATGGGATAGATCAAAATAAATAAAAAATGCTGTCGCAGAGGCATTTTCTTTTTTGAATTTAAATACAATGATATTAAAAATAGGGTTGCACAAACTTGATCAGTTCGAATTCTAAAAAAGTTTTGGAGGTAATTTACAGAGCTAAAGCTGAGGAGGAGAATTAAAAAAACCGAAATTGAAGTGAGCTTCGGTTTTGAATCAAAGAGGGATCTATAGAGTTCAATAATCAAAATGACTTGAAGAACTCCTATGAGCGAGAATATTATTTTAGCGGCAATCAGATGTTGGACATCGTTCAAAGGTAACATGTGCAGTGCAGATAGGGTGAAGTGAAATAGAGGTTTTAAGAAAATCGTATTCGCAAAATCTAAGTTAAAAACATTTTTAGAAATGTAAATAGACCATAATTCTGAGCTATGAATATAAAAACTTGCCGACCAGATCAATAAACTTAAGATAATAATTAGAGTTAAAATGACACTTAAAATAGGTTTTTTTTGCATCTCCAAATACTATGCACAATCTAGAAGCTAAAATACAGTCTCTGAGCGTTAAATTGTTTTGTGAAAACGAACTAAATCCTTTAAAATCGAAGTGTTGTGAAAAATGGATTTTACTTTAAATCGGAGAGCGTTTTATCCGAATACTTTTTGTTAAAAAAACTTCATCTCATTGAAATGAGTCCGAAGTCTATTGATTACAAAGGTCACACGCCTCACTTTTATTTCAATGAAAATATTTTTACGTGTTCGAGTTTGTTCGATTATGAGAGAACATCAGACTATATTTTAGTTTTTAATTCTGTGAATAGTGAAAATCTCACTCAATTAAAGCAATATCTCAATGAAAATAAAAATCAAAAGCTTTTATTTGTGGCGCATATATTGTTCGATTACCAAAAGGCGATCGATTCATTGTTGCAAGTTTTGGATCCTGACAGAGTGCTCGTGCTCGTTGAAAACCATAAGCACCCATTTATAGTATCTGAAAATGATATCAAAGAATTGAAATTGAAAGATCTAAAGTTAGAAAATATCTTGGTCTACAATAAAAAATCGATCAAGAAAAAAACGAAGGTTCAAATTCCATTCGTTGTTTTGTTGCGGTACCTCTTATTTTTTGTAATTCATATTTTGCTGAAGCCTAAGCAATTTGTAAATGATTTTTTTGCGACTTATAATGCACGTTATTTTTATGGCCAAACTAAAATTATTTTTGTGAAATTATATTTCTCAATCAGGCACCTTTCAGTGATGTCGATGATTCGATTCTTTTATGGTTTAAAGGCAATTTTGATTCGCTTTTTTTATTGGATCATTGAAAAAATAAAAATGCTGAGCCTTGGGGGTTTTTACAGAATTCGGCATTTTACTTTGATGATTCCCATATATCTACAGAGATTTTATTATTGGATTGTTGAGAAGGTAAAGACTTGGACATTAGCCTTTTTTTACGGTTTGAGACACCTTGCCGTCATGTCATTCATCCGCTTTTTTTACGGTATCAAAGTTTTATGTATTCGATTGTATTATTGGACGAGTAACTATTTTAAAAGAATCATATTGTGGATTTATTTTAAAGCGAGACATTTGATCGTTATATCATTTTTAAGAATTTATTATTCATTTCATAGTTCATTGGGTTATTTAAAAATATTTTATATTAAATTGTATTTTTCAGTGCGCCACATCGTTGTAATGGGGTTAATTCGACTCACTGTCTTTTTTAAAATTATCGGAGTATTTTTTTATTATAGATTTTTAGCGATTTCTAATTATTCGCGAGGAGCACTGATTTGGTTTTATTACAGGATTATGGATCTCTTTAACCACAGCCGAAATTTATTTATTCGAATCTACTATTTCAACTTGAGATACACTTTTTATCCTTTTCGCAAAATATATTGGTTCTTGCGTTTCCAATATTATAAAAGAATTTTAAAGAGGAAAGTATGAAGTCTATTTCTGTCGTCATACCCAGTTCAGGTAACCAATCTTATGTTGAATTACTTTTACAATCTATGCAGGAGCACCTGGCTACATATTCACTTGAGATTGTCATTGTCTGTAATCCCACAAATTTGGCTTTTAATGAAATAACTGAAAAGTTCAAATCTCTGAACTTGAAGATATTTCAAACTGATACGATTGGGGTGAATTTTGCTCGACAACTCGGACTCGATCGCACAACTCAAAATCTTGTTTTATTTTTGGATGATGATTGTCAATTCACTACCGTGCGACAGCTCGACGATCTTTATCATGAAATTGTTCAGTCACCGCAGTTATTTGCGGTTGGTGGGCATTATAAGATGAGTGACAGCGATTTAAATCCAATTGCTCGAGCTTATGCCCAAAATCAAATGAATTGGTTAAAACAAGGTCGCGTCGATACGAGTCAGCGTTTGAGTGCATATCTGATCGGTGGCTTTTTTATCATGAATAAGGCAATTGCGAATCGTGAAAATTTGCGTTTTGATACGACGATGATTTTTGGAGGCACTGAGAAAGATTTTTTCTTGCGTGCCTACTCACTCAATTTGCCCATGCGCTTATTAGATGTATCGATTCAACATTATTATCCAAATGTCCGACTTCCATTTGTGATGAAGGTTTACAAGCAAGGACGTGGATTAAGGTATATGCATGATAAAGGTCTCAAATTTGAGCCAAAGTATCTTGATTTTTCCGTAAAGAATTTATGGCTGATTCTTTTTGATATTATTTTCTGGGCGGGTTATTTTTTATCAAAAAACGAATATGTTAAGTATTTTCGATATCTGTATAAATTGATTACAGATAATATAAATGAAAAAAAACTTATGTTGTTAAATAAACTTAAAAAGTATCTCTGATGTGGTGAAATAGAGATTTCTCAAAGTTGTAATAAAAATGAAATGTTTCATACACTTGAGGATCTAGATGATCTAAATAGAGCAATTTCGAAGTTTTTCGGAGTAACTGATCTCTCAGAAATTTCGAGTTTTGATATTGCATCGTACTGTAGTTCGTTAAGTGCAAGAGGTGTTGCTGAATGAGTTTAAACTTTTTGTTTTTCTGAGCCATTCTGTAGCCAATATCTGTATCTTCAAATCCATAAGAGATAAAATGTCTTTTGAATCGGCCACATTCGTAAAAATCATCTCTAGAAATCCCAAGTGCATAAGTACACGTGTATTTCCAAAAGTCTTTCATTTGATTCCAATCGCTTGTGGTAAACAATTGGTTCCAGTAGTTTTCTTCTTCAATATATGTTTGAAGATCTGGATTAATTTGGTGAAATCTGGGGTTTTTTTGACTGTCATTCTGTTTAATGTGCAATCTTGAGAATTGAATAATATCGTTGTGTTCAAGCTCATCTATACATTTTCTTACAAAATCCTCATTGACCAACATATCAGAATCTAAAAACATGAATTTGTGACCTTCGGAGTGCTCAACGCCAAGATTACGGGCTAGTCCGGCTCGAAAAAAGTTTTGATCGCCGCGAATTTCATTTTTTTTAGACCAATAAATATATTTGATATTGATGCTTTGGTGGCTTGTTTTAATAAGAGAGTAGATCGTTTCCTGAGAGAAATCAGAACTGCCATCATCCACAATAAGGACTTCATAATTTTCATGTGACATCGATTGTTTTAACAAATGCTGAACGACATTAGTTAAGAACATGCAGTTATTGTAAGTTGGGATGATAATTGAAATCTGAATATTTTTATGAGGAGTTCTGAATTCCCACGTCGGTTTCTGGAGTGACTCCAGTTCATAATGTGCTGGAATATCCTTGTTCCAAAACGGGATAATTGTGGGTTTTATATGAGGTCGACTCATAAAAGAATGAACATCTGCGACTGTCAGTGATTTTTTCGTTTGAGAGTCGTAGTTTTGAAATTCCCATTGAACTGAATTTGTTTCTATTTTTAATTGTTGTTCAGAAAGTTCTTCTGCTGCTGTCTTGTGAGTCGGGGAGAAGACGAGTTGAATTCGAAGATCAGAATGTTTTCGATTTGTTCTGAATTGGTAAAGATCAGCTGCTGATTCGATTTTTATCAAAATTGTCCTATTTTTGAAGCTATTCAAATCTAATTCTGAAGAGAACTTAACAAAAATGGGATCAGTGGATTTTTGTAAGAATGATTGATACTTTGAGAGTTCATGAGGTGCAATATCAGTAAGGTCGAAAATGAACTGTTGAGACCGACTTTGTCGCATTTTGAGCAAGCGCCGTTGAAACGTCTCAGGAGATATATCTTCTGGATTGTTTGTGATTTTATATCTGTAGTTTAAATTTCGATCTGTACTGGACTTCATTTGTGTCTCATATTATCTTGAAAATTCATGTCAAAAGCTACAGTTTTTTCTATCGTTGTTCCCTGTTTTAATGAAGAGTTGGCCATACCTCGTTTTTTAGAAGAGCTGACTTTATTTAAAGCAAATTTCTCTGCTCAATTTCCGAGGGTCAAGCTTGCGGTTATATTTGTTAATAATAATTCAACTGATTCATCAAAAAGTTTGTTGGAAATATACGCCAAACAGTGTGATGAAGTTAAAGTTTTAGACTGCTCGAAACAAGGGTATGGAGCAGCTTTGAAATACGGATTTTCATCTACGATTTCAGATTACTACAGTTTTCTAGATCTAGATAACACTTATCCACTCGATACGTTTTATTCAGCATTTAAAATAATTTTGGATTCTGAAATTATCGATATGGTGATGACGAATCGTTTTTCAAAATCGTCTAAAATGCCTATGGTCAGAAGTTTTGGGAATCATTTCTTTGCAAAGATTGTGCAAGTTTTATTTAGAACTCCTATTTTAGATGCGTGCTCAGGTATGCGAATTATTCATTCTCGTCGAATTCAGGATGTCGTGAATTTATCCTGTGATGGTCTCGACTTTTCGATTCAGTTAACGTGCATTTCCTTAAAAAGAAAATGGTCGGTTCACTATCACGATATGAAATATAATCAGCGAGATGGCGAATCAAAATTATCAGTGGTTAAAGATGGTCTTCTTTTCTTAAAGGCCGTATTAAAAACAAAATTTAGGGATTGATTCAATATTTTCTTCAGTTTAATAATTGGTATCTTCTGAAGAAAAACTGAGTTCAATCTGATCTATTTTTTTAGATGCACCATTCTTTAATTTGAGTTCAGGCCAGATGAGTTCGGCAAGTTCTCCAATAGAATAAGTGATTAATGTCAGGATAAGATAAACAACAGATCTTTTTAAGATAAATAAGCACACGAAAATGCTGATCAAAAATAATTGAAAAGTCTCAGGCAGTAAGAGCATGCTCAGAGTGCAAAAGCTAAAAAAAATAGGCATAATTCTATAAAATCTGATCGGTAGACTCGAGTTTTTTTTGTGAACCATAATTTGCGCGCGACCAAAAAAAAGAACCTTCCGTAGCCATTTTTTTAATTTTAAATTCTGATGATGCAGAACATGAGACTGCGGTGAAAAGAGAAAGCGCATCTCTGTGCTAAAGACCCTATGTGAAAAATCAAGATCTTCGCCGACTGAAGGGATTTGTTCCGAAAATCCACCTAAATGCAAAGCTCTATTTTTGATGAGGAGCAAATGACACGTCGGCGCATGATCAACAGTATTTAAAAAACTGTGATTTTGTATTTGAAACGAGAATGGAATCTTTTTGGCAATTCGCTGCAATATCAAGAACATATCATCCATTGTTTTTGATTCTGACTTGTGTAACACAGGTCCAGTAAAGCCAATCAAAGAAGGGTTGGAATGACTTAAGTCCGCCAATTGTAACAAGACGGATAAAGATTTGTGCGGATGTTCGATATCAGGATCCGTGAAGTACAGTAAATCTGTTTTACATTTATTTAAAATTAAATTGCGAGCGAACCCCAGATTGTTTTCGAAATTAGAAAAATAACTAAAACGCGGAATGATCTCTTTAATTTTTTCTAAGATCACTTCCCGTAATTCATCTGAGGAGTGATTCAGAACGAAAATCCAATGAATTTGTCGATCTGAAATATGATGATTGATTTCGCTTTGGAGTTGCTGCAAGGATTTTTGAATTTCTTCAACTTCGTTGTAAACAACGATCCCAATTGTTAAATCAGATCGTGAAGTCATTATCTTTGATTTCTATCTTTGTGATAACCACGAGACTCAACATGTCTTGATTCAGAAACGACAGTTTCTCGGACGACAACAACTTTGATTTGACCTGGATATTGCATTTCTTCTTCAATTGTTTTTGCGATTTGCTCCGCAATTTTTAAAGCTTGTAAATCATCAACTTGTCTGGAATTGACATGCACGCGACATTCTCGTCCGCCGTTGAGGACAAACACATCCGTCACGCCATTAAATCGTTTTGAAATTTCCTGAAGTCCAGTCACTTTTTGAGTGTAGGTTTCCATTGTACTTCGACGTGCACCAGGTCTACCGCCTGAAATCGCATCGGCGGCGATGACTAAAAAATCCATTTCATGCTCGGGTTGCACATCATAGTGATGGGCTCGAACAGCGCGAATGACATCTTCGGCTTCATTACGTGCGGCAATAAAATCGGCACCTATGACGGCATGGCTGCCATCGAATTGGTGATCAAGAGCTTTACCAAGATCATGGAGTAATCCAGATCTGCGGGATTTTTTGATATCAACACCAATTTCTGAGGCAAGAAGCCCTGCAAACCAACCAACTTCGCCACAGTGGAAGTACTGATTTTGAGTGTAGGAATAACGGAATCTGAGGGATCCCATGACCTGTTTGATTTCGGGATGAAGATCTTGAAAGCCAAGTTCTTTAGCTAAATTTTCTCCGTCTTTTTTGATCTGTTTTAAAAGATCTGCTTTGAGTGTTTCTGAAACGCGGCGAATGTAAGTCGGATCAGTGGCTTTTCCAGACTTTTCAGTGTCTCGAAAAATCTTATCAAAAATTCGACGAGTCAATTCACGGCGAACGGGATCATAGCCAACAACTTGGATATTAAATAAGCGTTCAGGATCTGGATTTCGATCTATTAAAATATCACAGCCCGTAATTTCTTGGATCATCGCAATGTTTTCATCGATTCGTTGGCAGAACAAAGATCTGATTTTTTCATCCGGAAAAAAAGTGGATGCAATATTTCTTTCCGTGCTCATTTCTTTTGAAAAGCGGTCAATGCAAAGACTTAAAATGCGTTTGGCTTTGGCCTCGGCGAAATCTTTTGTTTCAGATTCTGTGACTTCAATCATTTTTTCAACATCAGCCTGAACACTATTGATCAGTTTTTGCTTGATTTGGTCAATCACATCTTCTGCTGTTAATTGTGTTTTTTGAATTAATTCAGTTTTATAATTGTCCTGAGATTGAGAAAGTTCTTTTTGAATATCTTCCAATTTCTTTTTCGAGTCAGCCAGACTCATTGATAATGTGCGGAGTTCGTTTTCATTTTGCATCAAAGCTTGGCGTTGAGTTTTGTCTTTTTCTTCGTAAAGTTTTTTACGAGATTGAATTTGGTCGTCTAAGTCTGTGCACTTTTCTTCAATGGCAAGATGTGACTCTTCAACTTTGCTCCAAAGTTCGAGCTCGATCTCGTGGCTTCGCTCTTGGCGTTCTTGTTCTTCAAGAGCGAATTGATCCTGCGCTTCTTTTTTGATTTCATCTGCTTCCGCCTTGGCTTCGTCAAAAATAGATTTTTGGATCCATTTAAATACTAAAAACAATGCTCCGAAACTGAGAATAAAGCCTAAAGCGAGAAATATAAAAAAATTTGAAGTTATCATGATGTCACCGTTCTTTTGGTATCGAGATGTTTAATTTTTTGCAATAAAAATAATGAGACTAGGCTAGTCGCTATAGCGAAATAGCCGACACGAGGGTAGTTTTCGAGATATCCTGTCAGACTATTTTTGACAATGATTTGGCCTGCGATCCACGCCCCTAAGGCCATAGATAATGATTGAACGCAGCTCAGAATACTCATAAAAGAGCCGCGTTGTTCAGGTGAAGCTGCGCTCGAAACGAGGGTATTTGCAGGAATCATTCGCGCACCTGCGGATACAAAGAATAATCCCGCAGTCATCAGAATCAGATAAGTCGGAGCTATCGCCTGATGTGTGATGAGGTAAATAGGTATGATAGATAAGAGGAGTGAAACTTGAAACACACGGGCTTTGCCTTTGAGATCAGAGAGTTTTCCGATCAGAGGGCCAGAAACGATGGAACAAAAGCCACCGACCAAATAAATCAGTGGCAAATGATTTTCGGCAATTCCAGCATTCGCAACCAAAGAAGGTGAGATAAACGGAATGATGGCGAAATGGCTTAACATCAATACAAACATAAATATCAAAGAACTGACCTGAGTTTTATTTTGAAATATTTCAATTAATGGCTCCAAATAGTTCGTTTGTTTTTTGTGATGCAGATGAGAATCCAATTTCGGAATATACCGCACTACAAAGTACATCACAAAAATGGAGGAGCATGCGAGGAAAAAAAATGGTGCATGCCAATCGAAATGACTCGCTAAAAACAAACTCAAAGGAACCCCTGCAATAGAAGCTATCGAAAAGGAGGTGCTCATTGTGCCCATCGCCGTTCCACGTCGTTCATAGTTAATCACATCGCTCACGATAGAAAGAACAAGTGAGCCCATCACACCGCCGAAAAATCCTGCGAGCGCGCGAAAAGTCATTAGCGTTGTATAGTTATTGGCTAAGCCGCAAAGTCCAGTTGAAATGGTGAATCCGACAAACATAAAAATTAGATTTTTTTTACGATCAAAACGATCCGCATAAAACGAGGCTAAAAATCCTGATACTCCGGCCATAAAAGTGTAAACAGATACGAGCAGGCTGAATTTTTCCGGACTCATTTCAAATGTTCTCATCAACTGAGGTCCAAGTGGCATGATAATCATAAAATCAACGATGTGATTGAACTGAATTGCAGCAAGTGTGAAGATGATGATTTTTTCCTGTCGACTAAACATCCCACCAGAGTACGTGGTATTGATTTAAAGGTGAAACAATTTGATCACTGAGCCTTGCGTTAAATGCTTGTTTAACAAAACGTTTTAAGACATTGTAGGAAATAGAAAAAAGGATAAATATGAAGATGTTTTTAACATGGCTTAAGCGTTCATTGGTTCTCATTTTAACTGTTTCAGTTCTCGTTTGGGTTTTTATTTTTAACTGGTCTTTTGTTTTTAAAAAGAAAATCGTTGGTGAGGTCGTGGCCGTTGAGAAAGTTGCTGGAACACTGACGGTGATTACGAATTCGCAAGAACCTATCAATCCGCAGGCATTCTCATTTTCTGTCGCCATCAAAGACCTACAAACCAGTGAAATTCACATGGCTTCAAGTGAAGACCGTAAATGGGCTGCCGTTCAAAAAGGCAATTGCGCCGTCGCAGCTTTTTTCCCATATCCACCTTGGAATTTTAATAAAGGAACGACGGATCACAATGCGCGTTTAATTAAAAACTTTGCAGATTGTACACAGGCGACAGTGCCTGAGACTTTTTGGGATAAAGTTCAATTTTTCTTCTTATGGATATAAAAAGACTTCAATTTGAGTGGAATTATCTAAAAATTGATAGACTCGCCAGATTTGATCTGAAAGCAAATCTTTCAGATTGCTGGCTCTTTTGGTAAACGAAATAGGTCATTGTTACCATCATAAATATCAAGAACCAATTTCTCATTTGCATATAAAACAACATACTTAGCTTTTTAACTTATGTTTAGCGTTGATGTAAAGTTGAATATATTGCCATCCGCTCAGCAGGCTAAGTCCGACGCTAAACCAAAGTAAACCGTAGCCAATTTTCTGAGACGGGAAGTAAGGGTGTAAATCGTTCACCATAAGAAGTGGAATCGAAATCATTTGTAGTGCGGCTTTCCATTTGCCTGTCGTTTGTGCATCGATAATAACCAGATCAGCGGATGCAGCTGCGCGAATTCCACCGATCAGAGTGTCTCTGCTGATAAATAAAATGACCATCCAAATGTCGACTTTTTGTAGTGCAACGAGAACAGTCAGTACACTGCTGACTAAAATTTTATCAGCGACGGGGTCTAAAAATTTTCCAAGATTTGTAACAGCCTTTAATTTCCGAGCAAAATATCCGTCGTAATAGTCAGTGATTGAAGCAATATAGAAAAGCACAACACAGATCCAATTGATATTTTCACTCTGTAAAAAAAGTCCAATTGCAATTGGAATTGTTAGAAATATTCTAAATAATGTTAAGCCGAGCGGAAGATTTTTATTATTCATAATCAGGTTAAATGTTGAGGGCTTTATCAGCCTCTGTCAAGATAAGCTCATGTACGAGTTTAATCGCCGTGTCCACGTCTATGAAACCGATTTGATGGGAATTGTTCATCATTCGAATTATGTCCGCTTTTGTGAAGAGGCGCGTGTGGAGTGGTTTATTCAAAATAACATTTTAGATACATCTTCTAAAGCCGTTTACTCACTGACAGTGATCGGTGTTCAACTGAAGTATTTAAAGCCTCTGCGGTACGGCGACGAATTTTTTGTCAGACTTCAAATGAAATTTGAAGGTGTTCGATTGTTTATCCAATACAAAATATTTTTAAAAGGTCGAGATGGTTCAAGTGACACTCTTTGTGTTGTTGCAGAAACAATTCATTGCTCTATTGATGAGTTCTTCAGAGTCATTCGACCTGAACCAGCGACGATAGAAAAATTATTATCTTATCAAAAGGAGTCCCCATGGATCGCAACTTGGCTTTAGAATTTGTTCGTATTACAGAAGCTGCAGCATTATCGTCAGCAAAATGGATGGGACGTGGCGAAGAAAAGGCCGCTGATCAAGCTGCTGTTGATGCCATGAGAAAAGCATTCGACAGTGTAGGAATTGATGGAACTGTGGTCATTGGTGAAGGCGAACGAGATGAAGCGCCCATGCTGTACATCGGTGAAAAAGTAGGTTTGAATTTACAAGGTAGTCCGGCCATAGATATTGCTCTTGATCCCCTCGAAGGTACAACTATTTGTGCGACAGGTGGGGTAGGTGCGATTTCTGTGATCGCAGTGGCTGAAAAAGGTGGATTCCTTCACGCTCCTGACACCTATATGGATAAAATTGCCTGTGGTCCAGAAGGGAAAGGGCTCATAGATATCGATCTAACTCCCACAGAAAATATTCAGCGACTTTCAGAAGCTCTTAAAAAACCGATCGGTGACATGACTGTCGTTATTTTAGATCGTCCCCGTCACAAAGATTTGATTGCTGAAGTTCGAAAAACCGGAGCGCGAATACAATTGATTGGTGATGGCGATGTTTCTGCTGCCGTTGCCGCCGCATGGCCTGACTCAGGTATCGATTTATTGATTGGAATCGGCGGAGCTCCAGAGGGTGTTATTTCTGCTGCGGCCATGCGTTGTTTGGGGGGCGATTTTCAAGGTCGTTTGAAATTTCGTAATGAAGAAGAAAAAGCACGCGCATTAAAAATGGGAGTGAAGGATCTGAACAAGAAATACACATTGAATGAATTAGCACACGGTCATGTGATGTTTTGTGCTACAGGGGTTACTGATGGTCCACTTTTAAAAGGTGTTAAAATTCTTCCTGGGGGACGTGCGAAAACAGAATCAGTTGTCATGCGCTCACAAACAGGAACAATCAGGCATGTTGAAACGAGACACAATTTTTCATTGAAAAAAATCTAGATTTGAAAAGAAAAGTTTTTTTATGGATTTAATCTGCTTTCAATGTCAAAAACCGAATCCAATATTTGGTAAGGTCGGCCGAAAGGACGAATGTTTCTCTTGTCGTTCTGATTTGCACAGTTGTAAGAATTGTCACTTTTACGACTCAAAAGTTTATAACGAATGTAAGGAACCCGCGGCTGATGTTGTCAAAGAAAAAGAACGCTCAAATTTTTGTGATTTTTTTCAGCCACGAACAGGCGGAAGTGTCGTCGACGAAAAAGCAAAAATGAAAGCCGCAGCCGAAGCTTTATTTAAAAAAAAATAATCTATATAAAGGAGATTTAAAATGGCATCAGCAAAAACTTCAGAAATATTTAATTGTACGGCCGAAGAGTTTTTTAAACTTGTGTCAGACTATGAAAAATATCCAGATTTTATCACTGGCGTCAGTTCAGTGAAAATCACAAAAAATACAGAAACCGAAAAAGAAATGGAATATGCGGTTTCGATTGTGAAATCATTCAAATATAAATTAAAGGTGATCGAGAAATCACCGACATCAGTTGTTTTTACATTTCTAAGTGGAGAAATGTTCAAAACGATGAAAGGCGAATGGGCTATCACTCCTCAAGGCGATAAATGCAAAGTGGATTACAGTGTTGAAGCCACTTTTGGTATGCTCGTTCCAAGTTTTATGGCGGACCAAGTTGTCAAAGTGAATTTACCCATGCTGATGACTAATTTTAAATCACGGATAAAGCAAATTTATGGCAAATAATTCAGACGACAAAAAAGATCCAAAGCTCACAGAGACCTTAAAAAAAATTCTTTCGGCAGGATCTCCATCGGATATTTCCAAAGAACTTTTAGGTACAGTCGTGGGGCAAGTTTTGAAAACCAAAGACGATATCACATTAAAAGCAACAAATGAAATGATTGCTTTGATTCAGAAAATTGATTTTGTGAAAGAGTTTTCAAAGTTCGCAGAGACACATAAATTTAAAATTTCTGCAGAAATCGAAGTCATTAAAAAGAATGAGTAAATTATTTTCGACCACGAATCCTTTTACGAATCAAAAAATCAAAGATTGGTCACATTCGTCGACGGATCAAATTGAAACGGGGATCGAATCGTTAACTGCAGGTTTTAAAACTTGGAAAATATTGACGTATCAAGATCGTCAAAAATCACTCTTCCAAGTTTTAGAACAGTTCGAAATCAAAAAAGAACAAATTGCGCAGTCCATCACTGCGCAAATGGGGAAGCCGATTCTTCAATCTCGAGGCGAAGTTCAAAAGACGATCGAAACGACGCGAATTCTTTGTGAAATGAACTTGGATTTTTTGAAACCAACGACTGCAAGTTCATCCTACAGATCGAGTCTTATTATCAATGAACCATTGGGTGTTATTGTTGGAATTATGCCTTGGAATTTTCCTTTTTGGCAAACGGTCAGAATGATTTTTCCAGCACTTCTTGCAGGTAACACGATACTCCTTAAATCCTCGGAAATTACACCGGAAATAGGCCATATTGTTGAAGAATGTTTCCGGAATGCAGGCTTACCGCATGTGATACTGAAGCATATTTTATTTTCGCACGAGTCAACGGAAACTATTCTGTCGAATCCTCACATTTCTGGTGTGAGTCTGACGGGTTCAACTCAGGCTGGTCAAACCGTCGGGTCGCTGGCTGGAAAATATTTAAAAAAAGCAATTTTTGAGTTGGGCGGCAGCGATCCGTACATCGTGATGACAGACGCAGTCTTGAGTTTTGCAGTGAAAAAAATAGTTCAATCTCGTTTGAGTAATTGTGGACAAGTCTGTATTTCTGCAAAAAGAGTTCTCATTCATGAGTCTCAATTGTCTGAGTTTCTGACCCTTTGCCAAAAAGAAATGGCAAAATTTAAAATTGGCGATCCAAGTGATGAGAAAACTCTGCTCGGACCGCTTGCGCATTTAAAATTTAAACAAAAATATAATCAGCAAATTCACGAACTCAGTTCTTACTGCGAAAAAATCGAAATTAAATCAGATTTCGACACGCAGGGTGTCTTTGTGGAACCGGTCATTTTAGTTTTTAAAGAAAATCATCAGAGTCTCAAGACCTTGGAAATTTTCGGGCCTGCTTTGATTGTGATTACTTATAGTCATTTGGATCAGGCCATCGAGATTGCGAATTCAACAGTGTTTGGATTGGGTGCTGCAGTTTTTTCTCAAGATGTGGAGAAAGCTCAAAATGTTGCTGCGGCCCTGATCGCGGGTCAAGTGGCCATCAATGATCTTGTAAAATCAGATGTACATTTGCCATTTGGCGGATTTAAAATGTCCGGTCATGGCAGCGAGTTAGGTGAAGCTGGTTTTTTTGAATTTACACAAACAAAGGTTATTTCAGTCAAATAATATGTGGAATAATTTTGAGCATCAAATTTGGCAAAAAATAAAACACTATGAATTAGAGAGTAAAAAGCTATTTCTGGCTGTTTCGGGTGGTGTGGATTCAGTCGCTCTTGTTCACGTTCTGGTTCAACTGAACCTGACGTCTCATTTGACGGTGCTGCATTATCATCACGGGGACTTTCAAAATAAAGAATATCGCGATCAATCTTTGGATCTCGTTCGCAAAATATGTCTGGATTCTCAAATCCCGTTTCTGACAGATAAAGCTGGCCAAGAACTTAAATCCGAAAGTGATTTTCGCGAAGCTCGGCGTCTTTTTTTTGAAAAAAACGTTGGAAGCCATATCCTTGTCACGGGACATCATCTCGATGATGTTCTTGAAACACGAATTATCAAAATGATTCGTGGGACAGGTGTCTCTGGATTATCTGCATTTGTTGAATACAACTACAAAATATTTAGGCCATTTTTAAGTTTTTCAAAAAAACAAATCATTGATTATGCATTAACGAAAAACTTGATTTGGATGGAAGATCCTACAAATGCAGAGTCAGATTATCTCAGAAACTGGATACGAAATGATTGGCTACCCGCATTGGAAAGCAAGCATAAAGGCGGCGTGCAGCAACTGGCCAAATCGATCGATCGGTTATTAGACAAACCGGATGAAATTTCAAATTCGATCCATTTTTCGTCTGGAAAAGTGACTTTTTCTCGATTGTGGTTTTTTGGGCTCTCTACAAAAGACCAGCTCCGAGTCTTGTCGGTCAGTTTGCAACATTTCGACACGATCGAGTTTTCAGTGGGAAATTTGCAAGAAATAAATAAACGACTCGACAAAAATCAAAAAGAACACATATTTAACGAACTTGGATTAAATTGGGTTCTTAACGCGCAGCAAATTATGATACGATTTGTGGATATTTAAGTAGTTAATTTAAATGAGATTATTTTAGAGAATTAAAGAGGTATTAATGAAAATGAATCAAAAATCGATGCTTTTATGGTTTCTTGTTTTAATTATGTCGATCTTTTTCGTTCAGGCATGGGAAATGAAACGTAAAGACACAATTCGTGATTTTGATTATCAGAAGTTTATGAAAGCTGCTGAACTAGGAGAACTTGAAACATCAAAACTTGTTTTTGATAAACAAGCGAACAAAATCACCGGAGAAATTTCTGCTGCTGCCAAATCGAAGTATGACGGAAAACAATTCGTTATTGATGCGGATGTTGATAAAGCTTATGACGAAATCAAAAAATTTAACATTATTCCAAATTACCGTGCCAGTGAGTCCGATGGATTTTTAGTTCAATTTTTAAGTTGGTTACCACTTTTACTTGTTGTTGGTATGTTTATTTTTATCATGCGCCAAATTCAAGCAGGCGGTGGAAAAGCCATGTCCTTTGGAAAATCACGTGCAAAACTGGTTGAAAATAAACATAAAGTGAATTTCAAAGATGTTGCAGGCGTTGATGAGGCGAAAGACGATCTTCAAGAAATTGTTCATTTTTTAAAAGATCCGAAAAAATTCACTAAGCTTGGCGGACGAATTCCAAAAGGTGTCCTGCTTGTGGGCCCTCCGGGAACTGGTAAAACATTATTAGCAAGAGCTGTCGCTGGTGAAGCGGGAGTTCCTTTCTTTACAATTTCAGGTTCAGACTTTGTTGAAATGTTCGTAGGTGTTGGTGCAAGCCGAGTACGTGATCTTTTTGAACAAGGAAAAAAACAAGCACCGTGTTTGATCTTTATTGACGAAATCGATGCCGTCGGACGTCATCGTGGCGCTGGTATGGGCGGCGGACATGATGAGCGTGAACAAACGCTCAATCAGCTCTTGGTTGAAATGGACGGTTTTGAATCGACAGAAGGTGTGATTTTAATCGCCGCAACGAACAGACCAGATGTTTTAGATCCAGCATTATTAAGACCAGGGCGTTTTGATCGACGTGTTGTTGTTGGTAAACCTGATCTATTTGGACGAGAGCAAATTTTAGCTGTTCACATGAAAAAAACACCATTAGGTCCTGATGTAGATGCTCATAAAATTGCACGAGGAACTCCTGGCTTTTCTGGAGCTGATTTAGAAAATTTAGTGAATGAAGCCGCATTGAATGCCGCTCGCTACGATAAAAAGTTTTTAACAAATGAAGATTTCGAAAAGGCAAAAGACAAAGTCATTATGGGAAGTGAACGCCGTTCGATGGTGATCAGTGATGAAGATAAAAAGATCACAGCGTATCATGAAGCAGGGCATACTCTCGTTGGAAAAAAACTTGTGGGTCTTGATCCAATTCATAAAGTGACGATCATTCCTCGTGGTATGGCTTTGGGGTTAACTCAAACATTGCCTGAAAAAGAAATGCTGAATCTTTCGAAAAGCAAAGCTCATAATATGATTGCATTTTTATTCGGAGGACGAGCGGCCGAAGAAATCGTTTATGGTGATTATACCACAGGTGCCGGTAACGATATTGAGCGAGCAACCAGTTTAGCTCGCAGTATGGTGACGGAATGGGGTATGAGCCAATTAGGTCCACAAGCTTACGAAAAAAGTGACGGTCCTGTATTCTTAGGTATGAATTACGGCCAAAAGAGCAAAAACTATTCTGACACGAAAGCTCTTCAGATCGACACGGAAGTGACTAAATTTATTGACGAAGGTTATGCTCTCGCGAAAGAAATTTTAACCACTCATCGTGATGCTTTAGAACGTTTGACAGAAGCTCTTTTAGAATTCGAAACCATCGATGCTGCTGAAGTTGAAATGCTCGTGAATGGAACAGCGGTCAGTGAAATCGTGAAAGTTCGAAATAATAAAAAAAATGATGGTTCTGGATTAACTCAAACAACATCGACAGAATCTGAATCAGAAAAAAACTCACTGGTTTCAGGTGGTCGTAAGCCGGCGCCTGTGTCTTAAGAACAGACAGGGTTTAGATGGTTTTTTTTTCAACTTTCTTCGATAACTTATATTTTATTCTATCAAATCTTCGATTCGAAGATTTGATAGATATAGTCTTGGTTTGGCTGATCGTTTATCGAATTTTAATTTTGATTAAGCGCTCTGGAACAGTTCAAATGCTTTCCGGTCTTGGAATTTTAGCGATCACATATATCGCAAGTATTTGGTTTGAGCTTTATACTCTGAATTGGATCCTCGAAAAATTCTTTTCAAATTTATTCGTTATCGTTGTTGTGCTATTTCAAGGCGAGATTCGTCGAGCTTTAGCGCATATTGGAAGTCATCCACTGTTTTCTGATGTGTCGGTGGCTATGGAAACTCATTTGGTTGAAGAGATTGCCAAAGGGATTATAGCTTCAGCACAAAAAGGTTATGGCGCTTTGATCGTCATCGAAAAAGATATTCTTGTGGATTATCACATCGAGCTCGGCACTGAGATGGATTCTCGTATTTCTGCAGAATTGATTGAATCGATTTTTCATACTCAAACACCGATGCATGATGGTGCGATTTTGATTCGCTCAGGTAAAATTGCTTATGCAGGATGTTTCCTGCCGCTCAGTAAAAATCCGATTCTTGATAAAAATTTAGGAACCAGACATCGTGCGGCCATAGGATTAACTGAAGAAACTGATGCCATTGTATTTGTGGTATCGGAAGAAACTAAATCAATCAGTATAGTTTCCGGTGGGGATATGTATCCTAACGCGGAACTTTCAGATGTTCGGAAAGAGTTATATACAGCTTTTGGACTCAAATATAAACCGGTGTATGAATCATGAGAAATAAATTCGTGAAGGCTTCGAGCGGGCTAGAGAAATATAGATATTTATTCACTGAGAACATGTCGTATAAACTGGTCGCTCTTTTTGTCGCGCTTATTTTATGGGTATCAATTTTGGGACGACGTGATTTCGTGGCATCTAAAGAAATTGAAATTTCTTTTTTAACAACCAGTGGATATTCTGTCGTCAGTCAATCAGCAGATCGGATCAAGGTTAAAATCTCTGGTCCTCAACCTTTGATGAAGCGATTTAAAGACAAGAATATGAATTTAACAATTGATGCGACAGAAAATAAATCTGGAGTGTTTGAATTTGATATTTATCAAGGATTGATTGATTTACCGTCTGGTCTGCGTGTTTTAAGTATCAAGCCGAACTCCATCAAAGTTGAAATTTCAGAAAAAAAATAAAAATAATTTAGGAATAATATGAGCTCAAAAAATCAATCAGAAAAACATACGAAGCTATTTGGTACAGACGGAATTCGTGGAACTTCGAACCAGTTTCCGATGGTACCGGATGTTGTTGTTAAAATTGGCCAGGCGATTGGATATTTGATTCGTACCAAAAGAATTGCCTCTCCGTCTGCGATTAATAAAGTCGTCATTGGTAAAGATACCAGATTGTCGGGTTACATGATTGAGCAAGCCTTATCATCTGGCTTAAATTCAATGGGCATCTATGTTCAACTCGTTGGTCCACTTCCAACGCCGGCGATTGGTTACCTGACTCGAACTATGCGAGCCGCGGCTGGCATTGTGATCTCGGCATCTCATAATGCCTACCAAGACAATGGGATTAAAATTTTTGGTCCTTCTGGTTTTAAACTCGACGACTCTTTAGAAAAAGAGATCGAAGCCCTCGTTGCTCAAGACGATTTATTAAAACTTCTTCCGCCAGCTAAAGATATTGGACGAACACGTCGTATCGAAGATGCTCAAGGTCGTTATATTGTTCATGCAAAATCTGTTTTTCCATTAGAAAACACATTAGATGGTATGCGTATCGTCCTTGATACAGCACATGGTGCCGCCTATAAAGTGGCTCCTGCTATTTTTGAAGAGCTCGGAGCTGAAGTTATTTTATTAGGATCCCAGCCTAACGGAACGAATATCAACGATAAATCAGGCGCTCTTCATCCTGCGCAAATTTCTCAAGCCGTCATTCAGTACCGTGCAGATGTGGGTATCGGTTTAGATGGAGATGCTGATCGTATTGTCATGGTGGATGAAAAAGGAAAAATCTTGAATGGAGATCAAATTTTAGCAATTTGCGCTCTCCATATGAAAAATAAAAACCAACTCAAGAAAAACACGCTGGTGGTGACACAGATGAGTAATTTTGGCCTCGAGAAAAAAATGAAACAAGAGGGCATCACCGTGATTAAAACAAATGTCGGAGACAAGTACGTCGTCGATGAAATGAGAAAAAATAATTATAATTTGGGTGGCGAGCAATCTGGTCATATTATTTTCTTAGATCATTCGACAACCGGAGATGGAACCGTAGCAGGTTTAAGTGTGCTTTCAGTCATGAAAGAAACTGGGAAAAAAATGAGTGAACTTTCGAGCTTATTTCAAGAAGTTCCGCAGGTTCTGATTAACTGCCGTGTTCGTCGTCGTGCAGACTTAAATGATTTGAAAGGCTATAAAGAACTAATTCTCGCAAAAGAAAAGGAATTAGGTACAGAGGGGCGTTTATTTATACGTTTTTCTGGAACAGAACCACTGATTCGTGTTCTTGTCGAGGGAACCGATAAAAACCAAATTAATCAAATGGCCGAAGAAATTGCGAGCTTTCTAGAAAAAGAATTATCATGAAAAAAAAGACTTTAATTCACAAAATCAGACTCGGTGTAAATATTGATCACGCTGCTACTTTGCGCCAGGTGAGAGGCGGAACGACCAATTATCCAAACCTTGTGGAGTTGTGTCGATTAGTTAAAAAAGGCGGAGCCGAACAAATTACAATTCATTTGCGAGAAGATCGTCGTCATATTCAAGACCATGATGTCCAAACTCTGATGAAAAAAAGAGTCCTCAAAATGAATCTCGAGATGGCTGTGACATCTGAGATGTTAAAAATTGCTTTAAAGCATCGACCTGATTGGGTTTGTTTTGTTCCCGAAAAAAGAGAAGAATTGACAACAGAAGGTGGTTTGGACGTTGTCAAAATGGTTCAGAAATTAAAACCGATGATTCAAAAACTTCAATCTAAAAATATAAAAGTGAGTTTGTTTATTGAGTCATCAGTTGATCAAGTGATTGCTGCACGCGAAGTCGGTGCTGATGCTGTTGAATTTCATACAGGCAGCTGGGTCTTGAAAAAGAATAAAATGAAATCTGCTGAATGGAAAAAATTAAACAGAGCTGCCATCGTTGCTAATGATCTTGAACTTGGAGTTCATGCGGGACATGGACTTGATTATCAACATGCTCGGCTGATTACGAAGCTGCCTTGTCTCCGAGAAGTCAACATTGGGCATTCGATGATTTGTTACTCTTTGACTGAGGGATTAACTCGTGTGACACAAAAAATGTATCAGTGTTTGAATGGCTAATTCAAAATCCTTTGTTTTGAATCATCTCTCAGAATTGTCAGATGTCGTCGATTATTTAGCTCCCTTTTTGAAACCCAATACGCTGATTTTGTTAGACGGTCCGATGGCGGCTGGCAAAACAACTTTGATTGCAGAGCTTTTGAAAAGAATTGGTATTCGAGAAGCGCATTCACCCACATATGCTCTGCATCATAAGTACAACTCAAATTCATTTGATGTTCACCATTTTGATCTCCATAGATTGACGTCGACAGATGACATCGAATCGAGTGGATTTTGGGATTTTTTTGATTCAACTCAGGATCTTTTTTTTGTCGAATGGGCAAAGTTTATTTCATTAGATCAATGGCCATTCAATTTCAGAATTGTACAAATTGTCATTGAAAAAAATCAAGACGATCAGAGAACACTTTGGGTTCACTTTTTAAATTAAGCGGCATTTTGGTTTGAAATAAGTTCTAAAGCATTTTCATCTTGTTGGGTCGTTTTTTCGACTTTGAATCCAACGTGAAAACCTAAAATCTGCTGGCCAAGTTTTAACGGTGAAATACAGGCATATTTAAAATCCAAAATAGTCAGACCCAAAGTATCTAAATCAAAAGAAGCCGTCTGACCGCTTTTATATATTTTTGAAAAAGCGTTGTCGAGCTTTAAATTATAACAAAATAGTCCTGGATTTAAATCTTCTTTAATTAAATCATCATCCATTTTATAAACTCTGGTTTCGGTATCAATGATTTGTAAAACCATGTAAGCGTCAAATTGTTTTCGTGCAAGTTCGCTCGATGAATTATGATTAGAATCGACCAAATTCCAAATAGAATAGGCTGTTTCTGTTGATTCAGCGTTCGTATTTTCTGGTTTATTGATATTCAAGTTTGAAAAATTCAGATTTGTCGGAGCAGTAATTGATTGATCGATCTCGAGTAAAGCAATGGGTTCACCGTGTTCAACTAAATCACTTTCAATTTCTTCAGAAGATGGTGTCTCAGTGATTTCATTCAGTAACGATGGGGGACAGAGAACAAAAATCGAGTTTGGAATTGTGACTAAGTTTTCTGGGGGAAACAGCCCTAGGACGATCAGCGATCCGTCCCAGATTTCTAATGGAATAAGATCATTCGTCCAGAGATCATAATGAGCAAATGATTTTTTATTTTCTTTAAATTTATTTTTTAAGATCTGAATTTCAACAGGTCCTAATTCTGATTTCAGGCAAGAACAGTTTATTTTTTCTGTGATCCAGCTTTTAAATTTTTCCCATGGCAAAATTTTGTTATCTAGAGCTATTCGAATTTTAGACTGTTCTAAAAGCAAAAAATCGCCAGAAGACAGTAATTCTTCGACTGTCAGTGCTTCATCTGTAAAAACATGTTCCCATTCGCTATGGCTGATAAATTGGCTCAATTTTTTACCTCAACTGTGGTTTAATCGGGTTTTAGACAGCCTGACTTGAGTCGAAAGTGGGTCTAGTCTTTGTTTTGTATAATTTTCATGTCAAAAATGATCTCTAAGTGTTTAAAACTTCTCATTTTTTTTAATTTCAGGTATGACATTGGCCATGCTTCATTTTGAAAAATTTGCGAATTCTCGCGTTTATTTAGACCATAATGCGACAACGGCTCCCGGACCATTGGTTTTGGAAAAATTGTCTGATTTGATTTCCGAATGGGGTAATCCATCATCGATTCACTTATCTTCGCGTGGTCCAAAAAATATTTTACGTGAAACCAGAAAATCATTTTCTGAAGCTTTTCACTGTTCCCCTTTAGAAGTTATTTTCAACTCGGGAGCAAGTGAAGGAAACAATACAGTTTTAAAATCTGTCTGGAACAAATTTGGCTTAGCTAAAAACGAATATCTGATTTCAAGCGTTGAACATCCGAGCGTGATGAAAACAGCATTCTATTTAGAATCACTAGGTGCCAAAGTTCAATTAATTCCAGTTTCTCGCGCGGGAACAATTGATCTTCAATTTATTTCGGATCATATCAGCGATAAAACAGCCCTGATCAGTTGTATGTTTGCAAACAATGAAACAGGAACAGTTTTTCCAATTCATGAAATTGTAGCTTTGGCCAAAAAACATAATGTCCTTGTTCACTCTGACTGTGTTCAAGTCCTAGGTAAGATGCCGTTAAATTTAGAGAAGCTCCAAATCGATTACGCCACATTTTCTGGTCATAAGTTTTACTCGCTCAAAGGGACAGGCGTTTTATTTGTACGAAAAAATGCACCTTACACAAGTTTAGTTCATGGTGGTGGACAAGAACGATCTCGTCGTGGTGGTACAGAAAATGTTCTAGGAATCTCAAGCTTACAAGTCATGCTTGAACAACTTCCAGGCTTAGAATCGCAGAATCTTAAAATTTTAAAATTACGTGACCACATGGAAACTGAAATTTTAAAAAAAATTTCTAAAGTAACAATCACTGCTGTAGAATCCGAAAGACTTGTGAACACATCAAGTCTTGTCATTTCAGGAGTAGATGGTGAAACTCTGCTGATGAGTTTAGATCTTCTTGGATTTTCTGTCAGTACTGGAGCCGCCTGCAGCAGCGGAAGTCCTGAACCAAGCCCTGTTCTTTTATCGATGGGACTTTCTCGTCAAGAAGCGCAGAATTCTTTGCGGATTGGTCTTGGTTGGTTCACGACTGAATCTGATGTTAAAAAGTTTATTGAGGCTTTAGTTAGTGTTGTTGAACGAATTCGTTCCGTTGAAGTGAAGGAATCTCATGTCAGATAAAGCGATGAATCAATCAAAAGGTAAAGTTCTTGTTGCGATGAGCGGCGGAGTGGATAGTTCTGTGGCGGCCGCTCTTCTTGTCGAACAAGGTTACGAGGTCGTAGGTGCTACGATGCAAGTGTGGGATTACACGAATTGCGATATTACAGAAGGTAATGGAACTTGTTGTTCAAGTCTTGATGTTGATGATGCACGTAGTGTTGCCGATAAATTAAATATTCCATTTTATGTTTTGAATTGTGAAGCCAAATTTAAAGCGTCGGTGATTGATCCCTTTATTTCGGCGTACTTAAACGGGCAAACACCACTTCCATGTGTGAATTGCAATACCTATTTAAAATTTGATCATTTGATTCAAAAAATGAAAGAGCTTGGCTGCGATTATTTAGCCACAGGTCATTATGCACAAATCCACAAAGATGACTTAGGGAAATCGCATATTGTGACGTCAACTGATGACTGGAAAGATCAAACATACTTTCTATTTACGATCGAGCCTGCGATTGTTTCCAAATTATTATTTCCAATAGGCCATCTTAAAAAACCGCAAGTTCGAGAAATTGCAGAACAAAAAAATCTCGTCGTTGCAAAAAAGAAAGACTCGACAGGCATCTGTTTTGTTGGAAACCAAGGTTATGATAATTTTATTCAAAGCCAGGTTTCGGCTGAGGTTTTAAAAACTAAAAAAGGATACCTCAAACGTTTCCCGAGTGGTGAAGTGATGAGTACTCATGAAGGTATTCATCATTATACGATCGGACAAGGTAAGGGGCTGGGGATGACGTATCATGAGAAATTGTTCGTCATCAAAATCGATGCAAGTGATAACACTGTTTGGGTGGGAGAAGAGAAATATTTATTTTTTGACGAAGTCGATGTGATCGAACCTCATTTGTTAAGTGACATCCAAAGTGGTGAAGTATTAAATGTTAAAATACGCTATCAACACAAAGGTGCACTCGCTGAAGTTTTGAAAACTGAAACTGGATATAAATTGAAATTCCAAGAACCCCAGCGAGCGATCACGCCTGGACAAGCTGCCGTTTTTTATCGAAATCAAAATATTTTATTGGGGGGCGGATGGATCAAAGTCTGAATGCGCCGCAAACGCCTCCATTCAAACAAATTTCAATCGACAAAAAATACGTCGTTCATACCTTCGGTTGTAAAGTGAATACGTATGATTCAGGTCTCATTCAAAAAAACATGTCCACGCATGGCTTCTCGCTTTTACAAAATGTTGAAAAGAATAAAGCCGAAATTCATGTTTTAAATACCTGCGCTGTGACCGCAGAAGCCACAAAAGAAGCTGTTCGAACAATTCGAAAGATCAAATCATTGCAGCCATTTTCGACAATTGTGGTTACAGGTTGTTCGGCACAAGTTGATACGGGTGCTTTTGAAAATTTGCCAGGTGCTGATCTTGTCGTGGCGAACTCTCATAAGGGGTTATTGCCAGAGCTTTTGAATAAATTTTTTAAAGGTGAACTCAAAGAAAAAACATTCAAATCAAATATTTTCAAAAAAGAAGATCTTGAAATGGGCGGAGGACATGAACAAAGTCACACGCGCAGTTTTTTAAAAATACAAGATGGATGTAATAGTTTTTGTACATTCTGTATTATCCCATATGCGCGAGGGCAAAGTCGATCGATTCCAATCGCTGATCTTGTTCATCGAATTCACCAGCTTGAAAAGGAAAATATTCTTGAGGTTGTTTTAACGGGTGTTCATATCGGTGATTACGAAGATATGAATTCTGGAGTGAAAAAATCACTTGAAGATCTGGTTGAGACAGTTTTAGCGAAAACAAAAATACCCCGAATTCGATTATCGTCTTTAGAACCAATCGAAGTCACCGATCGTTTGCTTGATCTTTATGAAAACCCAAGACTTTGCCCGCATTTTCATATGAGTATTCAAAGTGCGGATACGGAAGTTTTAAAGCAAATGAAACGGAAATACTCAGCAGAAACAGTGATTGAATCTTTAAAGAAAATTGCAAATCGTGTCCCCAATGTGTTCATGGGTATGGATGTGATCGCAGGATTTCCAACCGAGACGGAAGAACAATTCGAAACGACATATAAAAATTTAGCGGAAACTCCATGGACGCGTTTACATGTCTTTCCGTACAGTGAACGTTCGGGAACCCGAGCTGAAGTCTTACCGCAAATTCCATTTCATATTCGTAAAGAACGTGCTGCAAAGCTCAGAGAATTAAGTCTTCATCGATTTCAATCAGAAGGACTCAAACAAATCGGAACAGTACAACGTGCTTTGATATTGAATAAACCTTCTAAAAATACACACGGGTTAACGAATCATTATTGGCCCGTGCAAATTGTTAACTTTGACGAACGAATGGAACAATTTGTGGGACAAGAAGTTTCAGTTCGAATTACCGGATTTGATGCTGAAAGTTCTGAAGGTCATCTGATTGCGGAACTTCTTCCGGCCACAGCACAAGGCGGTCTCGCGTGAAGTCACTTCAGCTCAAAAAAATCATTGAATACATTGAAAAGTATTTAAAATATGAATTTAAGAACAAAGATCTGATTGAGCATGCTCTGACTCACAAAAGTTTTTGTATTGGTGAAAATAAAAATAAAATTCATAATGAACGTCTCGAGTTCTTGGGTGACGCTGTCTTAGGTCTTGTCGTTGCAGAGAATTTGATGCGGCAAAGTCCTCAGGATACTGAGGGAGCACTTTCTAAAAAAAGAGCCAGTCTTGTAAATCAAGAAATATTAGCAGAAAAAGCCCGAAAAATTAATCTCCAAAGTTTTTTAATATTGGGCCCAGGAGAAAAAGAACAAGAATCTCATTTAAAACCTCGATTGTTAGCTTCGGCTTATGAAGCAATTGTTGGCGCATTTTATCAAGATGCGGACTTTGAAAAAGTGAAAAATTATCTCTTGTCTGAGTTTAGCGGAGACATAGATCAGATCAAACCAGATCTTGAATACGAGAAAGATTATAAAACCCGTTTACAAGAGCTAACTCAAAAAATGAAACTCGGGATGCCCACGTACGAATTAGTGTCTACGACAGGTCCTTCGCACAAACCAGAGTTCGAAGTCAGTGTCTCGGTTCTAGGACTAGGAATATTTAAGTCAATGGGACAAAGTAAAAAAATCGCCGAACAATTGGCTGCGAAAGTTCTGATCGAAGAGATTATAAATAAAAAAAATAATACTTTAAAAATTAAGTCTAAAAAACAAAGGTAAAAAATGACAACACAAACAGTTCCTAAAAATTATAAATCAGGTTATCTCGGCCTAATCGGACAGCCGAATGCAGGCAAAAGCTCTCTCTTGAATTTCTTGATTGCAGAAAAGGTTTCTATCGTTACGAACAAACCGCAAACGACGCGAAGACGCGTGATTGGACTGCATTCGACAGATCACGGACAAATCGTTTTCGTGGACGCACCGGGACTCATCAAATCGACAAGTGGTTTAAATTCGTTTTTACAAAAAGAAGCCGAAGAAGTCATCCAAAGTTCAGATGCTTTAGTGGCTGTTCTCAGTATTGAGGAATCAGATGCCAGCCGAAATGAAGAGATCATTGAACTTGTTTCGAGATCCCAAAAACCATGGCTTGCTGTTATTACTAAAACGGATATGACTGAAAAAAGTCACCGCGTTCTCATTTTAAAAGATATGGTTGAATTAAAAGGCGCAAAAGCTCTTTCAGTCTCAAATTTAAAGTCACCTAAAGAAGATAAAGACCTTATTTTAAAAGAAATGATGAACATCCTGCCAAGTGCAGAGGCTCCATTATATGATACAGAATTATACACAACTGAGAGCATGAGACATTTATCTGAAGAAATTATCCGAGAAAAATGTTTCGAAATATTGAACCACGAAATTCCTTACCAACTTGCGGTTCAAACTCGTAAATTTGATGAAGATGCAAAGCCGTGTCCTAAGATATTTATCGATATTTTAGTCGCTCGTGATTCTCACAAGCCTATCGTGGTCGGTAAAGCGGGTGCTAATATTAAAAAAATTGGCGAAGAATCCCGTAAGGAAATTCAAAAAATGATGGATTTGCCAAAAGTTTATTTAGAATTAAATGTTGTAGTTAAAGAAAATTGGTTTGAAAACAAAACGACGATGAAAGAATTGAAATATGTCACAAAATCAGAGTAACTCATTTATTGATGCAGCAAAAGTTGCAATTATTGGTCGTCCAAATGTTGGTAAATCGACATTATTTAATATCATTACAGACTCGCGAAAAGCCGTTGTTAAGAATCAGGCGGGAGTTACTCGCGATATCATGCTCGAGCCTGTCAGTATCTGGGGTAAATCCTTTGATTTGATTGATACTGGTGGTGTGACAGAAGCTTCGGATCTTTTTTCAAAAATGATTAAAGAACAAGTTGTCGAGTTTTTGTTTACAGTCGATTTTATTGTTGCAGTGATGGATGGGCGCGCTGGGTTATTACCTGAAGATCGTGATATTATTAAAATCGCCAAACAAACTGGTAAACCAATTTTATTGGTCGTTAATAAAGTGGATAGCCCTCATGAAGCCGATTTATTAAATGCTGAATTTCATGAATTTGGTCTGGACGTTGTATCCACATCCTTCGAACAGCGCCGAGGTGTTTCGGACGTGCTTGAGTGGATCGTAAAAATGGTTCCTGAAGCACCTAAAACTGTCAATGAGGGGATGCGCATTGCGATGGTTGGAAAACCGAATGTGGGTAAAAGTTCTCTTTGTAATAACTTATTGGGAATGAACCGCATGATGGTTTCTGACATTGCCGGAACGACTGTCGATTCAGTGGATTCACCACTAGAGTTTAATGATAAAAAATATGTTCTAGTTGATACGGCTGGTTTACGACGTCAATCGAAACGAGAAGACGATATTGAAATTATTTCTGCATTTAAATCTCAAGAAACTATTCGTCGTGCGAATATCGTACTTTTAGTTGTCGATGGAACTGTGGGGCCCACGGAACAAGATGCGAAAATCATGCAATCTATTTTGGATGATCACAAGGGTGTCATTCTGGTTGCTAATAAATCAGATCTTGGACATGCAGAGTTCGATAACTACAAACAGCGATTCTTAGCTCAAGTGGCACAGACGTTTCACTTTTTTGTAGATGTTCCTGTTGTGTTTACATCAGCTTTGAAAAATCAAGGGATGGCTGATTTATTTAAAGAAATTGAGTCTGTGACAGATAAAATTAATTTCAAGGTTCCGACATCTGATTTGAATGATTTTTTCTTTAACGTGATTCGTAAAGCCCCGGCACCTGTGTGGGGAACGACAAATGTGAAGTTTTATTATCTCACTCAGACGTACCAAAAACCACCTGCATTTATTGCTTTTGCTAATCATCCAGATGGAGTCACGAATTCTTATCGACGCTTTTTGATTAAAAATCTGAAAGAAGCATTTAATCTGCATGGCACTCCGATTCGTATTTTTTGTATGAAATCGCGCCGAGGTGGTACGAATGATGATTTTCAAAGGTAAGTAAGCGATGATTTCAAGCGGAAGCAATTCAGCCACATCAAATTCGACGACACGAAGACGTGGATCTTGGCGTAGTCGAATAGCTTTTTATTTACTTGCCGTGGGCAGTGCTTGCGGTCTGGGTAACATTTGGCGCTTTCCTTATGTGGTTGGTGAAAATGGTGGCGGCGCTTTTATTTTAGTTTACTTATTTTTATCTCTCACCATTGGTTTATCTGTATTGATTGCAGAGCTTATCATTGGTAGGTCAACAGGTGCCAGTCTTTTAAAAATCACCCGAAAAATTTCAGTCCAAACTAAAAAACCTTTTTTTTGGTTTGGTCGATTAAGTTTATTTATCAGTTTGGTTATTTTAGCTTACTATTCCGTGATCAGCGGTTGGGTTTTACATTTTTTAACTCAATTTTTAGTTGGTTTATTTCACCAGGAACAATCACAATATCTGGGATCGATCAGTATGTCGGTCTTGATGGAGAACGGTTTATTACAGTTTGCTTTAGCAAGTGTGCATTTACTGATCTGTGGATTTATCGTTGTTAAGGGAGTGACCGAGCGCTTTGAGAGAATTCTAACAGCTGTTTTGCCAATTTTTGGAATCTTAGTTATTTTGATCTTAACTAGATCGTTATCGTTGCCTTCAAGCCCTGACGTCTTACGATTTTTATTTTATCCTGATTTTTCTAAACTGAATTTAACATCTTTAGGACATGCTATGGGACACGTTTTATTTACACTGTCTTTGGGGATGGGCGTTTTAGTCACATTTGGATCTTATTTTAAACAAGATGAACATTTGCCGACGCTCGGGGTTCGTGTTGCTCTTGTAGACACATTGATATCCATAGTTGCTGTGCTGATGATTTTTCCCATTGCATTTTCAATCTCAAATAAGCCTCTCACTGATCCAAGTTTATTGTTCGAAGCGCTTCCGAAGCTGTTTATGAAAATTCAGTATGGTCAGTATTTTGGATTAGCCTTTTTTATTTGCTTGTGGTTAGCCGCACTGAATGCCAGCATCGCACTGCTAGAAACATTGATTTCAAATCTTTCAGATCGATTTCTTAAAACAGACCGCTTTTCTTCGGCCTGGATCGTTATAGCAGTCACGTTGTTTTTAACTGTTTTTCCTGCGTTTTCAGGGACTTTATTTCGAAATTTGACACTCATGAATCAAAGTTTGATCGAAAATCTAGATTCTGTACTGATTAATTATCTTTTGCCTGTTTCTGTACTGGGAATGATCGTTGTTTTTTTTAAATCCATGAATGAAATGGATTACAAAGAAAAATTTGTGAGCGAGCAGAGTGAATCCAGTCAAATGCTTGTTAAAAATTGGATTTGGGTTTTGAAATGGTTAGCGCCAGGATTAATTATTCTTGGGATTGTATTGCAATTGGCTGCTGTGATTAAAAATTCACTCCTAAAATGACATTCAGCTCATACATATCACCATCTAGACGAGGTTTGACGGGTCTAAGAACTTGATCTGTTTCGCCGCCCTCATCGATAAAAGCATTATTTTCATCTGGGAATTGAACGTACCTGTAGGTGCCTTGTAGTCCTAAATAAGCTCTTCGTTTTAAGAGCGGGATTTCAATACCACCAGCCATTTTAAAACCAACAACTTTGTCAGGTTCTGAACCTAAATTTTGGCTCAAGTTATAAGTTCTAATATAGTAGCCAGTTCCTAATAATGCGTAAGGGTTCAGATCAGCCAGACCTTTTGTGATATTGTCCGTATTGAAATAATATTTCATGTGAAAATCTATCATTTGGATATTCACGTTTCCTGTATAATCGCTTGAAACTCTCGTAAATGAAGGATCAGTGTAACTTTGAAATGCGACGGCATGGTCGCCTGTCATGTACGATAAAGAACCCGCAATTTGAAGGTCGAAAAAGTAGGAGAACTCCATTCCGTAATCGATATTTCCTCGGTAAGCTTGTGAAAAACCTCCGCCAAAAAAACTACGATATCCACTGATAAAAGCGATCGTTAAATAGCGTCCGTTTCGAAGAAAATTAATGTCGGCTTCTTCTTCAGTCTGTTGTTCAAATTCGTTGTAATCTGCAAAAGGATCGAAAGATTCATCAACATCGCTCGCGGTCGTTGTTTGAGCGAAGGCTGTGTGAAATGGAATAAAAATGAGTATGATGAAATAAGAGACAATTTTGAACATCTTTCATTATTTTTACTTATTTATACAACATCGACTACAACAGATTTTGCCTAAATATTTTTAATAGCCTTTAGTCCAGAGGCGTCAGTAATAAAAGTGTTTGGCGGAATCAAGATTTCATTGATAGTTTATCTCAACAACGAATATTTTCTAAGGAGATTTGATTGGCTCATAATCAATCCGATGATCAAATTGACTATAAAAAGTCAGGTGTGGACGTACAAGCTGGAGATGACCTCGTCGATTGGCTGCATCAGGATCAACCGACTCCTGAAAATCAAAAAAAATCTCATTTAAATCACAAGCTATCGACCGAAATAATAAATCAAAATCAGACTATTCAAAAAAATCTAAAATCACGTGTTGTTTCTGGAATTGGTGGTTTTGCAGCATTGTTTAATGCGCAATTTGACGATGTTAAAAATCCACTTCTCGTTTCTTGTACGGACGGTGTCGGTACTAAAGTTAAATTAGCTTCTTATTTCAATGACTACACAACAGTCGGTTATGACCTTGTCGCTATGTGCGCGAATGATCTCATTTGCACTGGTGGGCGACCACTTTTTTTCTTGGATTATTATGCCACTGGAAAATTAAACTTAGATCATGCAAAGCAGTTTTTGACAAGTGTACGAGAAGCTTGTGCCGAATCTCAGATGGTTTTGATCGGTGGAGAAACTGCGGAAATGCCTGGCGTGTATCAGTCAAATGATTTTGATTGCGCTGGTTTCTCTGTCGGTGTTGTGGATCGTGATAAAACTTGGGGCGCAGATCGTGTTGCTCCAGACGATGTTGTCATTGGTTTACACAGTTCCGGTTTTCATAGTAATGGATATTCACTTATTCGAAAAGTATTTGAAGGACAATTTGAACAGTACCGTGAGTGGCTCATGGAGCCGACACGTCTTTATGTTTTGGCGGCTCTTGAGTTGCAAAAACATGTAGGTATAAAAGCGGCTTGTCATATCACGGGTGGTGGAATTGAAAACATACCACGTGTATTACCAGATCATTTAAAAGTTGTGTTAAATCATTGGATAATGCCAGATTGTTTTTTACACGTACAAAAAAAATCAGGAATGACCAAAGATCAAATGTTAAAAACGCTGAATTGCGGAATGGGATTTATGTTTATCGTTCCCCAGGATCAAGCGGAGAAAGCTCAATTCATTTTGAATCAGTTTGGTTACACGAATGAAATCTTGGGATTGGTACAAAAAAAACAAAACCCACAGGGAGATTCTGTTGAGTTTTGTTAACGGGTTTCAGAGAACAGCGGTATTCATATCGGGCGGCGGATCTTGTCTGCAAACATTGTTAGACCTTTCAGAATATCAAAATATCAGTTTAGTGATCACGAATAAAAAATCAGCTTTAGGTGCTCTCAAAGCGCGACGTTTTGGTGTCGAAGTCCTGGTGATAAATTCGCAGATGAATTTTGAGCAAATTCATCAGATTTTAAAAACGAAAAGAATACAAAAAATATTTTTAGCTGGTTTTATGAAAATAATACCAGAATCGTTCTTGTCGATTTGGAAGGATCATATTTTTAATATTCATCCAAGTTTACTCCCGCAATTTAAAGGACTCCATGGTTTTGAATCTGCTTTTGAAGCAAATGCAGATATAGGAGTAACAATTCATCATGTGACATCCGAAATGGATGCTGGCGAAATTGTTCTGCAACAAGTTTCTTCAAAAGAAAGTCAGGGTTTTCTTAAACCAGTCGCACAATTATTTTTACGGCGAACTGAGCAAAACTTAGTTCGCGAATTTACGTATAAAGGATCCGTTTTATGTACAAGGTTCTAGTGGTCACTTCGACGGAGCAGATTCTTCAAATGAAGAACGAACTTGAAAGCAGTGGTCTCAGTTATGATTTTTTGATTGCAAATAAGAATTCGACCTACAATTTTGGATTTTTAGAGGATCAATACTTGAACGTTGATCAAGAGTTAATTCCGTTTTTGGAAAATGTGAACCTGAAAGAGTTGACAGAGTCGCAACGTCAAAAAAAAACCATTGTAGACTCTCAAATGACTCAATTGAGACATATTTTATTTCAAAATTTGAAACTGTCGAAAAAAATATCTACGAATAAAATATTCGTCGAGACGTCTAAAGACAGCCGCTCGGAAGTTTTTTATTTCGATAACGTTATTGATTTAAAAATGAATCAAAAAGATAAAAAAATTCACATCGAGATTCAGAAATCGGGAGTTCGTAGTTATGATCACATCTTAGTCGAAGAATCCTATTTAAATTTATCTCTTTTTGCTGAAAGATTTAAGCAACAAGATTTATTCAATTTTCAGACTCAGCATGTTTTTCAATTTGTGGGACTCAAATTCAAAATCAGTGAGGATCTTGGCAATTTTAAATTTTGGTCTATGTCAGACGCCAATTACAATTCAATCTATGATAATTTATACTATGTTTCAGTCGAAAATTCAGTGATGGATGTTTGGCTTTGGGTTCCTGCTCAGCAAATAAAAAATCCAGCGACCTTAGGATATTTTACTGAACGAGTTCAAAAACATCTTTTTAAAAAATTTGACTTCCTGGGTTTTGAAGTGATGCCCGAAGAGCTAAGTTTGCAGCCCATCAACACTTATATGGTGACCGAGTGCAGTCATAAGAACCAGATTACTTTTATTCCTCCATTTCATTTTTACGCTCCATCGCAAATGGCAATAGCAATGAGCCAAATTTCAGACACAGTGATCAAAAAATTAAAAATTAAAAAAGAATTTCTTAAAACTCAATCTGCTGAGGAATCAATATGATCGAACGTTATTCAACACCAGAAATGAAAGTTCACTTTGCTGAAGATTCTCGGTTTAAGTACATGCTGCAAGTCGAAATTGCCGTGGCGGAAGTTCAAGCACAGTTGAAATTGATTCCTGTAAAAGCCGCACAAGACATCAAAAAGAAATCTAAAATTAATGTTCAGCGTATTTTTGAAATCGAACAATCGACAAAACATGATGTGATTGCTTTCGTCAGTCAAGTGGCAGAAACAGTCGGAGACAGTGGGAAATATATCCATTTTGGTCTGACCAGTTCGGATGTTTTAGATACAGCTCTTAGTCTTCAGATGACAGAGGCCTTAGATCTTATTTTAGCTGAAATCGCAGTTTTGAAGAAAACTTTACAAAAGCTGATCACGACTCACAAAAAAACAATTTGCCCTGGGCGCACGCATGGAATATTTGCAGAGATCACGACGTTCGGTTTTAAAATGGCTGGTTTTTTATCAGAATTGAACAGAAATGAAGAAAAAGTAAAGCTCGCTAAAAAACACTTTCAAATTTGTAAACTCAGCGGTGCTGTAGGGACTTCATCCGCTCTTCCAGTTCAATTTGAAAAAAATGTCGCAAAACTTTTGGGTTTAAAAGTAGAACCTTTTGCTACGCAAGTGGTCCCACGGGATCGTCATGCGGAACTGATGATGTCATTGGCTTTTTTAACCAGCGGCTATGAACGTTTGGCCGTCGAGCTCAGACATTTACAGCGCAGTGAAGTTTCAGAGGTGATTGAAGGTTTTTCAAAAGGCCAAAAAGGCTCATCAGCAATGCCCCACAAAAAAAATCCAATCAGTGCAGAAAATATCACAGGTCTTGCGAGACTTGTTAAAGGTTATGCATGGACTGCGATGGAAAATATTCCTTTATGGCATGAACGTGACATCAGTCATTCGTCGAACGAGCGGGTGATTTTTACGGATGCCTTGACCGTAACACATTATTTAACACGCAGACTTAATTCTCTACTTTCAAATATCTACATTGATGTTGTTCGAATGGAATCAAACACTCATTTGTTGGGTGGGGTGTTATACTCTTCTCATTTGCTTTTGCACTTGGTTGATAAACATGGTCTTTCTCGCGAAGACAGTTATAAATTGATTCAAACAGCGGCTTTGTCATTAAAGCCTGGAGAACATCTTAAAGATGTTATTCAAAATAGTTCAGAGCTCAAAAAATATTTTACAAAAAAAGAACTCGATCATTTGTTCTCTGGCGAAAAACACCAGAAAGCCATTCAAGATCGTTTTCAATCCTATCAGAAAGAGGTTTTTTAATGTCTACCTTGAACAACATCCAAATCGGACCTCAAATCTACGAAGGTAAAGCTAAGAAAATCTTTGCCACCAATAATGATCAGTATGTTGTGATGGAATTTAAAAATGACCTGACGGCATTTAATGCTTTGAAAAAAGGTCAATTCGAAGGAAAAGGCCAATTGAATTGTGAAATTTCGACGTTGATTTTCACAGAGCTTGCGAAACATAAGATTTCTTTGCATTGGATTAAGACTTTTGAAAATAATAAGATGTTGGTTCAAAAAACCAATATCATTCCATTGGAAGTTGTAGTCAGAAACCGAATTGCGGGATCGCTGGCGAAAAAATTCAAAATGACTGAGGGTGAAGTTTTAAAAACTCCGCTGGTTGAGTTTTATTATAAAAATGATGAGCTTCAAGATCCATTTGTCAGTGACGATCAAATCACAAGTTTTGGTTGGGCTCAGCCCAGTGATCTCGTGCAGGTCAAATCTATCGCTTTAAAAATCAATCAAATATTGAAAGATGTTTTCTTAAAATGTGGAATCTCGCTTGTGGATTTTAAAATTGAATTTGGAAAATTACCAAATTCTGAAATCGTTTTGGCAGATGAAATTTCTCCGGATTCAATGCGTTTGTGGGACGCTCAGACGCAGGAAAAATTAGACAAAGATCGATTTCGATTTGATTTAGGTGATGTGAAAACGGGATATCAAACCATTCTTAATAAATTAAAAGAGGTTCTTGTATGAAATGTGGAATCAAAATCATGCCGCGTGAAGTGATCTTGGATACGCAAGGTCGTGTCGTTGGAAATTTTTTACAAACAAAAGGCTTTCAAGTTCAAGATTGCCGTGTGGGAAAATTTATTGAAGTCGACGTCAAATCTGAAAATAAATCTCAGGTGATTGCGGAAGTCGAAAAAATGATGTCTGAAGGTCTTTATAATCCTTTAACTGAAAAATACGAGATTTGCGATGTCTAAAAAAATTGGTGTTGTCCGGTTTTTAGGTACGAACTGCGATGCCGATGTTTTAAAGTGGACTAAAGAACTCGGCCATCAATCTGATTATATTTGGTTTCAAGATCAATTTCAAATCAGGGATTATGATCAAATCATTATCCCAGGTGGTTTTAGTTATGGTGATTATTTAAGGTGCGGGGCAATGGCTGCGCGAAGTCCCGTCATGAAATCTGTGAGTGAATTCGCTAAAGCAGGAAAGTCCATTTTAGGAATCTGTAACGGTTTTCAGATTTTGTGCGAGGCAGGCCTTTTACCTGGTGCATTGATTCGAAATGAATCCCTGAAATTTAAAGATGAATGGACGACTCTAGTAGTTCAAAACAAAAAAACATTTTTTGGATCGCAGATGACAGAAAAACAAGAATTGAAATTGCCAATAGCTCATGGAGACGGTCGGTATTTTAACACAGCGGACGGTCTTAAGAAATTACATGATCAAAATCAAGTGTGGTTGAAATACAAGAAAAATCCCAATGGATCACTCATGGATATTGCTGGAATAGTATCTGAATCTGGGAATGTATTTGGTTTAATGCCTCATCCAGAGCGTGCTAAATTTGACTGGATGGGCTCAACAGACGGGCAGTACTTTTTATGATGAATGATGTTTTAGAAAAAAAATTAAAGCTCTACCGGTTGACTCAGGATGAATACCAATTGGCAAAGAATTCAATTGGCCGCGAATTGAAAGAGATTGAATGGCCGTTGTTTTCGGCCTTATGGAGTGAACACTGCAGTTACAAATCTTCAAAAAACCATCTCAAGAAATTTAGTTATCGCAATGCGATGACTCCGGATATGGACGGCGAAAATGCGGGTATCGTAGATCTTGGGTACGGTGAACGAATTGCTTTTAAAATGGAAAGTCACAATCACCCCAGTTTTATTGAGCCTGTTCAAGGGGCGGCGACTGGAGTTGGTGGCATTTTAAGAGATATTTTTACGATGGGTGCAAGGCCTATTGCACTAGCTAATTATCTTTGTTTTGGTGAAAAATCAGCTCCTCGAATGAAAGAGCTGATGAGCGGTGTGGTTCAAGGGATTTCGATGTACGGAAATTGTGTGGGTGTACCCACAGTGACGGGACAAACCAATTTTCATGAAAAATATAATCAAAATATTTTAGTCAATGCGATGGCCGTGGGTTATTTGACGGATGATATGCCATTGGCATTATCAAAAGCCAAAGGTGTTGGAAATTATGTTGTGTATGTCGGAGCCAAAACGGGAAGAGACGGAGTCCATGGCGCAAGTATGGCATCGGCCTCATTTGATAATGACAGTGAATCAAAAAAGCCCAACGTACAAATCGGTGATCCGTTTTTTGAAAAACTATTGATCGAAGCTTGTCTTGAAGTTCTTCAGCAAAAACTTGTGGTCGCGATGCAAGACATGGGCGCTGCGGGTCTCACGTCATCTTCTTTTGAAATGTCGTCGCACGGACAAGTGGGTCTGTCGATTGATTTAAAAAATGTTCCCCTCAGGGATTCAACAATGACGCCTGAAGAGATTTTACTCTCTGAAAGCCAAGAGCGAATGCTCTTGGTCTGTGAACCCAAAAACTTTGAAAAATTAAAAACTGTATTTCACAAATGGAATTTGGACGCCACCATTTTAGGAGAAGTCAGATCCTCTAAAAATATCCAACTTAAATGGGGTGAAGAAGTTCTCACAGAGCTTGATCCTGATTTAATTGTGAAAAATGCACCAAGGTATGATAGACCTTATGAGACATGGGTTCATGAAAATCAATCGACGGAAGCGATTCGCTTAGATGGAATTCTTCCAAAACTTCCACAGAAATCTTTGGAAAAAGAAAACTTAAATTGGATTTTTAATCAATATGATCAGAGAGTCGGTGCAAGAACGGCTCAAGATTGTTCAAGCCCCATCGCTTTTGTTCAGCTGGATCAATCGAAAAGAGGTCTTGCGATTGCCGTTGGATGTCGTCCAGAACTCATGCGAATGGATGCGCAAATTGGAGCTTTAGATTCTGTTTATTATCCGGCGTTTCAAATGGCAGTACAGGGCGCGAAACTTTTGGCCGTGACAGATTGTTTGAATTTTGGAAATCCACAAAAAAATAAAATTATGTCCGAGTTTGTGGCCAGTGTTGAGGCGATTGCTTTTGCTAGCCGAGAATTGGATGCACCAGTGATCAGTGGGAATGTCAGTTTTTATAATGAAACTTTGACTGACAATATTATTTCAACACCTGCCACTGGGATGGTCGGGCTCAGAGAGACAGTTGAAAATTTAATTCCGACGCATTTTGTTTCAGCCTTTGAATCCGTAATTTGCGTCAGTTATAATTGGGCGCAAAGCACGACGTTTGTCAGCGAAAAACTTCATCAAATATCAAAGTTTAATTTAGAATCTGACGCTAACCCTGTTGAATTTATTCAGCTTTGTCAGTTGATGGATGCTCAAATTCAAAAAGATCAAATCAAAATCACTTCGATCAAGGCGTGCGGTCTTGGTGGGATAGAGCTGACGACTCAAAAAATGTCAAAAAATAGAATTGGTTTTATGAAGTCGACCGAACTCAGTTCAGAGGCATTGTTGAAAGACCAATTGTATCAATTTTTAGTAACGACAACAAATACAGAGCAGGCTCTTTCTTTTTTCCAAAGTCATTTTAAGAGTTTGAAGCATAAAGATCGATTGTTCTCTTGTGCGGTCGTAGGTCAAACAATTCCTGCAGGGGTGACTCATGAGTGATGTCATTCAGAAATCATGGAAGGACGAATGTGGAGTCTTTGGAATCTGGAATCATCCTGAATCTTCAAAGCTTGCTTACTTAGGGCTCTATGCTCAACAGCATCGTGGACAAGAGTCATGTGGAATCGTCGCGCTAGATAAGAAAAATCATCATATACACAAAGGCTTAGGGCTCGTAGGTGATGTATTTAATGATAAAAATTTATCCCGTCTTACAGGTGAAGCTGCGATTGGGCACGTTCGTTATTCAACAACAGGTGAAAATTATTTAGCAAACACACAGCCTCTCACATCGAATCTATTAAATGGTCCAGTGGCCGTTGCGCATAACGGGAATATCGTGAATCAATCGATCTTGCGCGAAGCACTTCAACGTGAAGGATCAATTTTTCAAGGAACGAATGACACTGAAATTTTACTTCACTTGATGGCTAGAAATCCTTCAAATGATTTATTAACTGCATTTTCTGAGAGTGCTCGACAACTTGTTGGGGCCTATAGTTTTGTGGTTTTGGCGAATGATCGTTTATTAGCAGCAAGGGACCCCTTAGGTTTTCGACCACTTGTTCTAGGGCAATTGGTCTCAGATCTTGGGCTTTCTTATGTGGTCGCGAGCGAATCATGCGCCTTTGATTTGATTGGTGCAGAGTATATTCGTGAAATCGAACCCGGAGAAATTTTAGAGATTTCTAAATCTGGATTAAAAACAGCAACGATAAAGTACGATGATTCTCAGTATTTACAAAAACAAGCTCCTTGTGTTTTTGAACATGTGTATTTTGCAAGACCAGACTCGAATGTGTTTGGACTTTCAGTTTACGAGTCTCGAAAAAAGTTTGGAGAACAGCTTGCTGTTGAATCAAGTGTTGATGCCGATCTTGTGATTCCAGTTCCAGACAGTGGAATAGCAGCGGCATTAGGATTTTCACAAAAAAGTAAAATTCCATTTGAGTTTGGAATTATACGCAATCATTACGTCGGCCGCACTTTTATCCAGCCGGCGCAGGCCATAAGAGACTTCGGCGTGCGCGTTAAATTAAATGCGCAAAGCTCTGTATTAAAAGGCAAAAAAGTCATTGTTATCGATGATTCCTTAGTTCGAGGAACGACCAGTCAAAAGATTATAGCGTTATTGAAGCAAGCTGGAGCATCTGAAGTTCATATGCGAATTGCATCGCCTCCGACAATTGGGCCTTGTTATTATGGTGTTGATACGCCTGAAAAAAGCCAATTGATTGCGTCTCATCAAAGTTTAGAGGAAATTAAAAATTTCATTGGTGCAGACAGTTTAAGTTATTTAAGCCTTGATGGAATGTTTAAAGCTTTATCGCGCAGTCCAAATTCGTTTTGTTCTGCTTGTTTTAGTGGCCAATATCCGACAAGCTTAAAGGGTGTTGTCAAAAAAGAAAAAACAGAAATCACAGTCTAAGTCAAAAAAACGAACAGTAAAATCCGTTTTTAATTATTTACAGACGGGAGACGTGATTGACATTGTCGCTCCCGGTTCTCCATGTTCAAAAGAAGTTTTTGAACACGCTGTGGCCTGGATTAAAGCTCAAGGTTATATCCCAAGGTATCCACAAGACATGCTCGTTCCGGAAATTTTTATTTCCAACTCGGATGAAAAACGTTTGCAGTTTCTTATTGAAGCTTTAAAAAATAATGAATCTAAAGCTGTTTGGTGTTTACGTGGCGGATATGGCGCGATCCGTTTGGTGCCAGACCTTCTAAAAATTAAAAAATTACCGCAAAAAAAACTATTCATAGGTTACAGTGATGTGACAACACTTCATTTATGGCTCAATCAAAAAATGAAGTGGCCCACGGTTCACGGTCCACTCTTAGATCGCTGTGGTCAAAATCAACTCAGTGAGAATAATAAAAATGAACTGCTTTCTGTGTTGTCCGGTCAGAAAAAAGAAGTTTATTTTTCTGATTTGAAACCGATCAATGCAGCTGCGCAGAAAAATAAATTAAAATTAAAAGCACAGCTCTATGGCGGAAATTTAACAGTTCTATGTTCAAGTCTTGGGACTTCGCTACAGCCTGAATTCAAATATCATTTTTTGTTTTTTGAAGACATCGGGGAACGCGGATATCGGATTGATCGAATGCTCAACCAGTTAGAACAGGCGGGACTTTTTAAGTCTTGTAAAGCCGTATTTTTAGGAGATTTCATCCTCGGCCAAGAAACAAATGGTGATAATCACGTCTGGACGGTGCTGCAAAAATTCTTTGAAAAATTGAAATGTCCTGTTTATTCAGGTGTTCAATCAGGGCACGGTGAGCAACAGCGGCCCCTCATTTTAAATGGCACTGCAACTCTTACTTGTGACAATTCAGTTCGTTTGCTAACATCTTTTGAATGAGACAAAGAACACTCGAAAAAACACTGACCGATAAACTAAAAATTGCGATTACCGATGTTACGCCCGGCGTTTCTGTACGTGCATACTATACGGGGCGATTGGTGTGTGATGTCCAAGTGGGACATACTTTTCCATATTATGATTTTGCGTCGCTGACGAAAGTTTTTTTTACTCAACAGACAATGATGCAAGCTTTTGACCAAGGTTATTGGACGTTGGCATCCAAAGTTGTTGATTTTTTACCTGATTTTTTTAACTCTGAAATAACAGTTCAATCCTTATTAACACATACCTCAGGTCTCGATTGGTGGAGACCCTTTTTTAAGGATCTTGTGACGAATCATGAATTAACTCAAGACTGGCAAGCTCAGCGTTCTAAAATTTATAAATTGATCAATCAACCAGATTGTTACAAGCCGACTGGAAAAGCGGTTTATTCAGATTTAGGTTTTATTTTGCTGGGGTTTATTTTAGAAAAAATATATCAAAAAAATATTTTTGAAATTTGGACTGATACAAAGCATAGCTATTATCCAGATTCGACAGTGGATTTTAATTTAAATAACAAGCCACTTTTCGATTTGCAAAACTATGCTCCCACCGAAGAGTGTTCCGTGCGTAAACAAGTCCTTCGTGGCGTTGTGCACGATGAAAATACTTGGGCCTTAGGTGGTATTTCGACTCATGCAGGATTGTTTGGGAGTATCGATGATATTTCAACCATGGCGTTGAATACCAGATCACAACTGATGGGAATTGCTAAATACCGCATTCGTCAAAAAACAGCCCAACTCTTTGCAACTCGCGCGATTCCTCCAGAGGTGGGTGATTGGGCCTTGGGTTATATGATGCCTTCGGTTGAAAATGCCAGCTGTGGGCCTCACTTTTCAATTCATTCGATAGGTCACACGGGTTTCACAGGAACATCGTTTTGGTATGATCCAAGGCACGATTTATTAGTCCTTATTCTGAGCAACAGAGTCAATTACGGTCGTGACAATCGTCGATTTGTCAGCCTGAGGCCACAAATTCATTCTTGGATTTTTGAATCACTAAAAAGGGTTATTTAATGACTACGCAAATCACAAAATCTCAGCAATCAAGTCTCAATACTCTTAAAAAAGGTTCTCATGTTCATTTGATGGGAATTTGTGGGACGGCGATGGCTTCGCTTGCAGGATTACTCAAAGATCAGGGGTTTAAAGTCACAGGTAGTGATTCAAATCCATATCCTCCAATGTCAACTCAACTTGAGTCTTTAGGTATTCAAATTCAAAAACCTTATGCGTCTGAGAATTTAAATCCAAAGCCTGATTTTATTATTGTAGGGAATGTCATTTCCGCAACAAACCCTGAAGCACAAGCGATGGTCGAATACCAAATTCCATTTTGTTCGCTCCCACAGGCGATGGGCGAGTTTATCATCGCGGATCGTGATTCCTTTGTGATATCAGGGACGCACGGAAAAACCACGACGACATCGATCATGAGTTGGACGGCAGAACTTGCGGGATTAAACCCAGGTTTTTTGATCGGTGGTATTCCGAAAAACTTTTCACAAAGTTTTAGATCTCCCAAAGCAAATACTTTTATCATCGAAGGTGATGAGTACGATACGGCTTACTTTGATAAGGTTCCCAAATTTATTCACTACCGTCCCAAGAATGTGATTTTAACTTCTGTTGAATTTGATCACGCAGATATTTATAAAGATTTTCAAGCGGTCAAAGAGCCCACCGACGTCGACCTCCCGCCAGGACACCACGTCCTCGTCACGTCGCTCTCGGGGTACACCTCGATGACCCGCGAGTTCGACACGGCCGCCGGCACGCCTCGCGACGAGGTCGTGGCGCTCCTCCCTGAGGCGGCGCCCGCAGAGACGCCGACGCCCGTCGCCGT
>JBPOIE010000120.1:0-9047 GCA_052034855.1 Bdellovibrionota bacterium | reverse complement strand
ATATATCATCAAAGCATTGGCTCATTATGGTGGTAACAAAACACAAGCTGCACAAGGCTTAGGGATCACAATTAAAACATTATACAATAAACTTCATGAGTACGGTGAGTTCGAAAAATATGCGGTGCACACGAAACCTGAAGTTAAATAATTGGTGTTAGAATGAAAAAAATATTTTTATTATCTTCATTAGTTATTCTCTCTCATTCAGTGACATTTGCAAAACATACGGGTGGATTAAGTAAAAAAACTCAAACTCGTATATGCAAATCACTCTATGCTCAGGCTGAAGAATCGTGTACCGAATCTATGTGTGAACAGTATTTAGCTGACTCTGGTGAAACTGAGTGCCAAAAAGATGGAGATTTTTATGAAGGTCTTCAGATTTGTGTCGGTGATGATGTTTTCCCAAGTTTAATTTTAGATTTTAATAAAGCTCACAAAGGCGCTAACCTCAATTGTGATAATGTTGATTTATAAACAATAAAGGACTGAAAATGAAAAAAATAATTTTAACAGCGATATTTGCAATCAGTGCAACAGCCAGTGCAAGTGCATCCAAATACAATGCAGAAGAAATCTATTCTGTTTTAAATGTTAAAGAAGTTGCATTAAACCCAGGTATCGTTGGTGCGTCTCGCACTCAAAAATCTGTGGGTGGTTTAACTTGTATCCGTTCAAGAGTAGTTTATCCAGGTGCCAAGGCAAAGTTTGAATGCCAAGTGAATGAAAAGAAAGAAAATTTTGAAGCTATTTATAAAGCTATGAAAGTGAAAGAAGTGGCATTGAATCCAGGGATCGTTGGCGCAAGTCGTACTTTGAAGCAAGCGGGTGGTTTATCATGTATTCGTTCTTTGGTCATTTATCCAAATGCGAAACCAACGTTTGAATGCGATATCGCTGAGTAAGTAATTATTTTAAAATTTAAATCGCTGAAGATTGCACGTCGATAGACCAGTGTATTTGAAAAGCTCTTCTGAAGATGGAAACGTTGTTTGATCAGAAGAGCTTAACTATTTTAAACGAATAGATAGATCTGTTCATATTTGAACGAATACTTATTTTGAGGTTTTATGAAAAATTCAAATATTATACTTATATTATCAATTGTTTGTTTTTTCAGTGCTTGTAGAAATAATACCGATAAGCCTAATGGATCGACTCCTGCAAACACACCTGAGCTAGGCTCTGAGAAAAGACCTCAGGATACTGTTAGTTTGAAAAAAATAAATTATCCAGCTGCAGTTGTTTTTGAAGGTGGAAGCGGAAATCCGTGGGCTGATAAATTAGGCCTAAAACATTCTCCAACTTGGCGACTCTATATCTGCTTGAAGAAAACAGAACAACCTGTTTCTGGTCAAGTCGACTTTGATTTTATCAAACTAGGTTTCCCTTTTGAAATTTCATTTCAAAATTCAGAAACAAAAGAGCTTGTCTCCACAGAAAGATTAAATAAAGTCCTCGTCGACTATACTTACACGACAACTCCAAAATACAGTAATAAGTCTATTGGAAATTTAGTTTTTGAATCAAAATCTACTCAAGACTGGGAACTAGTGTATCCTGCGCTTCACGATAGCCCTTCGCTACATGATCCGTACGCCGATGATGATTTCTTCAACCTACAGATTTCGGCGAGTTTGTCTCAGTATAGGCAGAAAACCTATGAGTCGAATGGTTTACCATATTACGTGGCAAACTGGTTTGAGGAAATTGCAGTCGATGAATCTGGCCAGTCTAATGAAATGATTGATATTTGTGAAGGGGCAAACCAACCATTTGTGTGGCAGTTCAACGAAGAAATTAAAAAAAAATAGTGAGTTTTTAAACCCACTATATTTTGGAAAAATAAATTTTATATAATTCTAGAAATAACCTTCGTCATCTTCTTCTTCGTCTTCTTTATCAACTTCGATTTTAGCATCATCTTCCATATCTTCTTCCATGTCTTCTTCGTCAGTTTCAGCTTCTAAACTTTCAAAGCCGTCACCTTCTTCGTCCATGTCATCTTCTTCTAAAGGTTCACTGTGACCTAAAGCATCTTCACTGTCGATTTCAACTAAAACATCAGCATCATCTTCAAATTCAGAAGCAAGATCATCAAACGAAGTTTGTGTCGCTACGATTGTTGCGGCAACTGATTTTACTTTATCTTTTTTTGTAGCCTTTTTAGGAGCAGCCTTTTTTGCTGGTTTCGCAGCAGCTTTTTTAATTGGTTTCGCAACTTTTTTAGGAGCTGCTTTTTTCACAGTTTTTTTAGCGGCTTTTTTAGGAGCGGCTTTTTTTACAGTTTTTTTAGCAGCTTTTTTAGGAGCTGCTTTTTTTACAGTTTTTTTAGCAGCTTTTTTAGGAGCCGCTTTTTTTACAGTTGGTTTTTTAGCTTTTTTCTTTGCCATAGTATCCTCGGGTTTAATCTGTTGTTGGTGTTGACAGCAGCAGGATATCGACAAAAAAAAATATGCGCAAGAGTCTAGAATCACTTGCGCAAGGTCTCAAAAAAAGTACGAATTTGAGTCGAAATTACAGGTGGAAATAGTCTTCTAAAATTCGTGCAAATTGTGGTGGAACCCCTGTTGAAATGAAAAGTCCCGAAGAAAAACTGCTTTTAGCTGCAACGTACGTTAAATAACCAAATGTTCTCGATTTATCTTGGTTTTTCAGTGGCAATGTAATGTTAAAAGGGATTGGCAGCGTAGCGTTATCAGGCAATGACACAAATAGGCCAATGGCATTAATCCCTAAGTAAAGATTGATTTGGGTGTTGTTTTGATTTGGAAAGTTCAGTCCTAAACTTGGAAGTTCGCCAACACCAGCGGGCATCGCGGGTAATGGGTCGCCATTCGGTAGACGAGCCGGTGGCACAAATTGCACACCTTTTAATACATATTTAACTGGAACACGAACGGCAATTCTCATTTTTCCAGAGGCATCAAACTGAGGTCCAAAAGTAATATCTGGATAATTTGTAAATGAGCCCGATGGCGTAAACATTAAATTTCCAGGGAGCGGCACCATAATAATGAATTCACCGCGCGTTTTATCAAAATCAAAAGCCAAAGCCCCATTAAAGCCCGTTTGGTTACTATTGTCTTCAACTCGACTTTTCATATCGACTTGGTCGATCGCAGGAGCGGCTGGACTTGTTGGAGTTCCCGTACCTTGAGAATTATGACTGCTAGAATCGGACGAAGTAGAAGAGTCTTGTGTTTGTAAACCTTTCGCGCAGCCAACGAACGATAAAGCCAGTAAGGTAGCAACGATGATTTTTTGAAAGTGATTTTTTTTCATAAACTCTCCTTGTGGTGTGGCGATTTACTTTTATAAATAACTCACAAACAAGGTTTCGGACAAAGGTCTAGGTTACTTTAAGGTGGAATAAACTGATAATAATTTTGACAGTAATTTGAAAAATACAAAGGGATTTTAAATGATAACGACTTCGGAGTTAACACAAGAAACAGTCAGGTACGCAGGTTTTTGGAAACGAATTTGTTCACATATTTTGGATATTATATTTCTCAGTCCGATGGCGGCACTTGGTTTCTTTTTATATAATTCCAAAGAGTTTAACTACATTATAATACTGCCTGGGATTTTATAAGGTGCTCCACATGATTTTATAGCTGGAACGATTGTTATTGAATCTCAATCTTAATTACTTCTAATGAAAAAAAAGGGAGAGTCTTTCGACTCTCCCTTGCAGTTTAATTTTTCTATTTTCTATTAACCAATCAACTTTAATGCAAGTTGACCGTTTTGGTTGGCTTGAGCTAATGTTGCAGTTCCAGCTTGTAACATCACATTGTTACGTGCCATCTCAGTTGAAGAAGCCGCCACATCAGTATCACGGATTCGTGAATTTGCTGCTGCTAAATTCTCTTCGCTGACCGCTAATGTATCTGTCGTTGATACAAGTCGGTTTTGTAAGGCACCCAAGTTTGCTCTCATTCCATTGATTGCAGTTTGAGCTGTATCTAAAAGAACTAAAGCATCTTTAGACGATTCTTTTTCAGTGTAGGTAATATCAGTTAATCCTAAGCCATCTAATGTTGAAACATTCTGTGCTGAATCGAATGAAATCATATCGTTTTCAGTTGAATATAATCCAACTTGGAAATCAAATACTGGTGTTGTTCCATCTAGAAGTTTTGTTGTATTCCATGTCGTTGTATTCGAGATACGCTGAACTTCGGCTTTGAGCTGCTGAACCTCTTTGTCGATCATATCGCGCTCAACCAATCCGACTGTATCTGAGGCTGCTTGAATCGCTAACTCACGCATACGTGTAATAATATTTGATGTTTCATTCAGACCGCCCTCAGCCGTTTGCACTAATGAGATACCATCATTCGCGTTTCTTCGTGCTTGAACTGAAGATCTAATTTGTGATTTCATATTTTCAGAAATTGCTAAACCTGCAGCATCATCAGCTGATTTAGTAATACGACTTCCTCCGGCTAATTGTGCTGAAGATGTTTGAATAGCACGTTGGCTATTGATCAAATTTCTTTGTGCATTAATCGCTGGCATGTTTGTTGTAACTCTCAATCCCATTGTAAACTCCGTTTTATTTTTTTAGTTATGTAATTAATTTCATTTTCAATTCCTTTTGTTGTTTCTTCACAGCATCCGAGCCATGACTTTGTTTTAGAGCGTTTAAAGTTTCTTCCGTAATATGATGATGAATCATTTCATCACTCATTTTATATCTTCCGTAAAATCTTCCTTGTTAGCCCCCTTTTAAGTGGATGAGAGTCACACCTCTAAGAAGTGTTTTTTTTGACTCTGCCAGACATCCTGCCTGGTGTTGTAAGTTGTATGCATACTTGATCGGGATGTGCGACGGCTTCTTGACAGGACATCAATCTAGATTTTTATTTTTTTTGAAAATTAGATCTTACTTCAGTCTTAAGACTCGACTGAAAAAGTGAATTTTTTAGGGATGAAAATCGAGTCAAGTCTTGAAAAAGTCTTGAAATACAGACGTAGTGCTCGTCTTGGGGATGTCAAAAAAATATGGATTAAATTTAACGCGCAAATTTTTTTAATAAAAAAAATTTAATCGATCTCGATAAAGCGACACAAAGTCATTTTTCCAGAGAGAAGATATGACTTTTCTTGATTTCTTCTCAGGTGCGGAGTGGTGATGTATCCGAAAGTACAGATTTCTTTTTCAGGGGAAAAATGAGAGCAATCTTCACAAGCAAATGGTAACTTATAGGTCATGTAACCCACAGGATCGATAGGATCTTTTTTGATGCTGGGACGAATCCGTTTTTGAGAGTTGTTTTTAGCATTGGCCATAGGCGTAAAAAACAACTTTTTTGAGTGGTTGACAACTCTTATTTCGACCTCATGTTAAATAAGAAGAATTTAGGCTTAAAGAGTAGGCCACAGAGGACATGAATGAGCGACAATATTCAAAAAATGACACAAAAAAGCCAAGAAGCAATGCAAGCGGCAGCACGCTTAGCAGAATCTAAACGCAATTCAACAGTTGAGCCCGAACATCTTATTTTAGAGTTGATCGAGCAAGTGGATGGCATTGTCCCGCGCGTGCTGCAGGAAATGAAAGTGATTCCGAAAGGACTTATTCAGTCTTTGAATAAGTCTATTTCATTGTTTCCTCAATTAGGGAAAGCTCAAGACAACACGTATGCAAGTACAAGACTACAAAAAGTCTTTAAGCAAGCCGAAGCTGAAGCCTTGCAAATGAAAGACGAATATATTTCGACAGAGCATTTTATGCTCGCAGCTTTTAATAGTGACGACAGCGAAATTAAAAATTTTTTGAAATTAAATGGACTGAAGAAGTCAGATTTTATTTCAGCATTGCAAAAAGTGCGAGGAGCCCAAAAAGTGAATTCAGATCAACCTGAGAATCAATACGAAGTTTTAAAAAAATACGCCAAAGATCTGACCGAACTTGCGCAAGAAGGAAAACTTGATCCTGTCGTCGGGCGTGATGAAGAAATACGTCGAGTGATTCAAGTCTTATCACGACGAACCAAAAATAATCCTGTCCTGATCGGTGAACCCGGTGTTGGAAAAACAGCCATCGCTGAAGGTCTTGCCATTCGAATTATCAAAAAAGATGTTCCTGATCATTTACAAGGTAAAAAATTAATGTCCTTGGATATTGGATCCTTGATCGCTGGCGCAAAATATCGTGGCGAATTCGAAGATCGTTTAAAAGCCGTGATCAAAGAAGTCACTGCAGCCGCTGGTGAAATTATTTTATTTATTGATGAAATGCATACGTTGGTTGGTGCTGGAAAAGGCGAAGGCGCCATGGATGCCGGACAGTTATTAAAACCTGCCTTAGCCCGAGGCGAACTTCGTTGTATCGGAGCTACAACATTAGATGAATACCAAAAGCATATTGAAAAAGATGCAGCCCTCGAGCGTCGTTTCCAAACTGTTTTGGTTGATGAGCCTACTGTCGAAGAAACAATTACAATTTTACGCGGGCTTAAAGAAAAATATGAAGTCCATCACTCGGTACAAATCACGGATGCCGCACTCATTGCAGCAGCAAAATTATCACATCGTTATATCACGAATCGATTTTTACCAGATAAAGCGATTGATTTGATGGATGAAGCGGCCAGTCGTCTAGGGATTGAAAATAGAAGTGTTCCATTAGCTGTTGACGAGCTTGAGCGTAAAATTTTAAGTCACAAAATTGAAATTGAAGCCCTCAAAAAAGAAACAGATCCAAAATCTGTCGAACGTTCTGGTCAAATATCTGCAGAATTGAAAGACTTAACATGGAATGTGCAAAGTCTGCGCGAAAAGTGGAAGGCTGAGCGTTCGCAAATAGATTTAGTTAAAAATTTAAAAACGCAGATTGAAACTGTGCGATTAGATATTTCAAAAGCCGAGCGTGATGCTCAATTTGAAACAGCGGCGCAGTTGAAATACGGAAAGCTACCAGCCTTAGAGAAAGAAATTTTTGCTCTTGAGGAAAAGATTAAGTCTAAAAACAACGCTCTTCTTAAAGAAAAAGTCGATGCTGAAGACATCGCAGAAGTCGTTTCCAAATGGACGCATATTCCTGTCAGTAAAATGTTGCAAACTGAAATGCAAAAATTGTTAAGCATGGAAAGTGTGCTTCAGAAAAAAGTCGTTGGACAAGATCATGCTCTACAAGTGATTTCAGATGCTGTTCGTCGCAGTCGCGCCGAGATCAGCGATCCGAACAAGCCGATCGGAAGTTTTATTTTTGTAGGTCCGACGGGTGTTGGTAAAACGGAAACGGTGAAAGCTTTAGCTGATTTCTTATTTGATGATGAAGCTTCGATTGTTCGTATCGATATGAGTGAATACATGGAAAAGCACTCTGTCGCGCGTCTGATTGGTGCGCCACCGGGATACGTGGGTTACGAAGAGGGTGGTCAATTGACTGAAGCCGTTCGACGTAAGCCTTATTCAGTAGTTCTTTTTGATGAGATCGCAAAGGCTCATAGTGACGTTTTTAATATCTTGTTGCAATTGCTAGATGAAGGTCGTTTGACGGACTCTCAAGGGCGTACAGTGGATTTTAAAAACACAGTCATTGTGATGACTTCAAATTTAGGTACCTCTGCAGAATCTGGACAGCCCAACAGCGAGAAAATCCAGAAAGCTTTGCGCCAGTTTTTTAAACCTGAGTTTTTGAATCGAATTGACGATATTATTGAATTCAAAGCTTTAGATCAAAAAAATCTAAAACATATTGTCGAAATTCAATTGAAAGAAGTTTTTGCTCGTTTGAAAGAGAAAAACATTCAAATGAAGTTTTCAGATGAATGTATCGATTGGTTGTCAGAAAAAGGATTTGATCCCGTTTACGGTGCGCGACCTCTCAAGCGTGTGATTCAGAATGAAATTTTAAACCCTTTGGCAAAACTTTTGATTTCTGGCGAACTTAAGAACAGCAGCGAAGTCACGGTGAACATGAAAAAGGACCAAACTGTCGATTTTGTTTTCAGTAATTCGAACAAGTAAAAAAAAATCGATTTATTTCTCAAAAACCCTCTAGACTAGACTTAAGTATGCCGTATTAAAGTCTAGCTAGACTTTGATCTTGTCAGAGCTTCTGATGAATCAAGATCTAGCCAACAAAAAAGTGGGTTAGTATGTTTAAGAAAAATATGATCCTAAAGTCTGTTTCGATGCTTGCCCTTGGTGGAATGCTGATGGCTAATCAAAAATGCGAAAAGGCTCCGCCTGAGGCGAGACAACTTAAGAAAAATATTCGAGTCGTCGGTATGCAGGCTTCGAAATTTATGGATAACTCAGGATTTAATTTTTCTGAAGTGGCTCAGAATCAACTTTCCGGAGTCTTTTTCGAATCAAATCACTTTTTTGAACGCAATGTTTATCCGAATTTTACAAACCAGACATATAATGTCCAGAGTTCGATCCAAAAAACATCGCTTTCCGACGCTTCTCAAATTCAACTCAAAAACTGGTTTCCAACTGCAAAAGCTTCTGACATAGAACTCACAAAAGAATCCAGTTGTTTAGTCACTCGGCCTCAGCATTTATTATTTGGTAAAATTAATTCTTTAGAAGCTTATTCAGGAGCTTCATTACAGTTTGGATTTAATTCAGCTGTTCAAATTCCAGTCTCTGCAAATTTTAAAATGGACAAAATGCGCATGGATTTAAGTATGCATGCTTTTGATCCATGGACTCAGCAAAATATGGCCAGTGTGAATTCTGAAGTTTTCAAGAAAGACTATGCAGTCGGTTTTGGAATCGATTTAGGAATAATTCATATCGGTCCGCAATTCTATCGTACAACAGGCATGGCTGAAATTGTTTTAAAAGGACTACAAACAGCAGTTAAAGATATTGCAAACAAGCTTTTATCTTTACAAAGACAAGAGTGGCAAACACGAGTGATGATGAGTCGTGATAATTATGTTGTTATTGTTGGGGGCGCAGAGCTCGGATTAAAAAAAGGCGATCGTTTGAAAATTGAAAATGAAGTCCATGATTGGATGGGTGCGCCTTGCAGTGAAACTGGCATTTTGACAGGATCTACATCTGTGACTTCT
>JBPOIE010000094.1:0-22440 GCA_052034855.1 Bdellovibrionota bacterium | reverse complement strand
ATCAGTTCTGCATCGGTTTAATCTTTGGTCTAAAGGTCAGCAGGCTCACATCTTAAGAGAGTTTTGTGTTGGCTCAGGACTAACTTCAGTGAAGTTTCATACGCTTAGAGCCTGCTTTGCTACACAGCTTATAAAAGATGGTGTGGCGCCTGCGGTGGTAATGAAAATCGCTGGATGGAAAGATCTAAAGACGATGCAACGCTATATCAGGCTCGCAGGTATTGAAGTTAAGGGAGCCACTCAAGGTCTTAAACTTTTACCAGAGCGCGAAGTCATGGGGAGGGTTGTTTCACTTTTTAAAAAAGATTCTTAAACCAAAAAGACTATTTTTTGTAGTTCAGCTTGATTGCTGGTTATCTTAGGTTATGCTTTGATGACTGGCATTGTGCTGGCAAGTGGTGGGTAAGGTCGTGAAATGATTCACTTCTAGACTCCACCTCCAAATGATCGAAAATTCAAAATTAAAACGTCCCAAAAAATAGTTAGAATATTGTTGAAGGCTAAAGAATCAAATTTAAATTTGTGAATTATTTTCTATCTTTACAGTCTTCTAATTGAGTATTGATGATAGATTCTGGTTTGATTTTAACAAATTCAAAACCAAAATACTCACAACATTTTTTAGCGGTACCCTGGCAAGTTTTATTTTTAAGTTTATAACAAAATCTTTTTTTTGGATTGTTTTTGCATTTTGATACTGGATAAATTTCTTTCCAGCCTTCGGGAAGTTTATAATGAATACATTCATCGCCAGCGGTGTAAAGGGCGCAGCTTTTTTGATTGTACACAATACCCTCCGGAGCAAGCTCAGAATGTGCTGGGTTGACAAAAAGTAAAAGTGAAATCGTCAATAAAATTTTCATTTTAAAAGTCTAATCAATTGAGAGCATTTTCGCAATAATTGCCTGTAGAGGCGTGCAGGTTATCCATGATTTATCGAAAAAATAGGGTACCAGTCGATGAATATAGTTGTTTCCTTCGTTTTTATTTGATAGCTCATCAATCAGGGGAGATATATCTATGCAAAAATTAATTTTATTAGCTTTAATCGGTTTTGTTTTCATGGGCTGTTCATCAGGTAATAACGATAATAAAGGTGCTACTGGCGGTGGCGTATCTCAGTTTGCTCAAAAAACAGCGGGCCAATGGATTTCAGATTGCACTCAAAGTCAAAATGGAAATTACAAAGAAAATCTAGTCATAAATGCCAATGGTTCTGGATCAATCACATACAATTTTTACCAGGATCAAAATTGCGCGGGTGCGGTCGCACAATCTCAAGGTCCTCTTAATTTTACTTACACGGCAGAAGCTCCTGTAAATGGAGTGACGAAGGTGACTTTGACGTTTGCTGGAAATGCACCGGTTTCAGTGAATATTCGTGCATTAGATAATTCGATGGAAATTACTTCCGATGCAGGTGTTGTAAAGTACACACGTATCGGTCAGCCCGTCACACCGATTGGAATTCCAGGTCAAAATGGACCTGGAAATACAAATGATTTTGATTCAATGGCAAAGGGAAACTGGGTGAGTGAACAGTGTTTTCAATATCAAAATAACACAACAGTTCGCCTCGTGTTATCCATCGCTGGTCAAGGTGCCGCGGCAAGTGTTTTGAATGTTTATCAATCTCAGGATTGCTCGGGCCAGGCTCAACCTGACCAGCGCCAAGACTTTACTTACACAGTCGATCGTTTTTCGTATGGCGGCGGGCAGATCTCGGTGAAAGGTCAACCATCAGATGTTACTTTTCAAGGAAATCGCATGACGTTGACTTCGGCTGAAGGCACTATGACGTACGTTAAAATTACGAAGTAACCAAAAATCATATTGAGACGTATTGAATTGATAATCCAATAGAAAAAAATCACGATATTTAAAAATCAAGCTATCATGAAATAAGGGGGCTTGATGGGTTTAATTGTGAAAAAAAAGGTCGCAATTGGTGCGACTATTATTGTTTCTTTCGTTGTATTTGTATTATTTTTTCAAAACTGTTCAAAGAAATTTCAAGTCGCAGAATTAAATGAACTGGCGTCAACAAGTACGATTTCTAATCATAAAGAAATAGATCTTACAACATTCAACTCAACTTATTTTGAAAATGAATTGGATTTGGCTCTGATGTCAGATGGATATATCGTGAATCCTGGTTCTGTAGTGAGTTCAGACAATGATGAAATCATTTTGGTTTGGAAAACATTACGGCCATTTGATTCCTGTCAAATAAATCAAATCAATGTGCCTAACTATGGTGGACCTCAAGTGTTTAAAAACTTAACTTCAGGACGAACCTATAGTTTTGTTTGTAAGACTGGGGCAGATACCAAAAAGTTGGATTTCACGTACCTCAAAAGAAAAAATATTTCCACTCTTACACGACCTTCGAATTTTAATCCCAAAGATGTGGATGTTTTTCTCATCTCCGGGCAAAGTAATGCTGTCGGGCAACAAATTGGCGGCCAATCCATTTTGCCAGTCAGAAGTTTTCATGCCGCTCGATTCCTCGATGGACAATTGCAAGAGCTCAATGGGTTAGGTGCTTGGAAGTCTTTTGCCCTGAGATACTTTAATCTCACTCAGCGACGAGTCATTTTTATTCCGACGAGCGTACCCGGTACTGGCACAAATTCGTTATCGAGTTTTGGCCGAGGGCACTGGGCGCCGGATCAAGCGATTTTTAAAAAATCCGTTTCGGATTTTGAAACTGGGCGTACAAAATTAATATCTGATGGGTATCAAGTTCATTTTAAAGGTGTCTTATGGGTTCAAGGTGAAAATGATGCCGATGCAATTAACTCTTCGTTACAAACAGTCGAACACTACAGTTCGTCCTTGCAAAAAATAATTAACGCTTACAGAACTGAAATTTCGGACGCCCATCAGTTTTTTATATTTCAAACAGGGACAGCCGTTGGTGCGAACGATTCGGGATATAGCTCAGTCAGGCAAGTGCAATCACAATTACCGAAACAGTTGAGCTTTACTCATTTAGTTTACGATAAAGCGAACACATTTCCGAGTCAAAATTTGATGTGGGATTCATACCATTACATGCCTGATGGCTATAATGACATGGGTGATATGAGTGCGAAGAGTGTCGTTTCGATTTTGAAAAACAACAGTGTTCAGATTCCAGTCCCAAAATTGTATCTGTATTCTGGTCCAAACTTAACGAACTTAGTCAGCAACGGCCAAACATCATCTTCGCAAAAAATCAAAGTAATGACATCGGACTTGTCTGTCATCAAGGCGACAAGTTTTAATTTGAAAATTTATTTCGGTACTGACACTGTTGGTGTGATCAAAGGTCCCTATACCAGTGCTGTGTCAGGGAATTTAAGTGATCTTGGTTTTACAGTCGGTAAATATTCGTTTCGAGTGCAAGCCTGTGCGCAGTCAAACTGCAGTGATTTTAGTGAATCGACGACATTAGAGGTCCTCCCAGAGTCTGTGAAATGTGCCTCTGGATACGTTTTAGTGGGCGAAAATTGTAAACTCAAAATTTGTGAACCTAATTCAGCCCTGTCTTGTTCATCGAGTGGCGCCTTCAAGCAATGTAATCAGGCGGGGACAGATTATAATATTGTGAATGGTCCTTGTGAATCTGCAGACATATGTACAGCGGAAGTTGTTTCCGGAAAGACAGTTTTTGATTTAAGTGAATCAATTCAAATAAAAGTCAACGCTGGAGCTTCTGCAGATTCGGTGGGGCAAGTGAATCGTATATATAATGGAAAAGGTGAACTCATTGCCTCAAACTCTCAAGTTGCTGATTGGGGAACTTCGAAGGGAACGATTGATTTTTCAGCCAAAAATTTGGCGCGGGATCTGACTCCATTATTAATCAAGTCATCAATCATTAAAATTGAACATGATATTATGAAAAGAAGTAAAACAGTTTGGCAGAGCTGTAATAAAAAAATAACACTTTCTTGGACGCGATCAGAATCAACAATAGGAACTTGTCTGATCCCACAAAGTTATCAGACCAGTTGTGGCGCTTCGAATGTAAATGTATTTAACGGCGGAGTTTGTCGTGTAAACCAAGGTCCTATCCCAGCAGAAATCGGACTCGACTTTATTTGCAGAAACGGGACTTGGCAGGTATATTAATTTTTTCAAAGTGAATAGACAATATTTAAAGATGCAAAACTGATAAGTCTTGTCTGTTCATCGAACTCAACCGAGTGAGTGACAAATCTCCAAACGAATGAAAATGGATTCATCACGAGTCCAAAGCCAAACTCAGTTTCGAACACGAATGGTTTTTTATGAACGCGGTGGCTTTTTTGAAAAGAGTTTCCATCTAGAAAGATATTTCGTCCAACGGCGGAAGCTCTTGCACCTGCGAAGCCATAATAACCACTTTCTTTAATGATCGCATGATTGATTGGTGAGACAAAACTATCGCCGTCGCTGGCGGAGGGCCTGCTGGGTCCAAAATCATCGGGTAAATTTATTCCCATGCGGATGAGACTACCGATATGCGCACCGATATTCACATTGCCGAAAGCTGCTCCGTAATAAGGAAAAAAATCTAAATTTTTTGTTTTAATGTATTTAAATCTTTTTTGGTAATAAAACTGTAATGTCGGTTCATCATTCAGACTGTTTTCCCAACCTTCGGCGCGACGGGTTCGAATGAGGTCATGAAAATTGTTTTGCACTTGCTTCCCAAGAGCACTTGGGCCAACAAGACCAACATCAAATTCAAAAAATTGTGCCACATCTTCTTGTTTTAAGCTGACAGCAAATCCAGTGTAAAGCCAACCTGCATAAGGTCGATCATCAGGAATCAGTGCGGTCAGATAGGTGTTGTTCGGACTAAAAATTTGGTGACCTAAGGATAATCCAAAATTGACTTTTGACGAGCTAATTCCACGATCAAAATAGTTCATCTTCAGAGCTGTTTTTTCAGCCCAGCGCGGGATTTGATTGTTCGCATAGATGTATGCGAGCTTTATTCCATTCGTGTAGGCTTGATCCGAACCAGGCCCTGCAATATTTCGACTGTCGTTTTCAATATAAAACGCGACGGCTGATCCTTCTTTAGGATTTGGTTCTGCAGAGCTTTGATGAGAATAAAAAAATATGAAAGAAGTGATGGGTAATATAAACGATAATAAGCTCATCGTGTGAGTATGGACGCATAATCACAGATGTCGATGAAATAAAAATATGAATTAATCACATTTAAAATAAGCCGAAGCTGAAATTCCATTTTGTCTACCAGTCGCCTGATGAAATTGAAATGGTGTCACGCGAGTCGCTGTTCTCGGTGCGCATTCAGCACTGGCCATATTGATCGCGTCTTGAGCTGCTTCTAAATAAGAATAACCAAGGCTGAACCCTTGCTCAAAAATATATTGAGAGTTTGGATTTTGAGTACACAGGGCAGAGTTTTCTATGCAATCTAATTCTTGAGGTGTGCAGAGATGGTCTCCACATGAGGGTGCAGCTTGAGCGTTTAATGCGACGATAGAAATAAATAAAGCTACTCCAGTTTTGATTTTTTGTGAAAATGTCATAAAGTCCTTTTGTATGAGTTGACAGTGAATCACTGTTCTTTATGGCAGATTTACACATAAACTCTGTTGTTGTATGTTGATTTATATCAACAACAGATGTATGTATTTATCAACATGGATCAATTTCTTGTTTCACCAGAAGATGGCCGCATTTTAATAGCGATCAAGCAATGTACATCGCTTCGCGAAGCTTCACGTCAACTGAACTGTGATCCGGCGGGGCTTTTAAGAAAAGTTCAACGTTTAGCCGAAGATCATCAATTAATCATTAAACGAAACGGCCGTTGGGGACTAACTCCGTCAGGAGAGCTGTTGGCGGATTGGACCCAGCAGAGTATTCTGAGTCAAAAAAAACTGTTGAACACATCTTCGATTTTGAGAATTGCTTCGACTATGTGGTTTGCCGAACAAGCATTAATTCCCCGGTACAAAAATCTAAAAAAAATTCTTCCTGATCTGCAGCAAATCCATTTTAAAACATCCAGTGGCAAAGATCTAGAACACACTCTTCTCCAAGGGGATTCTGATGTGGTGACCGCCTGTCACGCTCCCGAGAATCCGTTGATCGCTCACAAAGTCGTTTCATCTGAATTATGGGTGGCGGCGTTTTCACCTGATGTTGTATCCTCTTCTAAAAAAGTAACACAACTGAAACAATTGTTCGATGTGCCTTATCTTCGGCACATGGATTTGAATCCTGAAATATTAGCCGCAGGAGTTTACGAGGAACTCAACATTTCAAATTTAGCTTTCGATAATCTGATTGGTCTTCGTGCGGCTCTGCGTGAAGGATTAGGTTGGAGTTTTGTACCAAGAATTTTGATTCACGAAGATCTGAAATCAGGTCGACTGATCGGTCTGGATCATCCCAATGCGACCCATCAAAAAGTATGTATTTGGTGGCTCAGAAACAATCAGTTTGCTAAAGAAAATATTTCGAAGCTTTCACACTGGTTGAATCAAGAGATTTGATTTATATTGTTGCGAGTGATCATTGATTAAGGAGTTCCTTGAATGCTATTGAGCGAAATTCAATTTGTTGAATCTGCGAGTGAGCGCACTTCCATCTGTGAGAAAATTTTAAGATCGCTTCCAGACTGGTTTGGTATCGAATCTGCCATTATTGACTACTGTCAAGATGTTCAGAAAATGCCTACCTGGTCCATCAAATCACAAGATAAAAATATCGGTTTTATTTCGATCAATATGCATAATCATGTAACGGCTGAAATTCATGTGATGGGCATTGATTCCAAACTACATCGTTCGGGATATGGAAAACAACTGGTTTTAACTGCAGAAAAATATTTAACCAATTTGGGATATAAGTATTTGACGGTTAAAACTCTATCGGAAAGTCGAGAAGATATTAATTATGCTCAAACGAGACAGTTTTATTTAAAAATGGGATTCGAGCCTGTTGAAGAGTTTAAGACTCTCTGGGGCGAGCATAACCCGTGTTTATTTCTACTTAAGAATTTAAAGGTTGATGAAGAGACCGGTTCACTTGAAATTTCGTTACCAGAATATACTTTTGATCAAGATTTAAAGGAAACTCCTACAGATTTTGAAAAGTTTGAACAGTTTATTTTGGATTTGATTGAAAAACTTAAAAACACAACTCAAGCTAATACTCAAAGACAGCTGTTTGAAGTCCTCGGTGTCGCTTGCAGAATTATCGGGTTTCTGGATCAGGCTCAGTACTATTTGCAAAGGGCCGTTGCTTTATCCGCCGCAGAAAAACCAGCCAAGCAGGTTCAGAATTTGATACGCTTAGCTCATGTCTATCAGTGGCAAAAACAATTCCATAAGTCTCAGGTATTTTTTGATCAAGCGAAAGCTCTCATTCAGCAGTACAAGGTTTCTGAATCATTGAAAGCCAGTTATCATCAACATTTTGGAAAATTTTATTTTGATCAAGGTTTTTTTAATCTTGCAACAATTGAGTTTCAAACGGCAAAAAAAATAAGAACTCAAATTCAATCACCTGCAGATCAATTGAATTCGACTTTGCTCGCTTTGATAGAATCCGAAAAAAGACAGATCTTAAAAATGCCAGCGCAAATTCTGATTCGTCACGCAGAACTTGCAGATGCTGAAGCTATTCATGCCGCGCATATGTTATCGATCAATGAAATATGTTCGAAAGACCATGCCATTGAAGAAATCCGCGTATGGGGAGGGCGAAGTTTTTCTGATGTGGATCGTTCATTTGCAATCCAACAGGATTTTTACTTAGTCGTGGAGACTTTAGGAAAAATTGAAGGCTTCTGCCAACTTAAGTTAAAATTTGAGAACGATCAAATGCAGGCGCATCTTCATGGACTGTATCTGACGCCACAAGTTTTAAAGAAAAATATTGGGCATGTATTGATGAATTTAGTCTTTGAATTCTGTCAGGCGAACAATGTGAAACTCATCACTTTAAAATCATCAATTACAGCAAAGAATTTTTATCTCAAGCATGGTTTTTCGCTGCTTGGTGAAAAAACTTTCGTGCAAATGCGGGGAGTTCCCGTGAGTAGCTACTCGATGCAGAGGGAGATATGATAGAACCACGAATCACAAAATTAACACCCTCGGGCCTAGGGTTTAATTCGAGGGATCCGATGGTTGTGATTTATTCTTATGAGTGGAAAAAAATGTATTCAGATGAGGTTGATTTTTTAAAAACTGTCAGCCAGGATGAGATAGTTTGTCATTCGCTGACTGAACTATGGAATGAGATTAAAGATTATGGTCGCAATTAATTTTCCCAGTTTAAATACCGAACGTTTGACCTTACGGGCTTTTGAACTATCTGACGCTAGCGAAGTTCAACGCATGGCGGGTAGTTCACAAATAGCAGCAACCACGGCGACAATTCCGCACCCGTATTTAGACGGCATGGCTGAAGACTGGATTTCAAGACACCAAGAGTGGTTTGAAAAAGGAATTTCTGTGGATTTTGCAATTGAGCTTATGGCTTCAAAAAAATTAATTGGAAATATCAGTCTGATGATCAACAAAACAAATCACCGCGCAGAAATTGGTTATTGGGTCGGGGAAGAGTTTTGGAATAGGGGTTATTGCACCGAAGCGATGAAAGAAGTGATCAAATATGCGTTCACGGCTCGTGTGATCAATAAAATCACGTGCCGGCATATGATCACCAATCCTGCCTCTGGAAAAGTGATGCTGAAATCAGGACTTGTTCAAGAAGGCTATTTGAAACAGGACATTTATAAAAATGGTCACTATATTGATACTTTAGCGTACGGTCTTTTAAAAAGTGATTGGATAAAACGATGTCATTAGAATCAAAATTAGGTCAGCATTTTAAATCAGAAATAAAAAATGAAGGCCTTAAAGAATTTAAAAAAGCCACTGTATTTATTTCGAATCATTCGGACACTCAAATTCAAGCCTCAATGAAATCAATGATACCCATTCGTATCTCACTCCGTTCCGAGAGTATTTCAAATCCTGAATTTTCTGCCAAATGTAATTGTAATGTTTTTTCAAGAGGACATTTATGTAAACACATCTGGGCTGTGCTGTTGACCGTCGAGCAAAAATACCCTGATTTTTTAGATTCAAAAACAGAGATCCAATCAGCACCTGTGGATATCGATCCTCAAAAAGAGGAAATGAAAGCCAAGCAAAAATTATTCCAAAAAGTTCAGTACGAAAAACAAAAGCTCAGGCTTCGAACGCGAAAACAAGAACAAAAACGAGCCGAGACGGAACCTGTTCCCGAAAAATATCCTGCACCTATCGAAGCGGCTTTGGATTTTTTTTTAGAAAATGGATTTAAAATCGAAGCTACAACAAAACCTGATGTTTTGAATAAAATTAAAAAAACTCTCTACCGTGTTTTTCATCCCGATAAAGGCGGAAGCCACGACGAAGCCGTGGCATTAAATAAACATTATGACGTACTTATCGAGTTCTTGAATACAAAATCCGATGAATAGTAATTACCAAATTTGTTTAGCAACTGAAAACGAAGTGTCCACAATTCGTGAGCTTGTGAATGCGGCCTATAAACAACTTGCGGATATGGGACTCAATTATACAGGCACATTTCAAGACGAGAGAAGAACCTTGGAGCGAATGAATCGAGGTCGTTGTTTTTTACTGAAAGACAACGAAAAAATCTTGGGAACTGTTTTGCTCACGATAGAAAATCTGGTTACGGGAAACAATACAGCTTATGTCGGACAATTTGCTGTTTGGCCTGAACTCAAAAAACAGGGGATTGGTTCCCTATTGATGGACTATTGTGAAAACTTAGCAAAATCCGAAGGCTTTGATGGCATTCAACTGGACACTGCGATTCCTGCCGAACATTTGGTCAGCTGGTATTTAAAGCGAGGTTATGAAATTGTTGGGCAAATTCATTATGAGGGAAAAACATATGACTCGTATATTTTTGAAAAAAAATTTTAATTCATTCGTCGTGAAGAAAGTAGGTTTGTATGGGAAAATTTGATCATCTATTTATTGCACCGAAAGATTGGGATAAAACGTTTGAATTTTATCATCAAATTTTAGGTTGGCAGTTGGGATATGCTTGGGGTGAAAAAGGTAAGGAACCACGAGGTGCTTATCTGAAAAGTCTAGGTGGCATGACCATTGTCATCGCAGAAGAGCACCAAGTCAGTGATAATTCTTGGACACATGGTTTTAATGGCCACAGACCGACAATTCATTTGAATGTCGAAAATGTAGATGAGGTTTTTAAAAAATTACCGACGGGAACGCATATTATTTCTGCCCCACAAGATACTCATTGGGGAACCCGCTGGTTTTTAGTCAAAGATCCAGATGATAATATCCTCGCATTTAATACTCCAAAGACTTAAATCGACCTGGATTGTTTCATTCTGAGAATTTTGCAAATTTTAAGCGTGCATGATATCCTTAATTGGTAGGGGAGCATCATGAATTTGAAGTACGTGAACCGAAAAAGAATCGGTATCGTTTCTGTTTGTATTTTAATTTGCCTGCTCGCATTTAATAATTGTGGAAAGCCCTTCCGCGTTTCAAAAGAAAATCCTATTTCTGTGATCAGTAGTTCAAGTGAAGCAGTGCCGGAGCCTCGAGTAGCTCCGACTCCAAATCCAATACCAGCACCTACGCCAACACCTCAACCAGTAGATCCAGGCATTGGCTGTCGAATGAATTTAAAAAGTGTTTCTGCTAAAATGGAGATCGCACAAAAAATTTCTGAAGAGTCTGAATTGGTTTCTACATCTTCGACACTCAATTCGTCAGAATCGGATTTGTCCAAGGATCGAGCTTATCGTGAGGGTGAGTTTATTATTCAACTCAGAAGTCATTCAATCGCAGATCAGTCTCGTCGTTTGAAAAGTCAGGCCATCTTGAAGGGAAGTTCTTTGGTTGGCGATAATTTGAATAAACAATTAAAGCAGCAGTCCGTTCAAATTCAGGTTGAGCAAGATCAGTTCGAATCCATCGTAAAAAAAATTTCTGCTAAAGCGGTGATTGAAAGTCAGCAAAGTGAATTATTGAACGCTATTCATGTGTCTGGGATGACAGATGAGGAAGCGAAAGAACTTGTTCGACGTGGATATAAAGTTCAACGTAATTTTAAGATTAATTTTATGTCCTACAGTGACCATCCTGCGAGTCAGTACGCGCCCAATTTCGCAACAATGTCGACGGTCGTAAATACCATTGGATCTTCCACATTGCATTCGCAAGGAATCCGAGGCAATGGTATCAAAATTGGAATTATAGACACAGGAATTGAAGTGATTCACTCTGATTTTTACGGGAAAAGTATTGTCGGTTGGAGCAATTGCCCCGGCGGAAATTTTAATGATGACATTGGACATGGGACTCATGTGGCATCCATTGCCGCAGGCTCGCAAGGCGTTGCTCCATTGGCACAAATTTACATGTACAAAGTCACTTGTAATGATTTTTCAAGTGGCGCGATCGAGGCCTTGCAAAGCGCGATTAACGATGGAGTTCAAGTCGTCAACATGAGTTTTAGTGTGGGAATTGGTCCTGACGATCCTTTGGCTGTTGCGATTGATGCAGCAGTGGCTCAAGGTGTTGTCGTCGTTGCTGCCGCTGGAAATTGTACACAAAGTGCAGGTGGTTGTGATGATGGGACTCCGTATACTCAAGGAATTCAAAATCCACTGACAGGACAAAAAGTGATTGGTTCTCCAGCAGCAGCTCGCGGTGCTATTGCTGTCGGTATCACTGATAAAAATTTACAGCTCGCTCGTTTCATTGGCTTACCTGGTCCGACAGTTTGGACTGTGGGATCAAAAACAATGACGTTAGCAAAGCCCGATCTCGTCGCACCCGCGCAAGAAATTTGTGCGGCAGGTTCGCAGACTGTTGATGCGGCTTATTCAGCCTATGGAATGAATGCGATCGTCGGTAAGCCAGGCTTTTTTGGCTGGTGCGATCAGCAACATGCCGTATTGAGTGGAACATCCATGTCAGCACCAATTGTGACAGGCGCCGTTGCTTTGCTCAGACAATCACATCCTGATTGGAACCCTGACGAAATTAAATCAGCCCTCAAAAACAAATCTGCAGTGAATGTTGGAAATCTTTCGAGTTATAATTTTTTTGATCGTGGTGCGGGGGCTCTCAATGTCCAAAGTTCTTCCAATATCAGTGGTAAACCACCCGTGGCAAAATTAGCGGAAGTGAATTACAATTATTCAAAAACAACAGGACTTGTTTTGACTGGAACTGCATCAGATCGGGATTCTTTATCAACGGCTAAATTTAAAGAGTACAGAGTCTATTATGGTAAAGGTCGTAACCCCGGTGCGTATGCTTTACTTAAAACTTCAACCACACAGGTCATGAACGGTATTCTGTTAGAAACTGCTGGGGCCACGGACTGTAGTGGCGAAATGGTTTTTAAACTTGAAGTTGAGGATATGAACGGGAATATCAGCCGTGATTACTCACTCTTTCAAATGAACTAGTCCTCAGTCAAAAATCACCCTACAAATTCAAGCTTTCTAGACCTTGGTGCATGGTTACCGACGAGTGCTTTGCCGATAGTTATTTATGAATAAAATTTTTGTTCTCATCGGAGTGTTTATATTCAGTAGTTGTTCGAGTCTCTTCGTTTTGCCAAGCCGAGATGTGGCTGGTCAAATTGATCCAGACAGTTTATGGGTGCGAGTCAACGATCGAAAGGACTCTTTGATTCGCAGTAATCCAGCCCATTTCTGGGCATGGATGAAATTGAATACTCCTGAAAAATTAAAATCGACAACACAGTGGAGCGGTCAAGTGACTGCTGATCCACATTTTTTTAACTTCGGTGATATTCATTCGAAAAATCAAAGTGGGCTAGCGCTAGTTGATGTGGATGATTCCGGAAAAGCATCATTGTATTTTGATTTTGTACGCTATTCTTTATTTATTAAAGCCTATCTAAATCTCGATTTAACTCCAAAATTGTTGGATTCTTATATAAAAGGATTGCAGCAGCAAACTGTAAACACGCCTCCAGTGTTAACAAAAGCGATGAAGCCGACCTCGTTAGATTTGTTGGCACATCATCAAAACTGGGTTTTACAACATGTGGATAATAATAAAAAATTAAATAACAAAGATCTGGGGTTGATTGGTTTTAAAAAACTTCAACTGCAAAATCCTGAAGCTGTTAAGCTCGGCGAAGAATTGCGGGAAGCCTTACTCAGAGATAAAAAAGCTCAAGTGATATATGATATCGGTTATAAAGAAAACGATTCTGGGAGTAGCCGCGGCATGAGTCGTTTTTGGTTTTCGCTCTTAGATACGAATCTGCAAAATCGGATTCTTGAATGTAAAGAGTTAGGTTTGCCTGCAACAAGTTATTATGAAAAACAAAGCCCACATACACTTCGAATTCAGAATGTTCTGAAAGTCTATTCGGATTTTAATACAACGGACAGTTATGTTTTTAATTTACCTGCAAACAGTTTTTGGTGTCGCCCGAAGCATTTTGAATTTTTAGACAGAGATGTCATTGAAAAGAAAATGACGCCCGCCGAATTGATCGTTTTAGCTGAGTACTTTGCATTTTGGTTGGGAAAAAGGCAAAGTCTGCAAACTGATGCCTTTTCATTAAGAATCACTATTTTAGAGAATAAGAAGAGTGTTCTAGATCAGACTGTTGATCTTATACGTCAGTATGAAAATCATGTTTTTAATTTAAAATAAATCGGTATCACAAATCTTAATTTGAGACAGAGTACCTGTCATATTTTTTGTCACCTGTCAGCAGTCCAAGGGCTCGAGGACAGGAAATGAATTTACAGATTTTAAAATCGAACCAGTTGCGTTCCCCATGTATATAGATTGCAAATGATATGATTAAGGCTTTTAGCTGAAGGAGTCATTAGATGCAAAAAAATCATGGTTTACTACTTTTGAGTTCGCTGTTTATATCAACGCAGGTTTTGGCAACAATGACACCGACATTCGAACGGGGACAGAAAAATATTTACCACATGTCTCCACGCGGAGTTCAGGAAGTTTGTGTGATTCCTGCAAAATATCCGGAAGCTAAATATAAAAATAAAGATCTTAAAAAAGAAATTCAACTTTGCAATATTCATTTTTATGAAACAAATCCAGATGAACAGGCTGCAGGTTTTGAAACAGCAGCACTGTGTCCGAAATTGAATAGTACAAATCCTGCCATTAATATTTTTGAAGTCGACACAAAAGAAAAACAAAAGAATGTTGAAGGTCTTGACCCTCAACAATCCAAAGCAGATCTTGAATCTAAAAATTGCGAAGATGCTGATAAAATTGGAAAATATAAAAATAGCACGAGCTGCAGTTATACTCCTGCAATTGTAGGCTATTACCACTTGTCGCGAATTCTGGGTGGTATCGGACGTGTTCCGGTCTCTGTTTTACGATCGATGGATATTGAAACACATAAAGAAATTGCAAATAAAGGCGTGCGCCTGACTCCTGAAGGTCTTTTGATTCATGAAACCTGGGAAGGTCTTTTAGGAATTTTAAATAATGGACTTGCCAGCAAAAGAAAGGATCTGGTTTTATCGGACGATGGTCAGCAGTCTTATGGGGCATTTATCTTAAATCCTAAAAAAGAAGAGTTTTATAAATCGCTTTTTACGAATGGACCGGATCGCGCAATTGCCTTTCGCGATAAAAATGAAATATTTCAATTCCTCAGAAATCCAGCGCCGTTGAATCAGATCGTTAAAAGTGATTGGACAGCGAAGAATTTGCAGACCCTGATTGCTATGAAGGATATCACTGAATTTATTTTATTAGATCATATTATGGATCAACAGGATCGTTTTGGTAATATTGCTTACCAAGTGGCTCACGTTTTCATGGCCAAAGATAAAGTGGAAGATCAGAAATTTGATTTTAATGTTGAAATTGACACTAATGAATATATCAAACAAAAAGAGGCGGGTCTTGTGGATCTGTCAAAGCCTGAACTGGCGATTAATTCAATGATTTTAAAAGACAACGACTGTGGAGTTTCTAAAACAAATGTCGTCAAGCAAGCTCAATTGTTGAAAGAAATTCGTCATATGGAACCTAAGACGTACAAAAAATTACTCGAGTTTCAGAAATCTGTTTTAGTAAATAAAAAGTTTTTTACATCGAATTTGATGTTTACGTCTTTAGATTTTGATGAAATGGTTGTTAACGTCAATGATGCAGTTCAGATTTTAAAAACAAACTGTGAAAGTGGTTTGTTGAAATTAGATCTTGATGTTGATTATTATCTTGAAAACAACAAAGTGAAAAACGGCTCTTGTCAGCTCGAAGAAAAAGAGAAAACTTAATCATTAGACTTTGGTCTTGATTGATATTGTAGATTCAGTTTTCTGACTATTTTGGGTACACTAGAGTCATCGTGAATAATCTCTATTTCGGGCGACTCTTTTTAGTGCTGGTGCTTTTCTCGTCGTCGACGCAAGCTTTTTTTCAAGTGGATCTTATTCGTGATGAAAATTTCAAGTGGGTCAGTGAGTGTTCTCTGCGAACTTCTGAAGCAAAAACTCAATTGATCAATTATCGGTTTACTCAACTCTGTAAAAAACCTAACTTGTATTATTCAGCAAAATCAAATTTTCTGATTAAAAATAGGAACCATCAATTAAGTCTAAATTTTAAAATTCGATTAAAGATACTGCCGACATCAACCCGTTTTCAAGAGGCTGAAGCCATGTTGAAATTGGCGCGATCATGTGTTCCTCTAAATCAAAGCGTTTGGTCTCGCTACGGTGTTCAGGTGAATTTGCTATTTGACTCTGATCGAGAGCCCCAATCCACAGATCCTCTCATTCCAACTCGTATGATTAACTTTTATAATTACGAAGGACGAGGCAATGCAGAAAATTTTTATAAAATTAACGAGGTTGATTTTTGTAAAGTCGTTTCCCACGAAGTCGGCCATCACTTGGGATTACCAGATGAATACGAAGATGTCTCATGTCCTGATCGTAGTTTTGTTTCACAGGAAGTAAATCCGTATAGTCTCATGGCCTATATTTATTACCCTTGGCAGCAACTCGATTTTTTCCCAAGACATCTTCGTACCGTGTTAGGCTCTTTTTGCGGCGAAACAAGTCCATCTCGCGAAGAGTTACCGCAAGGCGAATGGATTGATCTCGGTCCGCCCCCCTAGTCTTTTTTTAAGTGATGTAATTCGGGTATTTAAAGCTTTCGGATAATCCTTTAAAACTTTCGACAAAGTCGGTCAGTAATGTAGGACCGTCATCACTTTCATCCAGCAGTTTTAAAAGTAAATACATCAGATCTTCTGTCGTAACGAGTCCTATGATTTCTTGATCTCGCGTGACTGGTAGGGCAGATATTTTGTTGTCGACCATGCACCGAATGACATCTTGAATATTGTCGTTGACATCAACTTTTTTTAAATGAGTCGTCATCACCGCAGACACTTGAGTTTGATTTTGACTCAGCCCTTTGTAGATATCTCTATCTGAAATTAGTCCCACGATCATTCCTGTATCGTCGGTGACAGGAAGATGTCGGAATTTTCTGTTCTGCATTGTTTTTAATGCGGTCTCTAGGGACTCATGGGTCGTCACAGTGATCAGAGACGAAGTGATATGATTTTTGAGTTTAATATTCATCGCAAACCTCCAATCCTTTCATTTTAGAGCCGAATTAACCCAGTTCTATGATGCTGGTCATAATACGTTCAAAAAATACGTGTAATGTGTAAATCAGAGGTGGATTTATGAAGCAATCGTTTAAAACAAAAGTGGTCTGTATCGTAAAAGGTTCTACGATCGCTGAGGCTCGTTTACTGATGAAAGAAAAGCGTATACATCATTTACCTGTCGTTGATTTAGACAACAAAATTGAAGGCGTGCTCTCTTCGCGAGACTTAACCGACATTCCACAGTATCAGAATTTACCCGTTGAAGTGATAGCCTCCTATCCAGTTGAATACGTCACTGAAAGTGAATCGTTACGAACTGTGGCCTTAAAAATGATCGAAAAGAAAATATCGAGTGTTCTGCTGACAGATTCTGAGAGTAGTGTCATTGGTATTATTACCACAAATGATTTGTTGTTTCATTTGGCTGAGTTATTAAAAAAAGAACCCGTCGGTGAAAAAAAATCGTGGACAGATATGGATGTTGTGATCACTGTCGGAGAATTTTTTCGTAAACTTTCGGATATTGGGATCTAGATCTTGTTCGCCCAGCGCGTTAGGCCTCTTGCTTATATTCAGAAATAGTCTCAATGTTGTAAATGCAACAAAATTGCATTTACAACAAGGGGCTCTTTATGAAAAATATTTTTATTACTATCATAGTTCTGTCGTCTTTGGCTTTTGCCAAAGAAAAAAAAGAACACCGTCATCACGAAGCCCACGTTCATGGTGGTGCAACATTAAATATCGCATTTGATCAATGGAAAGGAAAAGTTGAGTTTAAGGCCGCATCGGCAGGTGTTGTTGGTTTCGAACATTTGGCAAAAACTGAAAAAGATAAAAAAACTGTAACAGAGGCTAAGACTAATATGGATGCCAATATTGCAAAGTTGATCCAGTTTGATTCAGCTTTAGGTTGTGTTTTTACAAAAGAAAAAATTGAAATCGTTCCAGAGTCAGACTCCAGTAAACATTCTGATTTCGTGGCAAGTTTTCAAGTCACTTGCGTAAAATCTGTTGTGGGCTCAAAAGTGACTTTTGATTTTACCTCGTTTAAAAAAATAAAAGATCTTGATGTGACTGTGTTGGCAGATACTGTTCAAAAAACTGCCGAAGTGAAATCAAAACCCGTTGTTCTTGAACTTAAATAGGTTTTAAGTAAGCTGATTTGATGAATTCAATAACTCTTGAAAATATTAAATTTAAATATGCCGGAACATCCAAATACACTTTGGATATTCCGACATTTGCCTTAGCGAAAAACAAGAAGGCTTTTTTGTTTGGTCCTAGTGGTTGTGGAAAAACGACTTTGCTTGAGACCTTGGCTGGCGTCTTAGTGCCAGAATCTGGTTCGGTCACTGTTTGTGGATCACAATTACAGAATATGTCAGCCAGTGGTCGGGATCAATTCCGTGCAGCTAAAATGGGCTATATTTTTCAAAGTTTTAATTTGATTCCTTATTTGAGTGTTTATGAAAACATCGTTTTACCTTTAAATTTAAGCGCTCATCGTCGCAATAGCGTTCCGCTTCAGGAAGAAAATAAAATTGTGTTGTCGATGTGTGAGAAACTAGGTCTTGTCGATTATTTGAATAAATCAGTAACTGAGCTTTCTGTCGGTCAGCAGCAGCGAGTCGCAGCCGCCCGAGCTTTACTTGGAAAACCTGAGCTTATTTTAGCGGATGAACCAACTTCCGCTTTGGATTATGATCATCGCGAAAAGTTCATCAAGTTGCTTTTCGAAATGTGTGATCAATCGCAGACAGCGCTTCTATTTGTCAGTCATGATCGAGCTCTCGAGAAATTGTTTGATCAGTCCATTTCTTTAGTTGAAATCAACAAAGCGAGCTATTTATGATTTATTTAAAACTCGCTGTTAAATCTTTGCGAAATCGAATTTTTTCAAGTTTTTTGACGGTTTTGTCCATTGCGCTCAGTGTGACATTGCTTTTAGCCGTGGAAAGAACAAAACGTTCTTCAGAAGAAGGCTTTACTCAATCTGTCAGTCAGGCTGATTTATTGGTCGGTGGTCGAACGGGTCCGTTGAATTTGATTTTGTACACAGTGTTTAATATGGGAAATGCGTCGAATAATATTTCGATGCAAAGCTATCAAGATATCCAAAAAAATCCTGCCGTGGAGTGGACAATTCCATACTCTTTGGGTGATGGGCATAAAGGTTTTCGCGTTGTTGCAACAGATGAAAATTTTTACCAGCATTATCGTTTTCGTGGAAATCAGGGGGTGGAATTTGTTTCCGGAAATCCTGCGCTTGGAGTTTGGGATGTTGTCATCGGCTCTGATGTTCAAAAAAAATTAAATTATAAAATAAATGATCCCGTTGTTGTGGCTCATGGAGTGACTCGCGGCGAAGGCATTCAGCTGCATGATGATAAACCTTTTAAAATCACTGGTATTTTAAAACCAACCGGAACTGCGATTGATCAAACTCTCTATATTTCTTTGTATGGCATGGAAGCGATTCACATTGATTGGCAGTCAGGAGCGGCACCGACGAAAGACAAAACAACGCCGCAAAATCAAATCTCAAAAGAGAACTTAAAGATCGAACAAATCACTTCTTTTTTTCTCCGAACGAAATCCAGAATTGAAACATTAAGATTACAACGAGAAATTAATAATTATGCCGATGAACCACTGCTTGCGATCATTCCAGGGGCGACACTTTCGGATTTGTGGAGAGGACTCAGCCAAATTGAAACTGTTTTAAAAATCATTTCGATGATGGTTTTAGTTGTCGGGTTATTTTCGATGTTAAGTACAATTTTAGCGGGACTGAATGAACGTCGCCGAGAAATGTCGATCTTGCGTTCCATTGGTGCAGGACCCGCGCAGATCACAGCTTTGTTAGTTTTTGAAAGTGCATTTTTAACATTACTTGGGATTTTCTTTGGACTGTTTATAGAACTGTCAGCTTTCTTTATATTGTCGAGTTGGCTGGAATCACAATTTGGATTTTATATCGTAGGCTCTGCAGTGACCTCGGTCGAAATAATCTATTTAAGTTCCATTTTTGTTTTTGGAATAATTATAGGTTTAGTTCCGGCCTATCGCGCAAGTCGTCTTGCTCTTAAAGATGGCCTATCGGTCAGGGTTTAGTGTCATGAAATATTGTTTTAAGTATTTATTTTTAATTTTATTAGTCAGTGACTCTACTCTTGCGTGTCCAGCCTGTTTCGGAAAAAATAATGCCGATGATGAAGAGGCTATTTTAAAAATGTATAAACAAAAGTCTGAAATCTATAAACAAAAATACAGAACTGAATCTGGAGCAGATGCCAAACAAACTGAGTGTGATTTTTCAAAAGGAAACGATAACTGTCAGAGAGTGAATCCTAAATGAAATTAAAAAATCTTGATCCAATTGCGAATAAGAATTTAATTGCGGAAAATATTTTGACGTCGACAGGTTACAAAATCACCCAACCTCGCAAAGTTTTAATTGATCTCTTAAGTGAAGCAGATCGACCGTTACGCCCAGTAGAGATTTGTGAGTTAGGACAAAAACATGATTTGGACAGGGTCTCTGTGTATCGAGTTTTAGAGGTGCTTGAAAAAGTGGGATTGATTCATGCTGTCGGTGATTTGGGATACATTTTTTGTTCGAATATAAATCATTTTGATCAAGTGAAAGATCAGCACTTGTTTTTAGTTTGCGAAAGTTGTGACTCTGTTGAGGAAACTCTGCTCCCAGAAAAAATTCAAAAGACTTTGGAGTCTTATATTTTCGGTGAAGCGAGATTTAAAATCAGTGGAGCTGCACAAATTTCTGGATGTTGTTCGAAATGTTCTGCATAATCTGAATCTGAGCAAGGAAGTTATAATATGGTTAAATGGGTTCTCATTGGGGTTTTTTCTTTTGGCGTTGCCGTTGGTGCTGGTCTTTATTTTTTCAAGGGCCAAAATGGTGGTGTGGCGTCTGAACTCGATTGGCGCGCTTTAGGAGAGCTCGATTATTTAACAAACAAGGCTCCAGAGAGTCTGACAAAACTGGATGGTCAACGAGTTAAAATTCCTGGTTTCATGGTGCCCTTGGAGGACAATCAGCGTTTGGTTACAGAGTTCCTATTGGTACCAAGTCCACAAGCCTGTATTCATGTGCCGGCACCTCCTCCGAATCAAATGGTTTATGTAAAGATGAAAAATGGTGCGCCAGCGGCTAACGGTCCGATATGGGTTTACGGTGAAATTAAAATTTCTACACAAAAATCCCAATACGGTGACGCTTCTTTCGAACTGACAGCAGACTTTATCGAGCCGTACCGATAATCTTTGACCTTACTGGTTGTATTCAGTATCTAACCCTTCCTGACAGTGAGGGGTGTTATGAAGTTATTCTATTTTATTTTTTCGATCTTTTTATTTTCAATTTTGACAGCTTGTCAGGTTTCTGAAAATTCAAAGCAAAACTTAGTACGATCACAATCTATCCCAGCTATTATTAATGGACGTGAAGTTTCTAAATCAGATCTTTTTGCAAAACATGTTGTTGGTATTTTTAAAAAAGGCGAGACAAAGTGCACAGGTGTTTTAATTGCTAAAAATGCTGTTTTAACTGCGGCCCACTGTTTACCTGATATTTCTAAAGCCTCGATCAGTTTTGGTTTAAATAAAAAGAGTCTTCAACTTTTACCGATCACCGGTCATTTACAGCATCCAGATTACGATGAATCGATTGTAGGTATTGTGGAAGATCCTGCAAATGATGTGATGGTTGTTGCTTTTAGTGGTGAATTGCCGGTAGGTTTTGAGCCCGCTGAAATTTCTGATCAAGATCTCGTGCAAAAAGGTTCTGTTGTTTTGATTGCGGGCTATGGCCGTGATGAAGATGATCAATATGATTATTTGAAAGCCACAGAAGTTAATGTCGTTGAAGCCGTTCGTTTTGAATTTCGTACGGAAGAAAAAAAATCGGGATCGTGTGATGGTGATTCTGGGGGGCCTGTGTTTATTAAAAATTCAGAAAATAAATACGTCCTTGTCGGCTCCGTCTCACGTGGAGATCCCAGTTGTTTTCAATATGGAATTTACGAAAACATGACGTTCTATAAAAATTGGATTCGAGAATCCGTTCAGCAAATAACTGCAAAAAATTAGTTTTTTTATGACGGCCATCAGACTTCTATGTTACGCGCCGCATACTATCAATCAGCTTACATTGTTAGCATGCTATAAGTAAAGCTTATGTCTCGCTAAAACAATCATAATAGAGATGGGTTCAAATCAAATAAAAAGCCACTTGGTTCCAAAATGGAACTTTGTATCCCTGACAGATCATTTCACTTTTTGAATTACTCCTAAGTGTATGATTTTTTTATTCAATTTTTTTAAAATAAATTTTGTAAAAAGTTCCAAAATGGGTTCAGATTTCAAACACAGACGAAAGTCGATGGTTTTTGGACCAAATTTTCCAACTCAAGAAAGAGGGAATTTATGAACATTGTTATACAAACAACATTAAAGCTTACATTAGCTCTAGGTTTAGCTACAGGATTGGCTACATCTGCGAAGGCTTCAGTTGCTGCAAAGAATAGATACCTCGTGATCTATAAAAGTCAGCAAGGACACATGGCCATGGAAAGTTTTATGCAAAATGAAGCAGGGCGTGCATACGGTCTGAAAAGTTCATTAAAAAACATCAATGGTATGGTTATCCAAACGCCAAATCAAAAAGTGATCGATCAATTAAGAAATCACCCAGAAGTTGCAGTTGTTGAAGCTGAGTTTTTT
>JBPOIE010000122.1:0-10810 GCA_052034855.1 Bdellovibrionota bacterium | reverse complement strand
TTTGTCTACTCAATTTTAATGTCTCAATTTTTAAAGAAAACATAATATGAATGTAAATATAATCCTTCCTGATAATTCAGTTCGAACTTTTGATCATGAACCTTCAACATTAGAGGTTGCAAACTCTATTGGTGCACGTTTAGCCAAAGATACCTTGGGTGCGAAAATTAATGGTCAAGCTGACGTGATTGATCTTAGAACACCGCTCAAAGACGGTACTAAGCTTCAAATTATTACAACGAAATCTCCAGAGGCTTTAGATGTTGTTCGTCACTCGGCGGCTCATTTGATGGCTCAAGCCGTTCAAGAAATTTGGCCAGAAGTTAAAGTGACGATCGGCCCTGTGGTCGAAAATGGTTTTTATTACGACTTCGATTCAAGCTTCAACTTTACAGAGGAACACTTTGAAAAGATTGAGAAAAAAATGGAAGAACTTCAGAAAAAAGATTTTCCATTGGTTCGTGAAAATTGGCCGATTGAAAAAGCCATCGAAACTTTTTCTGGAATGAAAGAGCGATTCAAAGTTGAATTGATTCAAGACTTAGCGGCAAAGGGTGAAACTGTTGTTGGTATTTATCATCAAGGAAATTGGTTTGATTTATGTCGTGGTCCTCATGTGCAAAGCACAGGTCAGATTAAATCATTTAAACTGATGAGTGTTGCCGGAGCTTACTGGAAAGCAGATCAATCCAATGCGATGCTTCAGCGGGTTTATGCGACGGCCTTCATGGATAAAAAAGATCTTGAAGAATATATTAAAAATATCGAAGAAGCTAAAAAGCGTGACCATAGAAAATTAGGTAAAGAGCTTGGGATGTTCACATTTCATCCTTGGGCGCCAGGATCGCCGTTTTTTACAGGTCGTGGAGCTGTCGTTTATAACGAACTTCAAAAGTACTTGCGCGAGTTGTATTTTAAATACGGCTACAACGAAGTGATCACGCCACAAATTTTTGATACTGAACTCTTTAAAACTTCGGGACACTTAGCCAATTACAAAGACAATATGTTTTTCACGAAAGTGGACGAGCGAGATTTTGGCTCAAAGCCAATGAATTGTCCGAGTCATTGTTTGTTGTTTGCTTCTGAAAAATACTCTTACAGAGATCTTCCATACCGTATGGCCGATTTCGGCAGACTTCATAGATACGAAATTTCAGGAGCCTTATCAGGTCTGACTCGTGTTCGTACCTTCTGCCAAGATGACGGTCATATTTTTTGTACAAAAGACCAATTACAAGATGAGATTAAAGGCTTCGTACAAATGTTGAATGAAGTTTATCAAAAATTGGGGATGAGTGAATTTAAAGTTTATTTATCAACTCGCCCAGAAAACCGCATCGGAACAGAAGAAGACTGGGACAAAGCTGAAGGCGCCTTAGAGCAAGCTTTGAAAATCTTAGATATTCCATTCACGATCAATGCAGGTGATGGTGCGTTTTACGGTCCTAAATTAGATATTATGTTTGTGGATGCTTTAAAACGTCCATGGCAATTAGGAACAATTCAATGTGATCCAAATCTTCCGCAAAATTTTGGATTAAAATACACCGGCGAAGATAATGCTGAGCATACTCCACTCATGCTCCATCGTGCTGTCTTAGGATCGCTCGAGCGCTTTATCGGGGTTTATTTAGAGCATACGGCTGGGCATTTACCAGTATGGTTATCGCCAACTCAAGTGACTATTCTGAATGTGACAGATCGCGTGAATCCATTTTGTGAAAAAGTGGAGTCGTTTTTAAAAGACAACATGATCCGCGTGGAATTTGATCGACGTAATGAAAAGCTCAATTTTAAAATTCGTGAAGCACAGCTTCGTAAAGTACCCTATATGCTGATCGTCGGTGATAAAGAGGCCGAAGCGGGCACAGTTTCAATTCGTTTGAGTAACGGAACACTTTATAATAACTTAAAGTGGGAAGACGCATGTCAGATTATAATTAAAAACAGAGACAGTCGATTTTTGTCGGCTGATCATGATTTAAAGACTTCCGCCGACGGCGGAGGAAACAAACAATCCCTACCACAGGAGGCAGGCCATTAATCAATTCGTATCAAGACCCCCATTCAAAGGTCCTAACAATAAATTTGATCGTGATAAAAAACGTAACGACGGTGGACTACGTGTCAATCGTGACATCCGCGCGCAACAAATTCGAGTCATCGGTGAAGACGGTGAAATGTTAGGTGTTATGAGTGTTCCTGAGGGAATTCGTATCGCAGAAGATCGTGGTTTAGACCTTATTGAAATCGTACCAACAGCAAATCCACCAACATGTAAAGTGATGGATTACGGAAAATACAAATACGAAAACAAAAAGAAAGCTGCTGCTTCAAGAAAAAAACAAGTCATTGTTGTGATTAAAGAAATCCAAATGCGTCCGCGCACTGATTTGCATGATTTTGAAACTAAGATGAAGCATGCGCGCCGATTTTTACTAGAGGGTGATAAAGTGAAGATCAACCTTCGCTTCATGGGTCGTGAAATGTCCCACCAAGAAATGGGCTTGGAAGTGATCAAGAAAGCCATCGATTTCGTTAAAGATCTTTGCATAGTTGAAGCGCCTCCGAAAACAGAAGGTAAAAACATGTTTGCGCTTTTGGGACCAGACCCAGCAAAAATCAAAGATTACTTAAAAGCGAATCCTCCAAAAGGAGGAGCGAAAGAAATTCTTCCAGAGCTTTCTAAAGAAGATTTAACTTCAACGTCGCACACTGAAGAGCACGACGAAGATTAGATATCAATATTACTCACACACATTGCCGTTCGTTCTTTGAGCGGCAATGTCTTCAGTATTTAAATCCAACTTTAAGAAACCACTTTTACAGTTTGTTTTTAGAATCTCACTGACAGCTTTCAGATTGAATTCAATATTCTTCATATCTGAGTCTTTTAATAAAAAAGCATTTTTAAATTCTTGAACATTTAGATTGTTTTCAAAAAGTTGATTCAAATTTTGAATTTTTGAATATGTTCGTTGGCTCATATGTCTGATACGAACGGGAACATTTCTTTTAAGGTTCGAGTTCTCTTTTGGACTTTTGATCGCAGCATCGTTATCGAGTAAAGAAATGCGTTTGATCAAAAAATAGCCTTGAGCTTGTTTTTCTTTGATTTCAGCGGCTTCAACACGCTTTTCTGAGTCCTCTAAAGTGGCTTTAACGAAATCAAAATAGGAGCCTGATATTTTCAACCAGTAAGGAATATAGTGAATATTCCCGTATGAACCATAGCGATCCTTTTGGCTCAAAATAAAGTCAATCACTAGCATTTCTGATATACCCTGAGTTTCAAACAGATTCTGAATCTCAGATTTCTGGATTTGCGAATAATTTTGAATAATTGGTTTTTCAGAGAAAACATTTTTGTAAACTTGATTTTTTTCAGTTTCAGTTTGATTTGTCGGTCCTGCGGCCAATTCAACATATTGAATCGCTTTGAAATCCTTAATCAGGATTCCTAAGATCGTCGAATCATCAAATTTTAGTTCTGCTGTCGGTAATTTCGCAGAATATGTTTGGTTCAGCCATTCCCATGAATCAACGATAATCTGAGTTTTTGGAATTTTTAAACGTTGGATTTGATTCATTGCAAATGCGGATTCTTTTCGTTGTTCGCTATAATCGAGGGACCGGAAAACAGCTTCGGGAACAGTTAAGTTTTCAAAAACCATTTTCGATAAATAGTTATAAACCACTGATGAATGAGCCTTTGTGAATCCAAGGGACGTCTTAAATTTAGCTAATTTTTTATATTCAACGCCATTGATCATTTTTTGCGGCCGGCGAGTGGAGCAAACTGTTGACTTAAACAGATCATTTTCCAAATACGAATTATTCTCGATCAGATAAAGACCTGGGGATGAGCTCATCAGCTTGGGGCAGATCAGTGCAGGTTTTTTATCAGCATTTTGCGATTTCATCGAATAAGGATCGATATCACAGAGTTTTTCAAAATTCTTCGCCTGCTTTTTATCAACAGAGTATCCAAGAACTTTTTCTGGATAAAAACATTTTTCGGCGATTCCATTTTTAGAAATAGAATTGACGACATTCATTTGCGCAAAGGCGGGTGTGGTCAACAGTAAAATTGAGAGTGCTTGAGTCATTTTCATATCGCCTCTTTATTTCGAACTAAATTGAATAGTTGTGTAACCTTGTTCTTTGAGTTGTTCCAAAAATAAAGGCAACATGGCCGCTGTGTGTGGTCGTACATCGTGACATAAGAACAATCCTTTTTTAAATTCTTTGATCATATCTAAGGATGTTTTAAGTGCAGTCATCGGATCTTTAGTTCGTGAATCATGAGCGCTCATCGACCAGTAAAAATTTGCAAAACCCAGCTCGCTCAACATATTTTGAGCTTCCTTGGTGCCTGCTGCAAAACCAGTTGGAAATCTAAAAAAAGGTTCAACATTTTGCTCGCCAACAAGCTCAACAAGTAATTGATGAGTTCTGATAATATCAGATCTAAATTGTGCAGGTGTTTGTTCTTTCTGATAAACTTTGTGCGACCATGTATGGTTGGCTAAGTTATGCCCTTCGGCAACAATTTGTTTAATGAGCTCAGGGTATTTTTTTGCATTTTCTCCAAGAACAAAAAACGTAGCTTTAACACCGTATTTTTTCAGTGTTTGTAAAACAATCGGTGTATTGATTGGATTTGGGCCGTCGTCAAACGTCAGGGCAATTTCTTTTTCGCCAAGTCCTGCGAAGGTCAATGGTAGTGGACTTATTTTACGTCCGGTCAGTAAACTTGAGTCTAATGTATTAGGAATATATCGAACTTCATTTTTAAGTTGATTCGCATCTTTTGAGTTCATGAGTTGTGAAAAACTTGTGACACTAAAAAGTAAAACTGAAATTGCAATTAATTTATTTTTCATTATTGAAGTAATCCTTCTGTATCAAATAATTCTTTAATCTGACGACTTAAGTGCTGCGCAATGTTTTTGATCGCAATGCCCCATTTGCCGCTGTTTAACTTTTTTTCAACATCGCGTTTTTGTATTATCTCGTTGATCATATATAAATAGTCTTTAAATCCAGGAACCAACTGATCCAATTCTTTGGCGTGAGTCTCTGTCACGATAAGACCAATTTTGTTTTCTTTTTTAGCTTCATTTAAAGCGCGTTGGAGATGATGAGCTATCAATGTTGGTGTTTTGAACTCTGAAACAACTTGTTCAGGAGCATATGCTTTATAGTATTGACCGGTTCCGATCATATAACCTTGCTCTGGTATATAGAGCGAAATCAACTGATCAAATGTCATTTGTAATTCGATGTCTTCAACAGGACCGTATTTTTTGTCGAAACCAGGGTCTTTTGCTGATTGGTACTTCAATGCAACAGATTGAGCTGATCTTTCGTAAAGATTGATGGCGGCAGTCGATAAATCAAGTTTTGAAGTGTGGGCATTATATATAAATTGCAACATAGCTTCGACTGATTTTTGATCTAAAGTTTTTTTAGAAGATATTTTGAGGTTGGCTAAAGTATCAGTTTTGATTTCCGTAAACCGACGAACAAACTCTTCAGTGCCAAAAAGTTTGATGTATTCTTTTTTCATGTACATTTGTGGTTTAAAGACAGCGCCTTCGTAGCTTGGATCTTTAAATTTAAATTCTACAAAAGCACGATCTTTAGTAAACTCCGCAAAATTGATATCTTGAATATTAAACGAGCTTAAAGATTCGTCCACGGTTCCATAGGATCTCACTCTGATCTTAACTGTTGTTTTTTGATCAGCGTTCTCTAAAGCTTCAGGGCGAACATCGAAACCCATTTTTTGTAAGACCTGATTTGAAATAAAAAATGGACGCGTGTATTCCGTGTAAGTCACATTTCTCAGACCTATTGTTTTTTTATCACGGTCGATCAGTTCAAGACCTAGGGATTTTAATTTATTCCTAAAATTTAAAAGTGCATCTTGAACTACAGTCGCATCAGCTGTGACTTTGTTTTCGATCCGCTTGCCAGTTGTATCTGATAATAGAGTGGCTACTGAGTCGGCTAAGTTTTTCACCATTTCGGTTGTAATTTGTTGTGGTTTAAAACGTTCCATGAAAAGTTTTAAATTCAGCTGAACGGTTTGTTTTGTCGAAAGTTCAGATGAACTGATATTTTGAAATAAGGACTGACATTGAGGTGCAGCCATCAGCGATGATGTGCTGAAGAGCAAATAAACAATCAAATACAGAAAGGTCACCTTGAAGTTCATAGAGCTATAAGCTGCAAATAAACGACCATCAGGATGGATCTTATATGCAAATTAAGACGGGGAGAATGTCAACATCTTGATTACAGTGACAAATTAGGTTTCAAGAATTCAGCGATTTCTCATAATGAGACAAATGCAGTAGTATCTGAGTCAGATTACTTAATTCGATGAATTGAGTAGTTGATTTGCTCCGAGTTTTGAGTTGATTGCGCTTTCACTTGAAAAGTTTGAGTATTTCCTGATTTGTCTTTGTGGGTAAATTGAAAGTTATCTTGCTGAGTTTGTGCGGCTGCTGAAACGACAGTCTGCTGAGTTTGAACGGCAGGTAAAACCACAGGTTCAATGCTTTTTCCCATTTGCATCACAGAGAACATCATTACACCGCCAATTAGAATTTTGAACGGTTCTTTCACCAGAACTTTGTAAAATAAATCTTTCGCTTTGCGAATAAAAACGGTTCTTGCGATTTGCTTTTCTGTTTTCGTAGTATACAGAGATCGAAGTTCATCTTTTGTGAAAAGTTCAAAGTTTTTAGCTTGCTCTGCGATGTGTGCCAGTGTCTGACCTCGAATAATTAATGGAACTTTAAGTTCTAAATTTGTATTTCCACCTATAAACTTAGTCAGATCAAAGAGATCAGTCTTTAATTCGAAGTCATTTTCTTTGACTAAATTCTCGGCGATTTTGATTTTGTATCCAGTTGCTGTTCGAATGTTAACTTGTTCGATGAGGAATTGGTCCTCGAACTTTGAATTTGAGGCGTAACTCACTTCAAGTGTTGAACCTTCCTTGAGGATAAAACCCAATATGATTTTATCCTTGTTGAGATAGTTTTTTTCAAGCAAAGAAAATGAAGAGCTTGTTAATGAAAGTCTGATGATTTCAAGAGCTGAAAATTTTGGATTTGCATTAAAATCCATAGGAATAATTTGTAAATTCGAAGTTTCCTTATCAGTCGAACGTTGTTCAAGATAAGATTTTTTGGTGACGCCATCGACGTGTGTCGATTCAAATAAACTTGTGCATTGTACAGCTGCTTTTGCAACTGCATTTGTATGAATTGTCATAAAAAGAGAAATAAATAAAAAGAACTTATTCATAAGTATCCTTGGTGCTGACATTGACTGATTCTGCAAAATCGACTGAAACTGTTGAAATAAAATATTCAATTCGTTGCATCAGTGATAATTCCAATTTGTACGGAAAGCTCTTTTTGATTTGACCGTCTAGAATGAGACTGGCGTTTGTATCGCATATCACGCCCAGCTCTTCGTTGATTTGCTTTAAGTATTTTAATTGATATTTAAACTGTCCAGCTTGAACTTCATTCAGTGCCAGAAGATCTTTTTGAATAATCAAGTAACGGTATAAATTTCTCATTGATTTGCGGACTGTATGGATTTGATCCACAGTCGTTCGTCCATTGAGAATTTTTTTAATCTCTATTTTTTTACCTTTGACATACATTTTTATTGATTTTTTATGAGCTAATGGTTTTTCGACAATCAGTTTTGAAAAATCTGTCATGTTGAAATTTTGAACGATGAGGGCGGCCAGCGCTTGTGATTTATCTGATTCGTTCATCAACATTAAATCTTTGAGTTTCCCAAAAACTTTAACAAAGGCATCGAATTTTTTTGGACTTTTGTGGTCCTTTGATAGAGTCTCGTAGGTTGATCTTAAAAAAGAAATATCCTGTCTGAATTGGACGAGCTTCTGTCGATCTTCTGTCGTTAACTCCTCGAGGCCAGATTCTTTGATGCTCTCTAGAATAACATAGATATCAATAAATCGTTCTTGGTCTAAAACTTGAGATTTAAGCTCAGAAAACACTGGTAAAGTTGATTTTTTAGATAAGATTGAAATTTCGAAAGGTTCCTGTCCATGTTTAAATAGCGATTCGCATTGTTTAGCGTCCGCAACAACGTGGGCAGTTAATAATAATAAGATAAGCACTGGTTTCTTCATTTATGCAATACGTCCTAAGACAGAAATATTGCAATCTAGATACTGAGTGTGGACGAATAGGATCGCTCTAAACTGTCAAAATGTTTCACATTGTGACAGTTTAGGGGGGCAAGCTTTTTTAAAAATTAATCTTTCATATCCCAAGTTTGACATTTTTCTGGAGCCAGTCGGATTGAGCATTGGCTGGTAATCTGTCCCTCGATCCAACATTGGCTGATGTAAGGGTATTTTGAAATAGTTTGAGTCAAAAGATACACTGATTTTTCATCATAGCTGATCGTATAGTTTTTTTGATTTTGACAGCTCAAAATGAGCGATTTTTTTTCTTTATTGAGTAATACTTCTGTGCAGCTTGTATGGATTGATTTTTCAACACTTTGAATCAGTTGATTTTTGAACTCTGGATTTTCACAGGCAAAACTTTGGATTTTAAGAACTAAAATTAAAAAAAGCACAAATATTAATTGTTTCATAGAATTCCTTAGCTTTGAAAATGTGTTTAATCTGAAGGCTGAGTTCATATACCTTTGGCGGGGTCTTGTTGAGGGTAATTTAGGTTAATGTACTATTTACACATGCTCAATATGTAAGCACTGTTTTTTAAGTCATATAGGACTTGATTTTTTGGAGCATCAAGACTAATTTCATCCTTCACATTAAGGCTAGCAGTAGAGCAAGTGTTTGACAGGTTTCACATCATCAATTTTGAGTGAAACCCTACATGACACTTACAAAGTAGATTGCATTTCGCAATTTCGCCCTGCAAGAGGAAGGAATTCATGAAAATGAAAACGCACTCAGGTGCAAAAAAACGCATGCGCGTTCTTAAAAGCGGCAAAGTGAAACGCAAACAAGTTGGTATGCGACACTTGAACTCACACATGAGTTCAAAAAGAAAACGTCCTCTAGGTCAAGTGGTTTTGGTCGACGATGCTAACATGCTTCAAGTGAAGCGCCAATTCGGCTTTTAAGTAGGAGACAGATATGCCTCGCGCAAAATCGGGAATGACGAACCGTCGTCGTCATAAAAAAGTATTAAAAAGAGCAAAAGGTTACTACTCGGCTGGTTCGAGATCATACACTCATGCGGTTGAAAAAAATGACCGTGGTATGGTTTACGCTTATAAACACAGAAAGATGAAAAAACGTCTTTTCCGTGCTTTATGGAATACTCGTATCAATGCAGCAGCTCGTTTAAATGGAACTACATATTCACGTTTAATGGGTGGCTTGATCAAAGCTGGAATCACTTTAGACCGTAAGGTTTTATCTGAACTAGCGATCTCTGATGCAGCAGCATTTACAGCTCTGTGCCAGCACGCAATTAAATAGTCAGTTTTAAAAAAATTGATGATTAAAAAGCGAGGTTTTACCTCGCTTTTTTTATTTGCGAAGGACATAGCTTTTTTGCAATTTAAGAGTTAAAAAATAACTATCATGCCTCTAAAAAATATGTATAGCAAAAAAACTGATCAAAAAAAAACTGATCAAAAACAATTTGAACAGAGAAAAAAAGATCATATTCAATTTTCTTTGGATACAAAGTCACAAAATTTGGCTTCTACGCACTTTGAAACAATACAACTGATTCATCAGGCACTCCCAGACTTTAAATTCTCCGAAGTTTCATTGCAGACTCCAATTTTAGGGCACACTTTTTCATCTCCTCATTTTATCAGTTCTATGACCGCAGGGCATAAAGACAGTTTTAAAATTAATGAAGCTTTAGCCAAAGCAGCTGCTGAAAAAAATTGGCTCATGTGTGTAGGGTCTCAGCGGCGTGAATTGGTCGACGCTTCGGCTCGCCAAGAGTGGGCTAAAATCCGAAATAAAAATAGTAACGTTCAATTTGTTTCAAACATTGGAATTGAAGAGTTGATTCAATATCCAGTTGATAAAATATTAGAACTCAGTCGAAATTTAAATTCACTAGGATTGATTGTTCATCTGAATCCACTTCAAGAAGTTTTTCAGAAATCAGAAGCCAATTTTCAAGGGTCATTAATGGCGATTGAAAAATTAGTTTCAAAAGCTGCGATTCCAATTATTATTAAAGAAGTTGGTTTTGGAATCTCTACGAAGGTGATCCGTCGTTTGTTTGATATCGGTGTACAAGTTGTGGATGTCTCAGGTCGTGGTGGAAGTCATTGGGGAATGATTGAGTCATTACGAACACAGAAAAACAGTCAGCAAAATAAATCGATTTATGCGTTTTTGGACTGGGGGCAATCAGCAGTCGAGATTTTATTGGAGTCTCAAGAGCTGATCTCTCAAATCAGCTCTCAGCAGCAAGTGTGGGCCTCTGGTGGAGTACGATCCGGTGTTGACAGTGCGAAGTGTTTAGCGATGGGTGCGAAGGCTGTGGGAATAGCTCAACCAATAATGAAAGCGGCAGTACAGGTGGCTAAAATAAAATCGCCGAATAAGACACAAAAAAGTAACCCATTGTCAGATGTCATGGATCAATTTGATTTTGAATTAAAAGCGGCATTATTTTGTACAGGTATGCTAAACTATGAACAGGTCGTTCAGTCTGCAATTTCAAAGAAAAAGGTTTGGTATGAAGTACGCTGAATTATTTAAAGGCTTTTCAAAACTCACACACAAAGACCGTCT
>JBPOIE010000006.1:0-35371 GCA_052034855.1 Bdellovibrionota bacterium | reverse complement strand
TTTAAGTCAAGCAAAGTGATTTCACGTCCTTCGCAGACAATGATTTTATTTCTGTGCCATTCCGTCAGTGTGCGAATAACTGTTTCCGTTGTTGTACAAACACATTTTGCAATCACTTTGCGAGTGATCACGGAATTGCACAAAAGTTTTTCCTTTTGAATTAAAAAATAAGCGATACGATGAGCCACAGGTCTGTTTTGTAATGCTCGACAGGACTGCAAATAATCCATTCGTTGTCTGAATTGACTCATAAAATAGTTTTGAATGTCTTGATTTGATTTTAAAAGTTCAGTGACCCTTTGATAGGGGATCTGCAGCACTTGACAGCTGCCAAGAGCTTGAGCCGATACTGGATATATTTGCTGTCTTTGATCAGGACTTAAGAGCGCAGCTCCCATCGATTGGCCGGACTCTAAAATATCTAAAACCGTTTCACTTTTAAGAAGTAGTAAATGGCCTGAAATCACAATAAAAATGCTTTGAACATCACCCCCCGAATGAAATAGAAATTCCTGTGATTTCAAATTCTGCAAAACTCCTGAGAGCGAAAGCGCTTTCCATATCACGGATAATTTTTCCGTTGGACATTTTTGGGGAGCTTGGCGGCCAGTTGTCAGTACAATTGAAGTCGAGTTATCCATGACCTTAGACTAAAACCAGAAACTCTAGAGGCGTATGATTTAAATCATACGCTGATTCAATCAACATTTAATATGCTGACTTCATAAATCAATTCACACTAAAAGGAGATTTCATGCAGCAAAATGTAATACATATTCCATCTTTCCAAGGGGAATATAAAACGGGCCTCATTTTTTCAATGATCGAAGGCCTTAAAGTTGGAAAAAGTCTTAAACTGACCTGTGAACAGTCACCAAATGAACTCGAGGGATTACTCAAAGAAGCAAGCATTCAAAATCTAGTCTGGAGCTCGCAGAAAAGTGCAGCTGGATTCTGGGAATTACTCATTCAAAAAGAAGACCCTTTGAATACAACTGCAGTTGGTTGTTGCGGAATGTGTGGCGGTCACTCTCAAGAAAAACAAGGTGGATAAAAAATGCTCTCAAAATCACAAGCAAAAGCTTTTTTTATTATCGGCACAGCGGCTTTTTCAGCCATTTTTATAGGCCTCACCATTGATACTTTTCAGCGAATTCCGAAACAAACAAATGCGAATGCACTGACCGAGTCGTCTATTCGCGGAAAACATATTTTTGATAAAAAAAACTGCATGGGTTGCCACACCATTATGGGCGAAGGTGCCTACTATGCGCCTGAGTTAACAAAGGTTATTGATCGTCGTGGTGAAAGTTTTGTAAAGTCTGTTTTAAAAGACCCTGAAGCCATGTTTCCGGGCCAAAGGAAAATGATTAACTATAAGTTCACAGATCAAGAGATTGAAGATCTGACTGCGTTTTTAGTCTGGGTTGGCAAAATGGACTTAAATGGATTTCCCGCAAAACCTGATCTCATGGCAACATCAAATTCTGCATCAGGAAACAATCCGCTTGAAACTGTCAAACAACCAAAAATTTTCAGCCAAATGTGTACAGCTTGCCATACATTAAATGGCCAAGGTGGCGTGGTTGGCCCTGCACTCGATGGCGTAGGTTCAAAATTTGATACTGATTATCTGACTCGATGGCTCAAAGATCCATCTTCAATCAAAACAGATTCCAAAATGCCTAAATTGCCTCTGTCTGAAACAGAAATCACAGAGCTTGCTACTTATTTATCTAGTTTGAAAGGTGAGACAAAATGAAATATCAATCACAAAAAGTAGCTTATTGGTTTTTTGCAGTCTGTATGTTGCTGTTCGGTTTACAGCTCGTTTACGGATTTATTATGGGCTTTGCACATATGGGAATGGATGGACTTCATAATATTATTCCATTCAACGTCGCGCGCGCAACACATACTAATTTATTAGTGATGTGGCTACTTGCCGGATTTATGGGAGCAGCCTATTATATTATCCCCGAAGAGTCCGAACGAGAAATTCTGTCAGTCAAATGGGCCTACATCCAATTGATTGCCTTTGTTATTGTTGGCGTCACAGCGGTGATTGGTTTTCATTTTCAATGGTGGGAAGGTCGTAAGTTTTTAGAGATTCCCCGTCCACTCGATTATCTCGTTGTTGTTGATGTTCTGTTATTTATAGGAATCATTGGCGGCACCATCTGGAAAGGTAAACGCCATACAACAACAAGCCTCGTTTTATTTTTTGGTTTACTGACCGCGGCTTTATTGTATTTACCTGGAATGATTGAAACTGATAATCAAACTCATGATTCGTACTGGAGATGGTGGGTTGTTCACTTATGGGTTGAAGGTGTTTGGGAATTAATTATGGGAGCGATCTTGTCGTTTCTATTAATTAAATTAACAGGCGTCGATCGCGAATTGATTGAAAAATGGCTGTATGTGATTGTAGGATTTACTTTCCTCAGCGGTATTTTAGGCACCGGACATCACTATTATTATATCGGAACACCCAGATATTGGCTGATGATTGGTGGAGTCTTTAGCGCTTTAGAACCGATCGCCTTTTTAGGAATGGCTATATATGCCTTAGCGATGGCTCGCAAAGGTAAAAAAATTGTAGATAATAAAACGGCCTTATTGTGGACGCTTGGAACTGCCATCATGTCGTTTGTTGGCGCTGGATTCTTGGGATTTGCTCATACAATCCCGCAGGTCAATATGTACACTCATGGTACTCTGGTGACTGCTATGCATGGACATTTAGCCTTTTGGGGTGCTTATGCTTGCTTAGTCCTCGCACTTATTACTTATACTATGCCGTACATGACAGGTCGAAAACTCCAAGATACAAAAACAAATACATTTGCATTTTGGACCTCGAACATCGGAATGTTAGCTATGACCGTGGCTTTTGGTATTGCTGGAATTGCTCAAGTGTATCTAGAGCGAAAAATGGGACTCGATTTCATGCTTGTTCAAAAAGAAATCGAAGTTCATTTCTTAGGATTAGTCATGGCCGCCACATTATTTACTGCCGGAATCATAGCTTACATTTGGAATTTTATTCGCTTTGGTCTACCTGTTGGTGAAATCGAGAAGTCATAATTATGAGCGCATCCAATGAATTAGTTTTTTATTCGACAGATAATGAAGCTGAAGTTTTTGAAAGTTGTTATAAACTTCGGTTGCCACTTTTGTTAAAAGGTCCGACAGGCTGTGGTAAATCACAGTTTGTCGAATTCATGGCGAACAAATTAAATCGTCCACTGATTAAAGTGGCCTGTAACGAAGATACAAATGCTGCCGATCTCATTGGACGATTTTTAATTCAAAACGGCGAAACCGTTTGGCAAGATGGCCCGGTCACCCGAGCCATCAAGTCTAATGCACTGTTGTATCTTGATGAATTCGCCGAAGCACGCGAGGATGTAATTGTCGCATTACATCCTTTGACCGATCACCGTCGTGAAATTTACATTGATAAAATTAATTCCACATTAAAAGCTACTGACGAATTTATGCTGATTGCTAGCTATAATCCGGGCTATCAAAAAGGGCTGAAAGAAATTAAACCTTCGACAAAACAAAGATTCATTGTTCTTGCAATGAATTACCTAGCAACAGAAAAAGAAAAAGATCTATTGATCGCCTTGACAGGTGTTGAAAAAAAATGGGCCGAGCAGCTTTCACAGCTAGCTTACAAAATCAGATCTAAAGAAGACCTGATGCTGAAAGAAACGATTTCAACACGGCTGATTGTCAACGCAGCCCTGATGATCAAATATGGAATGAACCCAAGAAAAGCCTGCCATATTGCGATTTCTGAGGTACTCAGTGATGATCGACAAATCGTTACTTCGATCAATGACTTTATCAATTTGCATATTTAATTTGTATGGAAAAATTATTTTCATACCTTTGGAAAACTCAAAATGAAAAAAATAGACTTAAAATTGGCTCTCTTTCACTTGAGGATTACTTAACACAGCTTCAAATGTTTACCAAAATGGCCGCTCCGTTTGCCGATACCGGTGATCTTGGTGGTAGTTTATGGTCTGTTGGCTTTGTTGACAAGGATCTGCTTTTACCCAAAGAAATTCATTGGACAATCGATAAAGATTTAAATCTGCGTTTGATCCAACTGTTGATCTTAAAATCGATTGCGATCAAGGCACTTGATCTGACCTTTGCTTTTCACGATCGACAGCGTATTTCACCCAGACTTTACATCCTGTCGAAAATGTCTGAAATTAATTTATGGCTCGATTCCTGTTTTCCCCTGTTTTCATTTTTTGAAAAAAATGTCCTCGCTGATCTTGAAGCACATATGGAAAATACAGTTAAAAAAACTGACCCTATTTTTATCTATTGGAAAAAACAAATTTCAGCACGTTCAGCTTTGATTTCTGATTCTGATCTTGAATTGCTGACTTTATTAAATCGCCAAAAAAGAAATGATATTCCTCCGTTTTTTTTGCATGCCACGGTGCCGTTGCCTTTTCGAACCTTAAGCTTAAGTCCTGAAAATACATCACCGATCGGGACTAAAAATAACGCTCAAGAAAAACAAACTCAGAAAAAACGCAATCAAAAAGAATTTACAGAAAATGTAGATGAAAAAAAACAGGAGTCCGTCAATCCCATTCTGCACAGCTTTGAAAAAATGGAGACCGCCGATGATTATGATGGCGGTCGAAGAATAGAATCTGGTGACGATGACTTAGACAGCCACGAACAGGCACTGGACGAGCTTGAATTAAATCGACACACTTCTATTGGCGAAGCTTCGTCATTGTATCGACAAGACAGTCAGCAATTTAAATTGCAACAATTGAATAACAGTGTGGATGAAAATCAGCAAAGCTACCAGTATCCCGAATGGAATGAAAAAGAAAATCGCTACATTCGATCTTTTTGTACTGTTTTTCCTCAAGCTCCAGAACAAAAAATTGAAAGCGAAACTTTAAAACAAAAAATAGCAGATTCATATCAATCCGTGATTTTAAAATGGAAAAAAAAATTAGATACCTTGGTCAACGCACCAACCTGGAAAAACAGACTTCTGGATGGAACCGACATTGACCTGGATAGCTTGATTCGTTTGACACCTGAATTAAAAAATTACTCGGGGCGTCCACGTATCTATTCAGAAAAACGAAAAGCACAAAAAGATATTTCAATTTTAATACTTGCAGATGTTTCTTATTCTACAGACACTTGGGTTAATGGAAAAAAAGTGATTGATATTATTAAAGATTCGATCGCAGTCGCCAGTTTCATTTTTCAGGACGTGTTTGAAAAAGTCAGCGTGGCTATTACGAGTAGTGAAACCAGAAAAAAAATCCACTATCAAGAGCTGAAAAATTTTGAAGAGCCTTGGATTCATTTTTTTAGACGCTCGCACGAATTGACTCCACACCAGTACACACGCCTTGGGCCCGCAATTCGGCATGCGACAAAAACACTGGTAAAAGAAAATACTTTAAAACCGTTACTGATTTTAATTACAGACGGAAAACCGACTGATCTTGACCCCTACGAAGGATCACATGGCCAAAAAGATGTTCGAAAATCTCTCGATGAGGCAAAAGCCGCCGGAATTCTTGTTCAAACTTTAACAATTTCAGATTTTGATCCTGTCACATTGAAAAAAATATTTGATGCACCCTGCGCGATTACAAATCCAGACGACTTTTGTCGGGAAGTTTTCCAATTCATCTCGAAGACCTGCCTAAAAAACAGGTGACCTCTCAGGATCTGTATGGTCGTATGACTTATATCATATGGGCTAACCGGAATTCCTCCGTATATTCCTATATATGACACAACAAATACACACTCAAAAAGCACTGGAGGCTCTATGAAAAAACACTTAATACTCGCAACACTCTTACCGCTATTTATACTGAGCGGACAAGTTTTTGGCGAAACACTCAAAGAGGAAGTTGCTACTCTGACTTCACCACCCAACGTCCCCCCAGCAATCACAAGAAAAACAGCTGCGAAATTGATTGTGAACCTTGAAGTGATCGAAAAGAAAATGAAAATCACTGACGGTGTTGATTATACGTTTTGGACTTTCGGAGGCACTGTTCCCGGAAGCTTTATTCGAGTTCGTGAAGGTGACTCTGTCGAATTTCATTTGAAAAATCACCCTTCATCTAAGATGCCACACAACATCGATTTACATGCCGTCACTGGACAAGGCGGAGGAGCTGCTGCTTCATTCACATTACCCGGCCACGAAAGTGTTTTCTCATTCAAAGCCATCAACAAGGGGCTTTACGTCTATCACTGTGCCACTGCTCCTGTTGGTATGCACATTGCCAATGGAATGTATGGACTCATTTTGGTTGAACCTAAAGAAGGACTTCCAAAAGTAGACCGCGAATATTATGTCATGCAAGGTGATTTCTATACAAAAGGTAAATTTGGTAAACAAGGCTACCAACCGTTTGATATGGAAAAAGCGATCGATGAAAAACCGACTTATGTTGTCTTCAACGGTTCAACAACATCAATGACTGGCGATAATGCTTTAAAAGCCAAAGTCGGCGAAACAGTTCGCTTATTCGTAGGTAATGGCGGTCCAAATTTAGTTTCTTCTTTCCACGTTATCGGAGAAATATTCGATAAAGTTTACAGAGAAGGCTCTACAGAATTTAATACAAATATTCAAACAACTTTAATTCCCGCTGGCGGATCGGCCATCGTCGAGTACAAAGTTGAAGTACCAAGTAACCTTGTCATTGTCGATCACTCGATCTTTAGAACTTTCAACAAAGGTTCTTTAGGCATTATGAAAGTTGAAGGCGCTGAAAATAAAGAAGTTTACTCTGGAAAAACAGCTGACAATGTTTATTTACCTGAAGGCGGAGCAATTCAAAAGGTCACAGATAAAGAACAAGTCAGCTCTGCGGCATCCCTCGAAGATCAACTTAAGTTTGGTAAGAATGTTTATCAACAAAACTGTGCGGCCTGTCACCAAGGTGATGGTAAAGGTATTCCAGGGGCGTTTCCTCCTGTGGCTAACTCAGATTATTTTAATGCGGACTGGAAACGCACTATTGATACAGTCAAAAATGGTAAATCTGGCCCCATCACTGTCAATGGCGCGGTCTTTAATGGTGTCATGCCATCATTAGGTCTCAGTGACGAAGACACTGCGAACGTGTTAACTTACATTTCTCATTCGTGGGGAAATAAAAAACGCGTCTTTAAAAAGTCTGAAATTTCTTCTGTACCAGTAAAAAAAGAAACAGCCGCGGAGCACTAAATGAAAATCTTCAGCAGCGTCGTTATCATCATTTTAATTTCTGGTGCTTTGAAAGCTGCTGAACTTGTTTCAATTCCAAAAGGCCAAATCGAAGCGATTTGGCTGTCTCCGATGTCAAAAAAAGCCAAAAATAAATCCAGTCAGATTATTCTGGATCTCCAGTCGTTTCAAATACAATCTCATGCTGTCACAGTCGCTGAGTTTAAAAAATTTTTAGCACTAAAACCTGAATGGTCTGCAGAAAAAACATCTTCATTATTTAAAGACACTTATTATTTAAAAAATTTGGATGAATCGCCAGAACAGTCTCCGGTGACTTATGTCACTTGGTTTGCCGCACGAGCATATTGCCAGTCACTAGGGCTGAGACTCCCCACTTTAAATGAATGGGAATACGTGGCCGCAGCATCTGAAATAAAAGCAGATGCCAATCGTGAAGAAAAATTTTTACGTCGAATCCTGAATTGGTATGGTGAACCTCAAGACGGAAAATTAAAAGATGTCGGCTCTATTTATAAAAACAAATATGGTCTGTGGGATATGCATGGTCTGATTTGGGAATGGGTGGATGATTTTAATTCGAGTTTTGTCACCGGCGAAAGCCGCGAGGATGGATCATTTAACAAAGATATGTTCTGTGGCGCAGGATCACTGTCATCAACAGATAAAGAAAATTATGCAGCTTATATGAGATTTGCTTTTAGATCGAGTCTCAAAGGAAAAAGTTCAGTCTGGAATCTAGGCTTCAGATGCGCTCAATAAGGAAAAATATGAAAACACTCAAAATTTCAAAAAAAATATTTCTTGTCTCAGTTCTTATGTGCATGAGTTCATTCGCATTCGCAGACTCTTTGTATGATTTAAAATCAAAGTGGCTTGATACAGAAAATAATAGCATTGGTGTTAACGTGACAGATGGCTCTTACACATTGATTTCGATGATTTATACAGGCTGTGCTCACGCCTGTCCGATGACAATTTCAAAAATACAATCTATAGAAAAAGACTTTATTAAAACTGGTTTCACAAAAATTAAAATAGTACTGGCCTCTTTCGATGTAAAAAATGATCGCCCTGATAAACTAAAAAAATATCAAGCCGAACGTAAATTAAATACGAATCAATGGAAGTTTCTATCAGCTAAAACTGAAAATGACGCTCGTGAATTGGCTGTAGCTTTGGGAATCAGCTATAAAGATATTGGTGAAGGTGATTTTTCACACAGCAATATGATTACCCTTTTAGATCCAAAGGGCAATGTCCTTGCATCTATTAATAGCCTAAATGCCAGTACAGAGCCTTTAGTTAAGGGGCTGCAGGATTCACTCAAAAAGGATGCGAAAAAGTAGTCTATGAACTCCATCAATAATGAAGAGAAAATTGAACCCTACAGAATTCTTTTCCCGTTGGGTGCTTTTATGGGTGTCATCGGTGTTATTTTTTGGTTTTTTTTTCAATCCCGCTGGATCGGTTTTTTCCCGAGATCTGCACACGGTCACCTGATGTTCTTTGGACTTTTGTGGTCATTCGTCGCTGGTTTTCTAATGACAGCCATACCAAAAATGACGTCAACATTTTCAGCCCAGATGTGGGAAATTTCAACCGCAGTTGTCCTCGTGTTTCTGCAGCTAATTTTAAATATTAGAAACCTAACAATGATTTCGGTAGTGATTTTTGGTTTACAAAATTTATTACTTTTATTTTTTATTTTACGTCGTTTTATAATACATCGAAAAATTCCATTTTTTGGATTTGTCTTTTTACCCGTCGCATTTATCCAATCTTTTGTTGGTATTTTTATATATTTCAATACTGCCTTTGATAAAAATTTAGTTTTATTATTTTGCGGTGAGGCCTTTGTCATGAATTTAATATTAGGTCTTGGTAGCCGATTAATTCCCGTCATTTCCCGTTTACCAAATGCCTTGCTACCAAATGAAGCTTCAAAAAATGATCAATGGATTTGGCCACTTTTAACGTTATTCTTAATCAATACTGGTTATTGGGTTGAGCTCATCGATGATCAAAAAAACTTGGGGCTTGTCCTACGATCAATGGGCATTTTGATTGCTTCAGTAAAATTGTTTCGATTATTGAAAAGACCTAGCACTTGGTCCTACAGCGGTGTAGGACTCAAAATTGCGATTTCTATGCTTTTCATAGGACAGTTCTTGAGCTTATCATTTTTTGGATTTTATCTTGCGGCAACCCATCTTATGTACATTGGTGGTTTTACATTGATGACGTTCATGATCGCCACCCGAGTCATGTTGGCACATGGCAATCAACAACTAACTTATGAAGTTTCATCAAAACGAATCATCTTCGTCATAGCAATGTTTTTCCTCTCTGCACTTTTACGATTTATCCTAGGTACAGACGTTTCAAGTTTATTGCTGAGCGTTTCTGTTTTACTCTTCTCATTAGCTATTATTACTTGGTCGATTAAGTTTCTTAAAACATGACTCGAATCATAGTACAGACTGTTGAATTATTATATTTTTAAAAAAAACGAATGGAATTTAATGACCTGCTCTAGTCCAACAGATTTTTTATTGCAATATCAAAATATTGGTGCGTTTACTGTGATTTCGCTCATGCTTTTTTTATCAGCGGGACAATTTCAATCAAATCTTATAAGAAAACTGCTTTACACTCAGTCGATATTGATAGTCACTATATACATAACTCTTTTGACACCTTGGGGGTCAAAATATTATATTCATATCTATAATAAGCTCGATGGTTCCAGTGTAAATATAAAAGCACCAGTATTAACAGATTTATAAATCATTAAATGAGACCCAATAACGAAAGGAAATACAGACATGAAACGACGAGATTTTTTCAAAAAAGCAATTGGCGGAGCAAGCGCACTCATCGCTGCACCAATGATTTTATCAACACTGACTGCGACAAATGCATTTGCTGAACGTAAAGCCGCAGGTCCGACTTCGGATATGGTTGACCTTAAAGATGGAACAGCTGTCGCAGTAGGCTATATCGAAGATTTCACAAAATCAAAGACCGCTAAAGGCAACAAGTGCAGCACATGTTCCCTTTATGTCAAAGCCAGCGATAAAAATGGTAAAGAGGCTGGATCATGCGCTTTATTTCCGAAGAAGTTTGTTTACGGGAATGCATACTGTAACTCATGGGCTAAAAAAGCTTAGTCTACTGCAGACTTTCCAGTTGAAATAAAAAAGAGGAATGAAAATTCCTCTTTTTTATAAAATGTATTTGTTTTAAGTATTTATCTAAATTGTTCCATAAATTTAATTAAATTTTCCGACTCATCCAATAATCTTTGATCTCTGAATGAGTGGCAATTTGCTTCTTTTGCAAAATCTTTTTTTACGAACACTCCGCCGCAATCAAAACTTCGATCAGAAACTTCGCTATTTGGCGGAGGTGGTGGACACGATCTTGGTATAAAATCGTACAAAGAAAATGTCACAGATGGAGCATCTGCACACATAGGTAAACCGACCTCTGTGTCCTTCAGTGTAAATACATTTCCAGAAACTTTACCCAACAACGATTTTAAATTTTCTAAATCAGAGTGAGATAAAATCTCAACTAATTCTGTCGTATTTTGTAATCTGTCATCAAAAAATGATGATTTCAAAACACGTCCATCAGATTGAATTTGAACAGTCACTTTTCCAGCCATTCCTGGAGGACGAAAGCCCGCTTGCAAAGTTCTTTCAATCAGAGCTTGTTTTTGAGGAGCTTTCGTTTTTAAAATTCGGCGATATAGTCTCTCCATAGCTTTCGCAAGTTCTACCGCAGATTCATCATCATAACGAAATAACTCATGACAATTTTGGTTTTGAGCTAACTCAAAGCGAACTCCGCTATCTGCAAATAGAGATTGTTCAACGCTCGGAGCGTCCATACAAATTGGTCCGCCTTCGTTTAAATCGCGTAGTTTTGAATCTGTTTGAATGATCTGAGCAGATTTCTTCAAGAAGACATTGAATTGTCTCTCGCTAAAATAACCGACATCATATTGAATTTCTTTTTTTTCAAGAAACTGAAAAAACTTAATTAGAGTTCCATCTTCCAAAACACGAAAACCAGATGCAAAAGAACATCTCTGTTCATAGCCATCAACGTTATCATCTGCATAATTACAGTTTGGACGAAATCCTCCAGAGACTTTATATTCATACAAAATACGAAAATTTTCTTTTTGAGTTAATGTGCTGGTTACAGAAAACTTGGCACTTTCATCGAAAGTAATCACACCCGCATCTTTTGCTGCTTCTACAACAACAGGTTCCGAAACATCAGTCGACATTTTAACCTTGGAACAGTTTTGAAAAAATACCACTGTCGCTAAAGAAACAATGCATAACGAAAATAGATAGACCTTTTTCATTGAACCCCCACTTCTCAATTTACACGAAACAAGGAGGTTATCGAAATTTTATTTAACTATTCTCAAAAACGGACACTTTTTGATTTGTCAGTGTCTTAATTTATAACAATGGATTTTCAGACATCGCCTTCAGCCTGTTCCACCTGCGATCAATCTCATTTTGAAACTCTGTAAGGTGTTGTGCGTTTTCTGGTTTTAAAAGGTGTTTTTCCTTACTCATCATTTCTAACCACTGTGACACTGGAATTTTTTTATCCAGTTTTTCAGGATCATAAGAAAGTGTTGTTAATCCATTTTCAATTTCATAAACAGGAAAGAAACACGAATCCACGGCCTTCTGTAAAATCTGAAGTCCATAACGCTCTTCAGAACCCCAATTTAAAGGACAAGCAACCAAAAGTTTACCAAAGACAAGGCCTTTGTTCTTTGCGTACCATTGGGCTTTCGCAGCTTTCTCGACAAGATCAACACCGAAACCTTCGATCGCCGAAAACACATACGAAATACCTGTCGACGCCATGATCGAAACAGTATCCTTGTGATGAAAATGTTTTCCAAATGATTTGGCGCCCACTTGGCTGGTGCTAGTTGCTTTTCCAAACGGCGTTGTGTAACTGAGCTGCCCGCCTGTATTCATATACCCTTGGTTGTCGTATTCTAAAATAATCATCTTATGATTGCGAAGGGCTGTGCCGATCGTTGGGCCCATACCGATATCCATTCCACCATCACCGGTGATCATCACAAAAGTGAGATCTTCACTGACATCAATTTCACCACGACGTTTTTTTTCAATAAAGACTTCAAGAAGGCCTGATAAAGTCGGTGCTCCATTTTGAAAGAGATTATGCAAATACGTCACGCGATGAGCACTGAACGGATAATCTGTTGTCACCACCATCGCACACCCCGTGTGATACAAAACAACAATGTCGCCTTCGATCCCTTTAAAAAATTGATCTAGGCCCGAAAATATGCCACAGCCCGGACACGCGCCATGCCCTGGGGCAATTCGTTTTGGCCGCGCCACCAGTTGTGAGGGCTCTGCCACGTGCGCTTTTATTTTTTGTTTAGAATGGGGATCAGCAATCATTTCTATACGCACTAAATTTGAAATTAAATCTTCGCGTTTAAGTGCGGGTAAAACTTGTGGAGGTAATGAATTTTTTGTTCCGACTTGCGTTCCGATAAAACCAAAAAAGGGAACAAGGTCCTCGGATAATTTTGTCGGATGTTTTGGTATGGCTTTAAAACCAACATCAATCAACCCTAAAGCATCTTCAACGCGAAAATCTTTTCCGCCCAATCCAAAGACGCGGCTGACCGCTGAAATATCACAATGATGATCAGCTAAAAGCGTTGAACGAACTTCATGACTTAATGGACCCCCTTGTGATCCCGGAGTATCACTGCGTTCACCGATTACAATCGATGACAAATTGTGAGTCGCTTTTTTCAGTTCATCAAATGGAAAAGGGCGTAAAATATTTGGTCTTAATAATCCAACTTTTTTATTTTCTGCGCGCACTTGATCGATCGCATCCTTGGCGGTCTCGGCAGCGGAATTTAACAAGAAAAGTGCCGTTTGTGCATCCTGCATTTCATAAGTCTCCAAAAGATCATAATGACGACCTGTGATGGATTGATATTCGTTGGCAATTTCGACAAAAACTTTCAACGCTGCTTCATGGGCCAGATGCAATTGGTATTTATTATTAATCAAATCAGGATCATTCATGTATGGCCCTAAAGTAATCGGCTTTCGTGGATCTAACGTTGTGACTGCATTTTTTCGAACACCTAAAAAATTCTGCACAACCGATTTGTCTTTGATCACTTCACAGGATTGTCTTTGATGGCTTGTGAAAAAACCATCGCTGACCACCATCACCGGAAGTCTGACGTCGGGATGTTCCCCTAATTTGACAGCCAAAATATTCATGTCATAAACAGCTTGCGGAGTAGAGGCCAGCAAAATAATCCAACCCGTTTGTAATGCAAACATCAAATCCGAATGGTCACAGCGGATGTCTAAAGGACCACTCACCGAACGAGTGACTAAATTTAAAACCATCGGAAGTCGACTGCCCGCTTGCGCTGGCAATTGTTCGATACTGTAAAGTAAACCATTCGCACTGGTCGCATTAATCACGCGTGCGCCACCACTGGCTGCACCGAAACAGGCGCCCGCAGCACCATGCTCACCATCTGCGGCCAGTAATACTGTTGAAACTTCACCGCGTGCTTTCATGCCATCAATCAGCTCGGCAATTTCAGTCGAAGGTGTGATTGGATAGTAGCCCATAAAATGAAAATCAATGGCTTTTGCAGCTTCAGCAACCATTTCATTCCCTGTCATAAATTTTTGAATTTGTTCAGTACTCATTTCTAGAATCTTTCTTTGCTAGTCATTTTTTTCTTTTTTCGATTTTTCTAAAATTTCATTTGGAAATTCAGGTTTTAAATAACTTTTGATATCCAACAATTCAGTTTGCAGAGTCAACATTTGGCCTTCTTTGGAAAGCTCTTCGACGTATTTGGACCAGTCTTGTTTTTTCCAACGATTTTCAACAACATCAGAATTTAATTCTGGAAATAATCTTTTTTTATCTTTTTCTAAAATTGTACTTTCAAGCACAGGAGTTAAAGCTTCGACAGGACACACTGTCACGCACTTTTGACAACCTTTACAATATTGATAGTCGATCCCCTGAAGCTCGGGGGGATTGTTTCCTTCAGGATCAATTTTCCAAACAAAACAAAAATCGGGACAAACCATATCGCAAAATCCGCAATTAAAACAAATTTCTTTTGTAAATGCGGGAGCCACACCTTTTCGACTTGCACTGTGATCTTTTAAAACAGAATTCCCCGGATTCACAATCACTCCACCCAAAGGCGCATTCAACCAGCCCATTTCCGGCAGACTTGAATGTTGAATTTCGATAGTTGATTTATTTTCATCAAATAATTTTGTCGTAATATCAGACTGGCCTTTTTTAAAACCAGTCATATTGTTTTTTCGGACTTGGTCTGAAAGTTTTGTAAAGTGATGTTCCAAAGTCATAAGTAATTTTTCAGAATCAACTTCTGAACAGACTTCAGAAAGGGCTCCCAGCATCACTGCATTCAATCCGCACCCTGTTTTCATAGAAATTTTTGAAGCATCGACCGTCGTCACTGAACGAAGTTTTGTCCCTTGGGGCCATTGAATTTCAGAAGGTGATTTTTTTGAATTTAAAACCACATCGGTGATTTCACTGACTCCTTCCAGTAATTCTTGATGAGTTTCTAAAAGAGATTCGTGAAAGAGAACAAGAAGATCTGGTTTTTGAATTGATGACGCCGTTCTGATCGGTTTTCTTTCAGTTGAAAAGCGAACATAAGATCGCACGGGGGATCCACGTTTTTCGGAACCAAAGCTTGAAAAATGATTCCCCGAATATCCCATTCCAAGAACAGCGGCTTCGGCCAGAATTTTTCCAGCCGAGTTAGCCCCTTGACCACCGATGGCCTCCATTCGAACAGAGACAAAAGGTCTGTTTGGTTTAATTTCTTTCTTCTTTTGAAACCACATCGGAAAATTCCTGACTTAAAAATTAATTAAACTGAGCATTACCTTCACCAATAGTTTCATTATTTAAGACCACGGTGTAATGAATCGGACAGGCTTTTAAAATCATGGCACTCACTCCGCAATATTTGGTCTGTGACAAGTGAGCCGCTTCAATTAAAATTTTTGGATCAACTTCTCCTGTCGCCGAAAAAGTTAATTCGACGTGGGTAAATACGGATGGATATCCGCCCGTTGACATTGTCACATCTGCAGCCACTTCAAAATTTGTGTAAGCCTGTTTATGCTTTTTAAGAAGAGCAATCACATCCATGGCTGTGCAACCCGCCAGGCCTGTCGCCACGAGCTCTTTGGGTGTCATGTATTCATTTTTACCCAAAGGACTTTTTGCATCCATTTTTACCGTATGTGATTCAGCCGTGGCTTCGAATTGCATTCCTTCGGTCCATTTTAATACTGATTTCATAAATTTTTTCCTTTGTCCGAATATATTATTTTTTAATTCCGAAAAGTTCACCTATGGCTTGATCAAAACTAGCCTTTTCCATAAATCCAGAGGACATGGCAGGTTCGCCTTTTTGTGGGATAAATAAAATCGCAGGAATTCCTCGCACACCAAACATCGCAGCAAGCTCTGGGCTTTCCTCGGTATTGATTTTGTAGACATCAACTTTTCCTGAGTAATCCTGAGATACTTCTTCCAAAACAGGAGCCAGTGCTCGACAAGGTCCACACCAATCTGCATAAAAATCAATAATTGCTGGACGACGACCCATGAACGACCATTCTTTATTGGTTTCATAATCAAACACTTTAGACTTAAATGATTCTTTATTTAAAACTTCCATAAAAACTCCTTTACTTTATGGTTCAAGGTCATTATATTACATTATTATAATATGTCAATGTTATGATTTAAAAGGTTAAAGGTGTATCCTATGCAGACTCAGGTCTCGATTATTAAAATTAAAAAGTCCTGTGACGAGGTTTGTCTGATTTTAAAGTCTTTATCACACCCTCAACGACTCTTAATCTTAGGACACCTTTTACAAGGCCCAAAAACTGTATCGCAATTAGTGTCGTTGTGTGTTGTTTCGCAATCGCAAATGTCACAGTTTCTCACGCGTATGAAGCTTGAGGGATTGGTCAGTTCAGAAAAAGACGGAACTTCACAGATTTACTCGATCGCAGATAACAGGTTGATTCACTTGATAAAAACAATTCAAACCGAATACTGTAAAGGTTAAATATATGAATACTCAAGATCTACAAACTTACCTAATTCCCGCAGCGATCATTCTGTTTTTTGGCTGGCGCTATTTCAAATTTCAAAAAACAAAATCGATGATACCACAGTATTTGACCCAAGGTGCAGTCATCGTTGATGTCAGATCTCCTAGTGAATTTAGCCAAGGCGCTTCGCCATTAAGCATTAATATTCCATTGGGAGAAATTCAAAATCGTGCTAAAGAACTGGATAAAAATAAACCCATTATTTTGTGTTGCGCATCGGGCGCACGCAGTGGCGCTGCTGTTGGAATTTTAAAAGCCCAAGGATTTACTACTGTGATCAATGCAGGTCCTTGGACAAATACTTTAACTCATTAAATAAGGAGCCCCTTTGAAAAAATTAATAACGTTTTTCGCATTTACAATAATTTCAGTTTCAACATTCGCAAAAGATATTATTCTTGATGTTCGCACCCCCGAAGAGGTTGCCGCCGGGTCCATTAAAAATTCAATAAATATTGATTTTAGAAAAGAAAATTTTAAAAGTGAAATTCTAAAGCTAGCAAAAAATGCAACTTACAAGCTGTACTGCCGCTCAGGCAATCGATCCGGCCAAGCTCTTCAACTGATGAAAGAACTTGGATTTAAAAATTTACAAAACCTTGGCTCTTTAGAAGATGCGCGTAAAGCTTTGGGTGAGTGAGTCGATTCTATATTTTTCTCAGTAGATTTACAATTTATTGAGCTGATCAAAAAGTATCAGAGCACCCAAGACCATCACAAAATATCCAAATATTTTCTTAAGATTTCTTTCCGAAATCTTGTTCGAAATCTTCATTCCAAAAAACAAACCGAATATAGCAATCGCCGCAAAGACACAGAGCAATGACCAATCGATGGAGTGTTGGTTTTTCATATCAGATAAAAAGCCAAGCAATGATTGAATGGCAATAATCATCAATGATGTTCCAATTGCAGTCCGCATGGACATCTGAACTAAAAAAATCAACGCAGGAATGATTAAAAACCCACCCCCAGCACCTACAAATCCAGCAACTGCTCCCACAGAAAAACCGAGACCTAAAACACTGATTAGATTTTTTGAAATTTGAGGGTCTGAACCCGTCGTCATAATCACTGTTTTTCGACTTCGAACCATGTTGATTGAAGCCATCAGCATCAGGACGGAAAAAACAAACATAATTAACATAGATTTTGTCAGCTGAAAATGTCCTACAGAAAAAATAACTGCAGGCAAATTGGGAATGATATAAACTCGGGATGTATAAACACCCAGAAAACTCGGTATAGAAAATAATACTCCCGTTCGAATATCAACTTCACTTTTTCTGAATGAATTCAAACTTCCCGTCAGTGCAGCTATACCAACAATAAAAAGCGAATAACCACTGGCTTGAATTGGATCTATTCCCATCAAATAAACAAGAGCTGGAACAGTTAATATGGATCCACCACCACCTATCAGTCCGAGTGAAAATCCAATAAAGATCGCCGAGAAATAACCAATTATTTGCATGATCTAAACAACAGGTAACTTGCGTTCAGTCCAACGTATCATGCCACCCAACATGTTCATGGATAACATATAACCTAGTTTGATACTTTCAGCAGTTGCAGCTCCTGAACGTCCACCACTGCGACAGACAAAAACGATCTCTTGATTTCGATCACCAGATTCCAAAAACTGAGTCAGATCCGGACCCAATGTGATCAGACGAGCGCCTTCAATATGACTGAATTCGCCATTAAATTCCTCGGGCCTTCGAACATCGATCAATTTGATTTGGCCGGACTTGATTTGAGCTAACCGTGACTGCACGTCCTCCGCAGTGACTTCAGGTATTCCATCTGCACTTTGCGGATGAAAAACTCGCGTCGCTGGAGAAACTCCACAAGTTAAATTCGCAGGCACAGCCTCGTGAATTTTTTTAGGATTTGCAAGCTTCAATTCCGACATAATCTTGATAAAATTTTCTTTTGTCGTTGCAATAGACAATCGAGGATTAAATTTTTTCTCAAGCCCGATTGTCGAAGCCGTTTGCCCACGATAGTCATGACCAGGACAAATGACAGTGTCATCAGAAAATTGAAACAATTTGTTATGAACACTTTCATACATCTTCTCAGATGAGCCCTGTTGAAAATCTGTACGACCACAACCACGAATCATCAATGAATCACCCGTAAAAATCATATTTTCAAAAGCATAGGTTAAGCAGGTGTTTGTATGCCCAGGTGTAGAAATCACTTTTATTTTTTTATTTCCCAACGCTAATTCATCACCGTCTTTCAAAAGTAAATCTGCACAACCCACTTGTGATTCAGCACTCACTCCTGTTTGCGCCTGTGTTTTCTGCCTGATAGTCCCAGCACCTGTGATGTGATCCGCATGAATATGGGTGTCTAAGACATATTTCAAATTAAGACCTAACTCTTCGACCAGTTTTAAATCGCGATCGACCGTTTCTAACACGGGGTCAATGATCGCAGCCTCTTTGGTCAGTTGATCCGCAACAAGATAAGTATACGTTGATGTCTCTTGTTCAAACATTTGATAAAATATAATATCTTTTTTCATAAAACCCTCAATTAACATTTATTTTATAAACAATGTACAATCATGATACAGCACAAAAAAACAACTTGCAATAAGTTTGTTAATCAATTAGTTTATATATGTATTGACTACTATACTTGTAAACAACGTAAGGAACCGAGACGATGAAAAAAAATAGCCTTAAAGCAAGACAAGCAAAATCTATCTATGAACTTCAAGCCGAACTGTGCTCCGCCCTCGCAAGTCCAGTTCGTCTGCATATATTAGACCTGCTCGGTGAAGGCGAAATGACCGCCACAGATCTTCTTGAAGTCCTCGAAATCCCCAAAGCAAATCTTTCGCAACATCTGGCGGTCCTAAAAGATGCAGGAATCATCCAGTCCCGAAAAAAAGGGCTTTTTCAATACATGAGTCTTGCAGTGCCAAAAATCAAGGACGCCTGTTCTCTTGTTCGATCAGTTCTTGTTGAAAAAATGGCCCTCGAAGAAAAGAAAAATTCTGAATTGATGAAAGAGCTTCGTTCAAAAAAATAAAGGACTCATTATGAACAAAAATATTTTACTTTCTATATCTCTGCTGCTCGCACAAACAAGCTTTGCCGAAACTTTGACTCTTTCTAAAGTTTGGGCGCAAATAAATTCAGAATCTAAGGCGATCCAAGCATCAAATATTCAACTTGAATCGCTGAACGAATCTAAAGCTCGTGCGCAAAGACACTGGCTTCCTCGTATTTATTTGGGTGCGCAAACCTATCAAACCAATGATCCCAGCGCTTCATTTTTTGGACTGCTGTCTCAACGGTCATTGTTGCAAACTGATTTTAATCCGGACCTCATCAATCACCCAGATACAAAAACATATACGAAGGGCACTTTGGGTATTGATCTGCCAATTTACGAAGGTGGATTGAAATCATCCCAAGTAGAGCTTTATAATAATATGGCCAAGGCTCAAGAGCACTCAACCAGCCAAGTGCAAATTGAGCAGTTTTCTCAAGTTGCATTATCGTATGCTTCTATTGCCATTTTAAATGAGCAAAAAAATAAAATTTCAGAACTCAGCACACAAATTGAAAAACTCCTCAAAAACTATCAGCTGGGTAATAGATCAAATCCAGTGGGCTATTCCGGACTACTTGGTATGAAGTCTGTACAAAATCGCCTGATCGGTTTGAAACAGCAGTACGATGCACAGATCAAAGCCTACTACGCGATGCTGAAAGAATTTGGACTTAAATCTGAGAACTGGTCACCCGTCGCAATTTCAACGACTGAGTTTGTTGAAAAATATCTTGTCGAAAAAAATGGATCCGAGCCCTCACACAAAGTTCAATCAATGAAATCGAATGCCGCAGCCAGTGAAGAAGCTGCTCAAATGGAAAAAGCTCGCTTTTTACCCAAAGTCGGAGCTTTTGCAGAAACCCAATCTTTCAAAAGCGATCGTGACACTGCGGATTCCTATGTGGCAGGACTTTATTTACAATGGAATTTATTTGATGCAGCCTCATTCGGTTCATTGAAAGAATCTCAACTCAAAGCCAGTTCAAATCAAAAATATTCTGAGGCCCTCGAACAACAAGAGCGTGCCGAGAAACTAGCTCTGACTGAATCACTGAAAGCGTACCAACAAAATATTCAATTACTGAATGACAGCGATCGACTTTTGATCGAGCAATCCAAAATCACAGAGACATTGTTTAAAAATGGATCAATCAATGCCTTGCAGTTTGTTGAAGTCCTCAGTCGAAGAGCAGATCTGATCAGCCAACAAGGCGAAGTTCAGATGGGTCTTGTCAAAGCAGCGACTCAAATTATAACAAAAGAAAATTTTAACTTAATCATTAAGGATTAAAGATGAAAACACCCAAATTAGGTTTCGCCGGAAAATTAGGACAGACCTTTATTCATTCAAAATTAACGCCCGTGATTGCGATCACAAGTATTTTACTCGGACTAATGGCTGTCTATTTGACTCCCAAAGAAGAAGAACCGCAAATTTCGGTGCCGATGATTGATATTCGAACTGGAGCGCCAGGCTTTACAGCCGAAGAAGTTGAACGCAAAGTCACTGAACCCATCGAACGTGCCGTTTGGGGACTCGATGGAGTTGAATATGTGTATTCCAGCAGTCAGCCGCACGGAAGCTTAGTCACTGTCCGATTCAAAGTCGGCGAACCGATGGAACCAAGTCTGGTGAAAATTCACCACAAGTTGATGACGATCAGATCTGAGCTTCCAGAAAACACAATGACATCGCAAGTAAAATCATTTTCGATCGATGATGTTCCATTTTTAGTTTTAACATTCACATCAAAAAAATTATCGGAATATGAATTACGAAGCGCAGTTGCACCTTTAGCTCGTGAATTATCAAGCACACCGGATCTTGCGAAAGTCGAACTTTTGGGTGGACAAAAACGAGCCGTGCGTGTCATCGCAAGCCCTGAGAAAATGAAGACTCACGGAATTTCGTTACTGTCATTGATGCAATCTTTAAAATCGAATGATGCCTTATCTCCTTCAGGAAAAAACTGGAGCGACAAAGAGGTTGTCGATATTGAAGTCGGTGGTCGTTTACAATCAGCCGCTGATGTTGGAAAACTTGCGATTGGCCAACGTGCCGGCCGTGTGATTTTGATTCAGGATGTTGCTCAAGTGGTCGATGGTCCTGAAGAAATGGTTCGTAGCTCTGTACTTTTAGAAAAGAATCAAGAACCTGAAAAAGCTGTATCGATCGTTTTCTCAAAACGCAAAGGTACAAATGTTGTATCCCTTTCAAAAGATGTTTTAAATCGTGCGGATACTTTTTTAAAAAAACAGACAGTCAGCGATCTTCAAATGACAGTCGTACGTGATTATGGCTCAACGGCCGAAGATAAATCGAATGAATTAATTGAACATTTAATTTTAGCCACATTATCGGTTTCTGTTTTAATCGCCATATTTATGGGACTGCGTGCTTCACTTGTTGTCGCGATCGCCATACCAGTGACTTTGGCCCTGACTTTAGCCATCTATTATTTCATGGGTTACACTCTCAATCGCGTCACTTTATTTGCGCTGATATTCTCGATTGGTATTCTTGTCGATGATGCCATCGTTGTTGTTGAAAATATCGAACGTCATTTGAAAGAAAATTATAAAGATGGGATTATCAAGGCTACGATTCGGGCCGTGAACGAAGTTGGTAATCCAACAATTCTTGCAACGTTCACTGTCATCGCTGCGATTTTACCAATGGCCTTTGTTCGCGGTCTGATGGGTCCATATATGAAACCTATTCCCGTGGGTGCAAGTTTTGCGATGATCTTATCATTATTTGTCGCGTTTATTGTAACTCCATGGGCTGCAGTGAAATTACTCAAAGCACATGCACCACATGCTGAAGATCAAACTCCAAAAACAAGTCAGCTTGATCAAATTTATGAAAAAATCATGGGTATATTTTTGGGGACTAAAAAATCAGCGTTAGCACTTGGGGCCGGAACAATATTCTTACTTTTAGCCGCAAGCAGTTTAGTTTATTTCAAATCTGTCAAAGTGAAGATGCTTCCGTTTGATAACAAACAAGAATTTCAAATATTAATCGACTACCCGACATCAACATCGTTAATTCAGGGTCGCGAGCTTTCGACAATCTTAGCCAAAGAAATATTAAAAAATAAAGAAGTTGAATCAGTACAAATATTTGCTGGTGAACCTTCGCCGTATTCGTTCTCGGGGATGGTGAAGCACACCTTTTTACGAAACACAGATTATCAAAATGATTTACAAATTGTTCTGTCTGAAAAAGGGAAACGCAAAGTTTCAAGCCATGAAATTATTGAAAGCTTACGACCTGTAATCAAACAATTTAGTTTGGATCATAAAGCGATTTCTAAAGTTTTAGAAATTCCACCCGGCCCCCCGGTTCTGGCAACGATGATGGCCGAAATTTACGGTCCCGATGAAAAAACAAGAAATCAAGTGACGAAAGAACTTGAAGCTATCTTTGCCGCTGAACCGAGTGTTGTTGATTTAGATACCACATTACGACAGGGCCGATCGCGCAGACTGTATGAATACAACCAAATTCAAGGCGGACTTTTAGGTACTAGTTCGAGTGAACTGATGGCTTTAGGTCGATTGGTTTTTTCTGAAACACCGGTGACAACTTTAGCAAATACAAATTCACCCGAAGACATCAGTGTTGATTTATCTGTCGCAGCGAGTGCGCGCACAAGTACGACACCGTTTGATTCTCTTCGTATTCCTTCGTTTGAAACAGGAACTGTTGAAGCTGAAAAAGCTTTACTTCCAGCCAAAGAATTATCAAACACAGTTCTTTACAGAAAAAATTTAAAACCTGTCAGCTACGTGATGAGTGAATTGTCCGGCAGTGAGGAAGCCCCCGTCTACGGCATTTTAAAATTAGCACCGCAAATTAAATATCCGCTACAAACGGCAGATGTTCCCTGGAATACAAATGCTCCTGTTGTGAAATGGGACGGCGAATGGTTTATCACTTACGAAGTGTTCCGCGACTTAGGTGGCGCATTTGCGGTGGTGATGGTTCTGATTTACATTTTGGTTTTAGGTTGGTTTAAAAGCTTTACAGTTCCACTAGTGATCATGGCTCCAATTCCGATCAGTTTGATTGGTATCCTACCAGGACATGCGATCATGGGATCGTATTTCACGGCCACATCAATGATCGGGTTCATTGCTGGTGCGGGAATCATTGTCAGAAATTCAATTATTTTAGTCGACTTTATCGAACATCAATTAGCCCAAGGCATGAATCTGAAAGAGGCCGTCATCAGCGCCGGTGTTTTGCGATTCCGACCGATGTTATTAACAGCTGCTGCGGTTGTTGTCGGAAGCGCCGTGATGTTAGCAGATCCGATTTTTCAAGGTTTAGCAGTGAGTCTGATTTTCGGAGAAGTTGCCGCCACAATCATTAGCCGTTTTGCGGTTCCCGTTCTTTATTACTGGATGGTGGGACGCAGTCGCGTTCAAGCCATACAACATGAATTAAAATCAGAAGGAGTATTTTAAAATGACAATCGATAATCAAATTCGCGCTTTCGCAGGAACTTTTGTTTTAATCAGTTTAGCTTTAGCTCATTACCATTCACCGAATTGGTTATGGTTTACAGCTTTCGTGGGAGCAAATTTATTGCAATCGAGCTTTACAAAATTTTGTCCTCTGGAAATTGTTCTGAAAAAAATTAAATAATTTATTTATTGAATTTCCACTTTGTATCTGCTCGTTGAAAAATAAACATTCCAACGAGCATACTGAAGACAAAAATAAAGGGACGCACTTCAAAACTGGCTAATGCAGTCACTGCTGGCCCCGGACAAAATCCTCCCAAGGCCCATCCTACACCAAAAATAAATGCACCGATCACTAAGGCCGGTGTAATTTCAGTTTTCGTGGGCACGTACCATTGATTCGCTAAAAGAGGTAATTTTCTACGGCGAATGATTTTATAAGTGACAAAATGTATCCCAATCGCACTCATCATCACAAAAATAAGTGAAGGATCCCAATTTCCAAATAGATCTAAAAAACCTATAATTTTTTGAGGCTGAGTCATTCCAGAAATTCCAAGCCCTAAAGAAAATATAAATCCAACGCCAAGAGCAACAATTGCATTATTCATCAAAGGACTCCGATCCAGCGAAATACAACCACAGATATAATTCCTGCAAACATGAAAACAAGTGTTGCGACAATAGATCTGATTGACATTCGACTCATCCCGCAAACGCCATGACCACTTGTGCAACCACTCCCCAGAGATGTTCCAAAACCCACCAGAAGACCTGCAACAATAAGATATCCAATGTCAGACGAAACTGTAGATACAAAAACATCTTTAACAAACTGACGTAATACCAGACCACCTAAAAAGAGACCTGCGATAAAGAAAACTCGCCAAAGAACTTCGTTTTTTTCAGGTTTTAAAACACCATTTATAATGCCACAGATTCCAGTGACTCGACCACTGAACAGCAGCATGACTGATACCGCGACTCCAATAAAAGCTCCACCAATTAATGCATGGATCCACTCTGCTGGCATAGGCTCTCCTTTTCTTCCGATTTCATCATCCTACAAATAGACCTTGTCAACGTCTATGGAAATTTACTAAAGAAAGGTCCTAGTTTTTCAAGCCCGCTTGAACATTATAAAGTAAAAAGTTATTTTGAAAGAACTATGACAACAACGACGATTTCTGCAAATAATTCTGACAGCTATTTAACAACCGAAGTCTTTCTCATTGGTGGACTTTCAATATTAACAAGTATGGGATTTTGGCTTTTTTTTGACAAATCCACATCGCTGATGACAATTTCAAATTTTGCTTTTGCCGCAGCTTTCGCAGTGAATCACCCACACTTCCTGTCATCGTATATTTTAATGTACAGCGATTTTTCAAATAAAATTTTCAAGGAAAAAAGATATTTTTGGAGTGCCGTAATTGTACCGATACTTTTAACTCTGATCCTCGGCTATGGGTTGTACAAAGCCGACAAAACTGCGATCGGACAACTTGCTTCTGGAATGTATTTTTTGGTTGGCTGGCATTATGTTAAACAAATCTTTGGATTCATCATTGTCACATCAGCTCATCGAAAACAATACTACAATGGTATGGAACGAAAAGTATTGTTAACAAATTTGTTTGCAATTTGGTTTCTTTCATTTTTAGGCCCACAAATAGGAGAACATTCTTATGGGTTCTACGGAATGCCCTATCAAAGCTATAATTTACCTGCCTGGCTGCTACAACTTGATCAAGTTGTTCTTGTTTCAAGTTTAATTGCATTGATTTGGATACATATAAAAAAATATATCGATCATGGCATTAAACCTTCTCCGCCTGGAGTTGCAGCGTTCGTGGCCATCTATGTTTGGTATGTTCCAGTTTTTAGTCATCCTGGATTTGGCTATTTGATTCCATTTTTTCACTCACTACAGTACTTGTGTTTTGTTTGGATTTTGAAAAAAAATCAAACCGAAGACCGTATGAACTCATTAAGTGGCCCCGAAGCTCGCAAGGCGTGGCTTAAATATTTTGTCGGATTTGTTTTATTAAGCTTGATCACTGGAGCTTTGTTTTTTGAATTTATCCCCAGAAATTTAGATAAACTTCAACTGCTTTCAGTTGATCTTCTGGGAACGACACCGTTTATGGCTGTATTTTTATTATTCATCAATATTCATCACTATTTCATTGATAATACAATCTGGCGCTCATCGAACGAAACGGTCAAAAAGTACTTATTTTAAACAGATAGATATTTAACTTTTTACAATGTGAACCACATTTATGATGCTGGTCATATTTGGATAAAACACACAAAGATACAATTGTAGGGTAACCATTTCTGATCAAATCAAGAAAGGCACCCTATGGCTATGAAAACTGTTCGAAAACCCCGCGTGCGAAAAATGATCCAAGGCGATGTTGCACCTGTCCAAAATGAAAAGGCACTCAAAGTCTTTACATCCAACGAAGCTTTACGAGCGGCGATAAATTCAGAAGAGGCCTTTTTAGAATCTTACTTTGAAAAATACTCCGAAGAAGATATTCAAAAGATAACAAAACAAATTCTAAAAAATAAAAAATCTCAAAATATTTCAGAAACACATCCTGACGAAGAATTAGCTGAAAATTGGCGTAAAGGTGGTTACCCTTACAAAAATTTAATGTCGCGTAAAAACTATGAAAGACAAAAATATTCCTTACAAGTCGAACTGTTAAAATTACAAGCCTGGGTGAAAGAAAACAAACAACGTGTTGTGATTCTTTTCGAGGGCCGTGATGCCGCGGGAAAAGGTGGAGCCATTAAACGATTTATGGAACACTTAAATCCGCGTGGAGCGCGTGTTGTGGCCTTAGAGAAGCCGTCAGAAACTGAAAAAGGCCAATGGTATTTTCAGCGTTATGTTCAGAGCCTACCAACCGAGGGAGAAATCGTTCTGTTCGATCGCTCTTGGTATAATCGCGCAGGTGTTGAGCGTGTAATGTCGTTCTGCTCGGATGATGAATATCTCGAATTTATGCGACAAGCCCCTGAATTTGAACGCATGTTGGTCAAAAGTGGAATTCACTTATTTAAATTCTGGTTCTCGGTCAGTAAAAACGAACAAAGAAAACGATTTAACGAACGACAACGTCATCCATTAAAACAATGGAAACTGAGTCCGATTGATATGGCCTCATTAGATAAATGGGATGATTACACAAAAGCAAAAGAAGCCATGTTCTTTCACACAGATACCGCAGACGCCCCATGGACTGTTATAAAATCAGATTGTAAAAAAAGAGCACGTTTAAATGCGATGAGATATGTTTTACATAAACTCAGTTACACAAATAAAAATTTAGATAATATTGCTGCTGTTGATCCATTAATTGCAGGACGTGCACATGTCGTTTATGAAAAAGGTGAAAATGCAAGTTGAGGTTCATCAACGCGTTTGTTACGATATAAAATATGTTTGAACATAAATTAAATGAAAAGGTCAGTTGGTTCACTTATTTCAATTGGCTTTTGATGAGCTTTCTGGCTGGTAATATCAATGCCGGGGGATATCTGGCTTGTCAGCGCTTTGTTTCACACGTCACAGGATTTGCAACACTGTCTGGAATTTCATTTGAAAAAGGAGACTGGCTCGATTTCTTAGGGACACTCACAATCCCACTGTTCTTTTTAATCGGCGTGATGGTTTCTGGCTATTTGACTGAAAAAAAATACAGCCATAAAGTCGATGGTGAAAAGTATTCTCCTGTGATGGGACTGGTTGCGACATTATTGGGACTCGTCGCTGTCGGTGGAACATTAGATCTGTTTGGACAATTTGGTGATGCTGCAAATATGAAGCATGACTATTTTTTATTAGCATTCCTTTGTGGCGCCTGTGGACTTCAGAATGCAGCGATTAGCTCAGCTTCAGGTGCGACACTCAGAACAACTCATCTGACAGGCTTAACAACTGATTTAGGACTAGGTCTTATTCGTGCCGAAGTCCATCATTTGTCTGAATCTCAAAAAAAAGCTGAACGACGTGCAAATACATTTCGTATTTTAATGATCACTGCATTTACAACTGGATCTGTGGTCGCTGCATTTATTTATAGCCGTTTTCAGTATCGTGGATTTTATTTTCCGATGTTGATTTCAGTCTATTTTGTTTTTGTCGCCAGAAGAAAACACCATTGATTAATTTAAACACATTGTATCAACAGGATCGCCTGATGAATCAAACGTTAATGAATTATACTTTTGAGTATAGACATTAATCTCAACCTCATTGACTGCCGCTAGCAGATAAATTGAAGATCCATTCAAAACTCGAATGTACAACCAACCACCTCTTTGTAAATTGCTCGAATAAAGTCGTGCCGTTCCCGATAAACTTATATTTCCACCATGATTATGGACAAAAACAACTTCTTCGCCAGCCATCAGTTTGTTGAACTGCTCTGTTTCATTCGTCTGAGAAATAGCCGTGTTATACTCCTCATCAGAGAGCGGTTGCGTACGATTTGGAATAGATTCAAATTTAGCGGCAACAGCATAATCAACGCTTTGAGGTTGATTTCCAGTTAACGCAAAATAGGTCGTGCCCTTCGGTATATATACTTTATATTCTGAATACGTACTGTAACCAGGTATACTTAACCAAATCCCTGAGGCCGCCCTTTGCGGTGTGTTTTGATTTTTGTAACCTATCAAATTTTGAACAGGTTGCTGATGGAGTGAAATAAAATTTTTGGCTTTTTGACAATTTGTCGAATTATTTGGTGTCGGGGTTGGAGTTGGGGTCGGCACCGGATTCGGCGTTGGAGTTATATCTGGTTGTGGATTCGGCGTCACGTCCGTTGTTGGAGTCGGGGTTGGTGATGGTGTAGGAGCCACTGGCGTGCGTGTAGTTTGGTTTTCTGGCGTCGATGTAATCGTTTGGTTTTTTGCATCTGAATTTAAAACTGAACCTAACTTATGAGACGAACAATTGACGAATAAAAAAAACAAAACACTCATCAGGCTCATAGCTTTAAATGGCTTCTTAAATTTTTGAAAACGTGTCATAAAGGATCCCCAACTGAATTCCATTGTAATCTTTGATAATGATTCAAGAATGAAGTTTTGTCCGTAACTACAGAGAGTTGCAAATCATAAAGATGATCACCGTTTTGCATACCTGAAGGTGTTTCTGCTAAATTTAATTGTCGAATATATATCCAACCACCCGTAGAGCTTATTTTTCCTGATAAAAAACGGACTGTTCCGCCACCATCATGAGTAACAACAATTTCTTGGCCAGCGGCTAATCGCTGGTAGGACGAATCTATATTTTCGGATTGCTGAATCGAAGAATATTCTGCGGCAGTCACCGCTTGAGTTCTTTGCGGGGCTTGACCCTTACGTATGACAAAGGCAAAGGCTGACTTTTGTGGAGCGTAACCTGCCATACGAACATCGGTCATTCCATCCGTTACAAAAAATCGGAAATTTTTCGGCACATTGTAATTAATTAAATTTTCAGTAAAATTCAAAGCGATTGTCGAAGACTCGCTCCAAGGAAAGGCGCAGAAATTATTTTTGAGCGCTCCATTATAACAACCTGCCACACTGTCATTCGGGTTGTATTGGTTTTTGAAACTTTTTAAAAAACTATATTGGTAATCATAAGATCCGTCTGCTGGCCTCATCGCAATTCGCAAATCAAACTGATGTAAAGACGTAAATTGTGGATCTTCAGAAGCAGATGAGTTTGGTGTTGGTGTTGGCGCCGGCATCGGATTTGGGTCTGGAGCAGGCGTCGGTGTCGGATTCGGCAGTGGAATCACGTCTGGGTTTGGACTTGGTGTTGGAGTTGGCTCCGGAGATGGTGATGGCGATGCTGGTGTGCGAGTGGCTTGGTGATCTGAGTTTGTTTGTGTGTTACCGTTTTTAGGTTCTGAATTTATAACTGAACCTAATTTATTCGACGTGCAATTCACAAACAAAAGAGCAAGCAAGCTCAAAACGACAAATAATCGCAGTCTGTGAATAAACATCTGACGAGGTTTCATGCTCACCTATCGGCTTTCTCGACCTAAGACTTAATCGACATGAAAGAATTTATCATTTTGAAACAGAACACTCTTTAAAGTAAGTTTTTATTTACTTCTGGTTTTTCAGAATAACCAGCGCCCCAGCACCAAATGCTGTTGTCATCAACCAACGCACAATTTTCAATTTGACCTACAACTAAGGCGACAACTTTTTTACCAGCAGGAAATTGAGCTTTGACGGGAATAAATCGATTTTCCAATGATCCATCACCAAGTTGACCATCCTGATTTGTTCCCCAGCAGTAAACTTCACCCTGAAATGTGAGTGCGCAATTATGAACAGCGCCGACACCCAAGTATTTTATATCCGGTAAATTCGAAATCAAAAAAGGTTGAAAACTGTTAGACACTTCACTTGGATCTTTCCCTAAAACACCGCGACTCAATTGATTTTCACCCCAGCAATAGACTTTAGAGGATTGATCTAAAACACACGCATGAAATGCACCCACTGCTACATTTTTAATATCATTAGCAAAATTCACTTGAACAGGTTTTAAAAACGTATTCGAACTTGAATCTAATAAATGAAATGTGTTAGATCCCCAACACCAGACTTTAGAAAGTTGATCGACTGCGCACGAGCTAAACTGGCTTGATGAAATCTGAAGTATGTTGGCTAAATCTAATACTTTCGTTGGAGAATTCGAATCTGAGAGCGTTCCATTCCCTAATTGCCCATAAGTGTTATCACCCCAACAATACACATCTCCATTTTTTTTCAATGCACAAGTGTGAGCGGCACCTGGGCCAGCTTTCACATCTTGAACCTCTGTAATTGGAACAATGACTGGCGTGCGGCGATCGGTGTTCGTCCCATCTCCAAGTTGCCCATTGTGATTGTATCCCCAACATTGAACTTTATCACTTACAAGAGCACACGTATAAAAGAGACCACTTGAAATTTGAGTGGCTCCAGAATTTTCAATCAAGCCTGTAACAGTTATTGGTTTTTCGCTTCCTTCGACAAACTCTGCGCTTGCATTTCCTAATTCACCATTTTGATTTGTTCCCCAACACTTCACACTTTCATCAGCCAGAACAGCACACTGACCACTACCAAACGAACTTAATGCATTACTGAAGGCCACTTTTGATATTTCAATGGGATCAACAAGACCATCAACAGCACCATCCGTCGCCGATGATTCAACTGGAACAAACTTAGACTGAGAACAATTCTGAAATACAACAACCCCGAAAGAAAATCCCAAAAAAATTAAAAATATTTTGAGCGTTCTTTGATGATATTTAAAAGCTAATATTTTTTTGATAAATGTTATCAAAACATTCTCCTCGTTATTAGTATCCGTACCAAAAAACTGTTCCACTCGAATTCACAAGCTGCAAATAAGGACTTGTTTCAGATACTTTGAGCCTGAGTGTTCCTTTGCCCCATGTTTCCGTATTCCAAAATGGTCTTGCGCCAGAGTATAACACAAGATTTCCGTCGTCTTGCAGTACGGCTTGGCACGTGGCTGGAGCATTACAATTTTCTTGTGTATTGCTCTTCCACAAAACTTGTGTTCCATTTTTATATAAAACAAAATGTCCGTCATGTTGGAAAAACAATTTCAAGACACTATTTCCCCAAAATTCACCTGGCTTCAGCGATTTATTATTTTCAACAATGAAATCATTCGTCACAGGAGCTAAGTCTTCAATCTTAAAACCTGGCCCTGACCATACAGAAGAATTTACAGAATTGATCAATTGCAAATAAGGACTTGCTTCAGTGACTTTTAATCTTAAAGCGCCTTGGCCGCCTGTTCGTGTATTCCAATATGCAGTTGATCCCACATACAATACTAAATTTCCATCTGTCTGTAAAACTGCGCTACAACTTGTCGGAGTCAGACAGCTTTTTTGAGTATCGCTTTTCCATAAAACAAGAGATCCATTTTTATATAGAACTAAATTTCCATCAGTTTGAAAAACTAATTTTAACTTTTCATTTCCAAAAAATTCAGTTGGTTTTAAAGACTTATTATTTTCAACAATAAAATCAATTGAAACAGAACATGCTTGAGTATTACATGCAATGTTCTGTGTTGTTGCCCCAGAACATTGACTTCCACCATTTGCAGGTGCTGGATTTGTGCAACTGCGTGTTTGATTTTGCAATCCTCCACCGCATGTTTTTGAACATGACCCAGCGTTTAACCAATCACTCCATCCGCCGTTGATTGGGACCTTTGGTGTCGGATAAGCGTCTTCGACCGTTTTTAAACTTGAATTAAAATTAACAATAGGCTGAATATTCGAATTCAGTGTTTTTAAAAACAGTACTAAATTATTTGCTTCTTCAGCTGTTAAATTCAGTGGTTTAATTTCTGAGTCTCTCAACGGATCAGCGACTCCGCCTGCATTGTAGAGTTGAACAACTTGTTCTAAATTTTGTAATGAACCGTTATGCATATACGGCGCTGACAGAGTCAGATTACGTAATGTGGGTGTTTTGTAAAATCGTGATTCAAAATTTCTGCGCGTAATTTCACTGCGCCCTAGATCAGAGTCTGATGGGAAAAGACCTGTATTGTGATAAAGTTCATCTGTGAAATTTGGACCAGAATGACATGCAGCACATTTTGCTTTACCAAAAAATAAATCTTTACCTATGATTTCGTCACTCGACAAAGCCGTGATCTGATTTTCAGTAAAATATGTATCGTACTTTGATTTTTGAGTAACTAATGAAAATTGAAATGTTGCTAATGCATTCTCGATATATTCAGGTTTGATTTCAGAACCATAAACAGTCTGAAAAGCTTTCACATAAGACGAATTGGATTTTAATTTTCCAACTAGATCTTGATAGCTGGCCATTCCCATCTCTGAAGGGTGCGTCACTGGTCCTGATGATTGTTGCTCTAGTGAAGAGAAACGACCATCCCACATTTGACTCGTACTGAACAGTCGATTGAAGACCACAGGAGAATGTCGATTCAGTTTTGTATTTAATACTCCAACAGAAAAATCAACAGGATCAGCGAATGCATTTGTTGCTGAATGGCAACTCGCACAAGAAATTCGATTATTTACTGATAAACGTTGATCATTAAATAGTAAAAAACCAAGCTGTACTTTATCTGCAGTCATACTCATCTCTGAAGGCAAACGTGCATCTTTTGTCGTAAACATACTTGGTAATAAAGAAGCCAATGTATTTGAGTTACGTTGAGCATAAGGAATCGCAGCTGAGTCCGCAATTTCCGCCGATGATCGAGCGACACTTGAATATTTAAATTCGTCCAGATGCAAAAGAAATCCCGAATGACTCATACTGTTTTGACCACCAGGACCAATGATGAGTGCTGAATTGGCTTTGGAAGAAACGCCAAGATCTATTTTCGTTTCACTGACTCGAAGACCGTTCACATAAACCTTAAGACTTCCCAAAACAGGATCATGAGTGACAGCCACATGAGTCCAACGATTTAGATCTAAAGCTGTTCCTACGAAACCAGATGAAAATTCTTTACCGTTGATTGAAATTCGAGCGTTCAGCTGACGATTTTTTTCTAAAATCAAACTCATAGTACCAGGCTTATGAAGCAAATATAAAAATGAATTGTCTGATGCATTCGATAAATCAACAATCGGTTTAACAAAAATTTCGTAAGAACTACCGAAAGTAGTTTCAGTCAGTGCGGCATGATCATTCACATTCACAGAACCTGACTGAGGAAATTGAATAGCTTGTCCACGAAAACCGATTTGATTCACAGAATCTGTGGTTCCATTTGAAGTTTCTAAGGGAAATGATGCTCCGTTTGCCAAAACTCCATTTAAATGATTTTGTGACAAATCTGCTGTCTGATTAAAATCAAATTCATCATTCACCGCTGCAGCGCTGGTTACTTTTTTTAACATCGGATTCATCGGTAAAGATATTTCATATCGACCGTCGACAAAATCATGAAAGCCAAGTTCAGAAAACTCAGCAGTGTTTGATGAGATCATAAAAAAACTAGGCGACTCAAACAAAAATGGCAATTGAGAATTTTTAACTTCTTTGAACGGATTCCAAATCGAACTTGTCGAACCAAGAGCTGACGTAAATAAGCGAATACTTTGAGTCCCTTTGGTATCCTTATTAAATGATCCGTCAATATGTCTGACTTTATTTCCTGTCCATCGTCCTAAAACTGAAAATCCAGTTCGACGCGCAGCTGCTGTGGGATGGTGCGCATGTGCGGCCATAAAAGTAATTTCTGAACCTTCCCATGATATCCATGGATAGGCACCCAATACAGACTCTCCTGGTGCATAAAGTTGTCCAGAACTTGATCGTATCGGTTGACGAGCTAAGGCATATTGTCCTTTGAATGATTCGCTTTCAGAATTTAAATAAGTTATATTTTTAGGTGCGGTCCATCCTGAAATCGAAGACGGATTTGGATTATAGATGTATTTAATTTCATCCCCGTTACCACCAATTCCGTTTGAATTTAAAATCATTAATTTTCCGTCGGAAGTCACTGATGGCTCTATTCCATTGATCGCCCCACCTGATGCTGTTTTTAAAACTTCAAAGTCTTTAACTAAAATAGTACGCACTGGTTTTGCACTCGCTTGTTTAGGATTTTGAACAATAACTTTCATATGCATGCGACCAAAAACTCGTGGACCATAATCACTCGTAATTTGCAAAAGATGGCTGTTCGGCGCACCCCATGCTGGATCACCATAATGTTGAGTGTAAACAAACAAATCATATGTTTCGTACGCGCCAGATGAATTTGGATTTCCGTTGTCGTCAGACTTAAATGGATTTGAAATACCAGCCGATCCTGATGCTGGAGCTAAAGTCAGAGCATTGATTTGTGTAAAAATACTTTTGTTACCAAATGAATCTTTGGAAAAATCTTTCATGACTCCGGATTCAGATTCTTGATAGACCGTCAGAAATCCCATGTTTTGGCTGAATGCTCCAGAACCATCCATCGATCCTAGATTTATGGATGCACCTTGTTCGGCTTGAACTTTTTCGGGACGAAAAACTGTGACTTCCCAACCTGTTCCAGTTGTGTAAATAACGAGTCGTCCATCCCACGTGGTATTGTGACCATTACCAAAAAATGGTAATGTGAAAGAATCTTTCACTAAACTCGAAACCATTGGTTCTGTTTGTGAAGTAATGCCAAGACTTGAAAAATTAATATTATCTGAAAAACTAGAAACTTGGAACTTACCGCCATTGCAGTTTTGAAATAGAAATATTAAGG
>JBPOIE010000080.1:0-35447 GCA_052034855.1 Bdellovibrionota bacterium | reverse complement strand
ACTTATTTCACCGATTAAATTTTTGACAGCTGTTGGGTTTTTATTAGTCACCGTTTTTTCAACTGGTGCGATCGCGCAGACTGATGCTGATAAAGAAACTCAAAATGCCTGCAACGAACGTTGTGATAACGAAGAGCCAAACCACACAGATTCATGTAAAAAGAACGAACTCAAAGAATCATCACCAGCTACGAGTCCCAATTATCAAGCTGATCTTGAGAGATGCGTGAACAAAAAAATTAATAGCTGCAAATCAAAAAATAAATGTGTCGATAAAGATAGCGCAAAAGATCGAAAAAATGAATGTAACGCAGCAATGAAGGAGTACAACACTGCTGCAGAAAAAGCGAATGGCGCATGTGAATCCTTCGAAAAAGTTCCTGGCAAGAAAAATAATTGTGAAGCTCGTATCGAAGCTTGTCGCAAAAAAATTAACAATGGAACAAGTGCTAGTGCGGGCGCGGGCAATGATGATTTGATGAAATCCATGATGAGTATTTATGTCCAGCAAAATTATCCAAATGCGAACCCGAATGATTTTCTTGTTGATGGTGGAACAACTGGACCAAGCTGTACGAATTATAAATCTAAAGAAGAACGAAAAGAAAAAAAGAATGACCTCAAAGACATTGATAAAGAAGTTTCAAAATTAAAAGAAAAAATAAACGACGAGAAAAAGAAAATTACAGAAGAAAATGCCAAACTTCGTGAAAAAAATGCTGAAATCGACACTGATTTACAAAAAGTGGATGAAGCGGTCAAAAAAGCAATCCGTACCGTCGATGAGAAAAAAGGTGAACAGCTTAGAAAATTAAATGAAGACCTTGCAAAAAGTGCTATCGCCATTCGTAAGAAAAACGAAGAAATTATTCAAGAAAAAGAAAAAGTAGAGCGTATCAAGTTTGATAATGCTCAGAAAATGATGCAGTTTACCCAAGACAAAATTTCAACACAATGTCAGTCTGCTATCGATACAGCAAAACAGTGCTTTATTATGTCGTCTAAGGGTCAATCCTCTAATGATCCTAAAAATCCTTGCGCAGGATTTACGATTTCGGCCAAAGGCGCTAAAGGAACAGCACAGTTAAAAGCTAAAGTTGCCAAAGTCAAAGAAGCTTGTTTTGAACAAGCCAGCATGGCGGTCAATAAGAGTAAATTTGATTTAGCAACTACATTAAGAGCTAGTGAAATGGTCTTATTAAATAAAAATAATGAAATCACAGATGCTAAAAATGATATTGAACGACGCCAAAACGATAACGCGAGCATTTCTGCTGAATCAGAAAAGGAAAAAACTGACGAGCAAAAAAATGCTGAAAAACAAATCGAAAACTTAACAAATAAATTGGACAGAATTTCAAAATCGACTCAAGAAGCAATCCAGCATTCAAACGAAAAAATGCAGCAGTTTATGAACGAAATCAACGAACTTAATACAAAGAAATTAGCAGCTAAAATGGGAGTTCTTGATAGTGAAGAATTGGATACTTCTTTGAGCGACGCGGAAGCTGTCATTTCAAGTCGTGAGTCAGCTCGAAAAAACGCAATTACTTCTTGTTGCGCAGATGACAAAATCGACCCAGACAAGTCTTATTCAGATACCGAAATAAAAAATATGAAGCCAAATTGTCAAACTCTGGTTCGCGGAAATGTAAAACAGAATGATAACAAAGGTCGTTCCGCAACTAAGGGAACTACAAAATAATGTATAGATAACGCCCCGTTCTTTCGTCCTGATATCATGATGCAAACTGCTACTTAATAAACGTAAAATTTGTTAAGCTAGCAGTTATGTTAAAGAAAATAATTATTGGTTTTTGCGCACTCATCATTTTATCTATAGCTGGAATTTATTTAGCCTACGTTTCGGTGAAAAAAAGTTTACCCGAAGTTATCAAACTTGAAGATTACAAACCTTTATTGGTTTCGCAAGTGTACGATCGTAATGGAAAAAAAGCCGGTGAGTTTTTTCGCGAACGTCGCACTCTCATTCCTTACAAAGAAATTCCTGATTTTGTCGTTAAGGCATTTTTAGCTGCAGAGGACGATCAATTTTTTCAACATAAAGGTATTAATCTACAAGCATTGATTCGCGCTGCGATCGCGAATATGCGCGCAGGACGCAACGTTCAAGGCGGATCAACCATTACTCAGCAGGTGGCTAAAAAATTATTACTCACTGACGAAAGAACTTTCTCGCGAAAAATTCGTGATATTTTATTAGCTCTTCAAATGGAAGAAAATTTATCCAAAGAAGACATCATGTATCTCTACTTGAATGAGATCTATTTCGGACAAAGTGCATACGGTATTGAAATGGCCTCGCAAAGTTATTTCAGAAAGCCTTCAAAAAAATTAACAATCCCCGAAGCCGCTATCCTGGCGGGTTTACCAAAAGCTCCATCTGATTTTTCTCCAACACGAAATCCAGTGCGCGCTAAGGAGCGCCAAATTTACGTGCTCCATCGAATGGCTGAAAATAATTTTATCACCCATGACCAAGCCAAAGAATTTATTGAAACTCCGCTCAAAGTATTTCTACCCGAAGAGTATGAGCAAAAAGCTCCCTATTATATGGAAACTATTCGTCAACTTTTAGTTCAGCAACTGGGTGAAGATGTTATATTAAACCAAGGTGTTAAAATTGTTGCAGCTCTCGATTTAGAAAATCAGAAAAATGCAAACATCGCAGTCAAAAATGGCCTTAAAGAATTGGATAAACGCCAAGGCTATCGCGGGACTACAAAAAATTTATCCAGCGATGAAGAGCGTGCTGAATTTTTACTGAAAGAAAAAAAGAAGCTGATCTCGGATTCAAATCCTGAAAGAACAATTTTGCCCGATGGCTCATTCGCTGAAGTGGAGATCGTTTCTAAAAAAGGCAAGATCTCGGAAATTAAAAACAAAAAAGATATCCGTTTACCATCTTATTTAGAATTAAATGAAACTTATCAAGGCGTGGTTAAAGAAATCAACGATGACGCTGGCTATGTGATCGTTGATCTACCTGATACCGAAGGTATCATTGATTTCGAAACCATGATGTGGGCTCGTAAAGTCAACTTTGAAGTCAAACCAGAAAATGGTCGAATTAAAAAACCATCCGCCGCTTTAAAAATTGGTGATGTGGTGGATGTCAAATTGGTATCTGAAAAACTAGTTTGGTCTAAAACAAAAAGTAAAAAAATTATTCCAACAAATCTCGATATCGATAAATATTTAGGTCTGGAACTAGATCAAGAACCACTTGTTGAGGGATCTTTATTATCAATTGATCAAGATACTCAGGATGTTCTCGCCATGGTCGGCGGATATAGCTTTTTAAGAAATGAATACAATCGTGCCTTGCAAGCCGCCAGACAAACCGGATCATCTTTTAAAGCCATCGTATATGCTGCTGCTTTAGAGAAAAATTATAATCCATCAACACGAATTATTGATGCTCCAATTGTTTACAAACAAGCGGGTTCAGATGAAGAAGGCCAAGGCGATGAAAAAATTTGGAAACCTTCGAATCACGGACACGAATACAGCGGTGAGATCACTATGCGAAATGCACTTGTGCGCTCACTGAATATCCCCTCTGTAAAGATTATGGAAGACATTGGCGTTGACTATGCTTCGGAGTTTGCGCGACGCTTGGGAATTTTTTCGAAATTAAATCCAGATTTTACTTTGGTGTTAGGCTCAAGCTCGCTGACACTGTATGAGATGACAAAAGTGTTTTCTGAATTTGGTCGCATGGGTCAACGCACACGTCCGATTATAGTTAAAAAAGTGATTGATCGAAATGGTAAAGTTCTGCTTGAAAATTTATCTTTAGAAACCCGGTTCTTAAATGAAACTCAAGAAATGGATCAGAAATTTGAAGAGTTCAGAAAAGCGTATTTAGCCTCTGTCGAAAACACTGAAAATCCGGATCCGTCTCCATTCTTTTCTGCGGACCCTGAACAACTCATCAGACCCGAAACTGCTTATGTTATTACCGATATGTTACGTGGCACAATCACTGATCCGAACGGCACGGGCGGCCGCGCAGCCCAATTGGGTCGTGACACCGCTGGAAAAACTGGAACTACGAATGGTTATGTGGATGCTTGGTTTATGGGTTACACTCCGAATGTCGCGACTGGTGTTTGGGTCGGCTTTGATAAAGAAAAAACAATTGGTAAGGGCGAAGTCGGCGGACGCGCGGCGCTACCTATTTGGCTCGAATTTATGAAAGCGGCTCATGAAAAACTGCCTGCGAGAACGTTTAACGTTCCTGCCGGAGTCAAAGTTGTTAAAGTTGATGCGGATAGCGGCAAATTAGCCAACTCAAATGCAAAAAGGACCATCAATCAAGCCTATATTGAAGGAACTGAACCCACTGCTGCTGCTAGCCGAACTGAAGAATCCACTGATTTTTTAAAACAAGATTTAGGCGACTGATTTCATTTTAAATGAATAGATATTTATTCTTAAAAGCCACGATTAGTGATACATAAAACTAATGAGTAAAGCGAGTGCAGCGAGCAAAACAGGTCAGGCGCAAAAATCGATTCAAATTTGGGGGATTAAACAAAATAATCTCAAAAATATTGATGTTGAAATTCCACTCGGACAAACGACAGTGATCTGCGGCCCTTCGGGTTCTGGCAAAAGTTCATTGGCCTTTGAAACTTTATTTGCCGAAGGACAACGACGTTTCATCGAAAGCATGTCGAATTATGCACGACAGTTTTTAAACAAAGCTCCGAAGCCGGACATTGAAGGCATCAACAATATCCCGCCAGCAATTTCGATTGAACAAAAAAATACTGTGAAATCCAGTCGCTCAACTGTAGGAACAGCCACTGAATTGATCGATTATTTACGTTTATTTTATGAAAAAATTTCTGTTCCACATTGCCCGACACACGGAATTCCCGCGACGAAACTTTCAACGACAGAGGCCACTGATTTAGTTCTAGAAAAATTCAAAGATCAACGCGGATACATTTTAGTTGAGGTTCCTAAGGGTCAGCGGATTATTGATGGCAAAAAATTGCACTCTCTTCTTTTGCAAGACGGCTACCTCAGAATTACAACAATCAAAGAAAAACCAGGCAAGAAAAAATCAGACCCTGTAATCACCGAAGTTTCCCCACTGATTGAAATTTCAGAACCTGCACAAATTAAAAAGGGACTTTCATTAGAGACTTTTTATATAGTGATTGATCGAATGTCTTTTTCAACAGATGAAAAAGGTCGTCTGACGGATTCCATCACTCAGGCTTATGAAGCCAGTACAAAATATTTAACTGGTACTTTGATTCGTAAAGCCTTGATCGTAACGACAGATGGACAAACTCTAAAACTCAGCGAAGAGCCAGCGTGTTCAATTTGTGGCTACACTCCTCCGCAAATCACTTCAAAACTGTTTTCTTTTAATTCACCGATCGGCGCCTGTCCGACGTGTAAGGGTTTTGGAAACGTTCTTGAAATTGATGAGGCCAAAGTTATTCCTAATCCTTCACTCAGTATTGCAGAAGGCGCTTTAAATCCCTTCACGATGCCAAGTGCCGAGAACGATAAGAAAGTTCTATTTGCTTACTGTAAAAAACAAAAAATTGATTTAAAAAAACCATGGCAAGATTTACCCAAAGCACAACGTGATGCGATTTGGAATGGCTCTAAAGAATTTTTTGGCGTTAAAGGACTTTTTGAATATTTAGAGCAACTCAAATATAAAATGCATGTTCGTGTTTTTATTTCCAGATTTCGTTCGGGACGCGAATGTCCTGATTGTCATGGCAGCCGTTTGCGCTCAGACGTGCAGCATATATTAATCCAGAAAAAACCGATTACCGAACTAACGGCAATGACAATCGAAGATCTCAATACTTTCTTTGAGAAAATTTCTCTCACCCAACATCAAATCGAAACCAGTGGCGAAGTTTTAAAACAATTACGCTCTCGATTAAATTTTTTAGTTCGCGTTGGTGTGAATTATTTAACTTTAGACCGCGAAACAAGAACATTATCTGGTGGTGAATACCAACGCCTTGTTTTAGCGAATCAACTCGGCATGGGTTTATCACAGGCTTTGTATGTTTTAGATGAGCCCACGGTGGGACTGCACCCCCGTGATAACGATCGATTGATTTCAATTTTAAATGATTTAAAAAATCTAGGAAATACACTTGTTATCGTAGAACATGACAATGATGTGATTCGAAATGCAGAACACATTATCGAGATGGGACCAGGATCTGGATATCTTGGTGGACAAGTCGTCTATAAGGGCACGATTAAGGATTTCTATAACAGTAAAGAATCAAACACAGTCAGTTATTTAAAGCCGCAAAAGCAATCTTTGCGGGATGTGCGCCCTGTGGCTTTAGACAATTACCGCTACAAGCTGGAACTGAAAGGCTGCTCGGGTCACAATTTAAAAAATATCGATGTCGACATTCCATTGAATCGTTTAGTTGCGATCACTGGTGTCAGCGGTTCCGGTAAATCGACATTAGTCACAAAAACGTTATACCCTGCCCTTGCCAGAAAATTAGAAATTGAATTTTTACCAGCACAAAAATTGACTTCGTTAACAGGTGATGAATCTGTGAAAAATGTTCTGCTCGTGGATCAGTCAGCTATCGGAAAATCAGCACGAAGTTCACCGATCACTTATTTAAAAGCTTTTGATAATATTCGTAATTTGATGGCACAGACTCCTGAGTCTGTTCAACGGGGCTACACGGCTGGGACGTTCAGTTTAAATGTGGACGGCGGACGTTGTCCGGCGTGCCGCGGAACTGGTTATGAAGAAATTGATATGCAGTTTATGGATAACGTGATTATTCCGTGCGATGTGTGTGACGGAAAAAAATATCGAAATGAAATTTTAGAAATCACATTTAATCAAAAAAATGTTCATGAAATTTTATCAATGACCGTGCAAGAAGCGATGAACTTTTTTGTGGCTCACCCGAATATCAGAAAGCCTTTATCAGTTCTTAAAGAAGTGGGTCTTGATTATCTCACTTTAGGCCAACCCGCGAATTCCTTGAGTGGCGGAGAGTCTCAGCGTTTAAAAATTGCGAAAGAGCTTTCTCAAGTTTCTCAGAAAAATACTTTGTATATTTTAGATGAACCTACAACGGGTCTGCACTTTAAAGAAATCGAACTGTTAATGAAAGTTCTGCACAAGTTGATCGAAGCCGGTGGTTCAGTCATCGTCGTTGAACATAACTTAGACGTGATTAAAAATGCAGATTATATCATCGACATGGGACCCGAGGCTGGAAAAGCTGGTGGAAATGTCGTGGTCGCAGGTCCGCCTGAGAAAATCATGGCCAACAAAAAAAGTCTGACCGGACAGTATTTAAAAAAACATTTAGGAATAAAATAGGATTAAAATGATTTCATCTGAATTAAAAAGCGTCATGTCTGATTTATGGGTTCACAAAAAAAAGCTCATCGTCGTTGCACTCGCTGGAATAGTGATGGCTTTATGTAAAGGCTATTTGCCTTTGTTTATTCAAAAGATGGTGGCTTATTCTGATTCGACTGAAAAGTTATTTTCAATCGCTTGGATCGGACTTGCTGTGGCATTCGTGATGACCAGTAGTCGCTATTTACATATTTTCACAATGAATGTGATTTCAGAAAATGTTTCGCAATCTTTGCGTGAAAAATTACAACGTAAATTTATTCATCTGGATTTAAAATTTCATAATAAATATGCCTCTGGCAGTGGCGGTCTGTTAAGTCGTGCATTTTTTGATGTTCGGACAATTCATGATGGACTCAGATTATTTGCAGATGTCTTCAGCGCCCCACTAACATTTATATTTTTAATCATTGCTTTATTTAAACTCGAATTTCAATTAACACTCTATATCTTAATAGCAGCCCCGATCTTAGCAATTCTTTTAAAACAGGTTTCAAAAAGCATTCGTAAATATTCCCTCATGGGTTCTGAACAACTTGAGAAGATCACATCAACGATCAAAGAGTCCTTGGATGGCGTCCGAACGATTCAATCTTTTTCATTACAAGATATTTTACAAAATAAACTTCATGCCCAAGGACAAGAATTTCTTGGGATGCGGAAAAAGATCCATGCGCGAATCGAATTCATGGGACCTTTCACGGAATTCCTAGCGACACTAATAGTCCTTGGAATTATTTTTTACTTTTCGACTAAAATCTCGCGCGGCACTGCGGACACCAGCCAGCTCATTGGTTTTATCACGGCCATGCTACAAATTAACGAGCCGATCAAAAAGTTTCAAGAGGCATACGTTCGTATTCAAGAAACTCGCGTTTCTGCGAAACGTATTTATTCAATGCTGGAAGAAAAAAGTGAACTTGAAAACCAATCTGTGACAGTTCCTGTCCCTGCGAATTGGAAATCGATTCAGTATAAAAACATTCATTTCTCTTACGACACCGAAAATGTCTTATTGAGAAACTTCAACTTAACGATCCAACGTGGTCAGACCGTCGCTTTTGTTGGCGAAAGTGGCAGCGGAAAATCGACGATTGCAAATCTTTTGGCTCGTTTTTACGACCCCCAAGCTGGTGAAATATTATTTGATCAAAACAATATCAAAGATTTCTCTCTGCAAGAGCTACGAAAAAATATTTCCTTAGTATCACAAGAAGTATTCTTGTTTTCTGATTCTATCGAAAAAAATATTCAAGCAGGCTCTGAAATTTTTGACGAATCAAAAATTAAGTCTTGTGCACAAGCTGCTTTCGCTGATGATTTTATTTCAAAGCTACCAGAAAAATACAAAACCAATGTCGGAGAACGTGGAAACTTATTATCTGGTGGTGAAAAACAGCGTGTCGCCATAGCGCGGGCTTTGTATAAAGATTCAAGTATCCTCATTTTAGACGAGGCGACGAGTGCCTTGGACTCTGTCAGTGAAGAACAAGTGCAGCGTGGCCTTGATATTTTAATGAAAGGTCGAACCACTTTTATTATCGCCCATCGATTGTCGACAATTCAGAATGCAGACCTTATCGTTGTTATGAAAAGCGGGACTATGGTTGAATCAGGTACGCATAAAGAATTAATTCAATCCCAAGGTGAGTACTTTAAACTGTTCACTTCACAGACCAAGGTCTAGCTTTTTAATCTAAAAGCTAAGACTTTGGCCCTTAAATAATCTGTGTCAAAAATATTTTCATAAAATTAAAGTCGTCCTCTTTAGTCTGTCTATTCTTTTGACGATAAGAATTTAGACAGTTGATACCAAGTTGGTGTCAAAAACATTTTCAAAAAGAGGTTTAAATGATTAATTGGAATGAATTCGAACATATTCATGTCATCAAAAAATTAAAACATGTGTTACAAACATGGTGGAATATCGACATCGTTTTTACAGATGAGCGTGGTCAGTTAAAAGGTTTTGATAACGAAAAAGTCAGTTATGCAAACCCTGCTGTGAATTATCTCCTTCACAAAGAAGTGACTCAAGCTGATTTAGCTCAAATGGTGGCAACATCAATTAATGAACTACGACAGTCAAACAATCACTACTCATTTAAAAAATGGGATGCGGCGGGATTTGATGTTTGCGTGTTCCCTATCGTGATCGAAAATGATTTCGTAGGGACTGTAACAGCACTTGGCTTTTTTAAAGAAGAAAACTCTGTTCAGCGTATCGGCGAAGTTCGCGAACGCCTAGCTGCATTTGGTTGTACAAATGAGCTGATTGAAAAATCTCTGGGTAAATTACAATATTTAAACGATACGAATCGCAGTCACTTTTGCGAACTTGTTGAACTTGTCGCACAAGAGGTTGTCACTTTACACGTTGAAATCTCGAGCCGTGAAAACAAAATCACTGAGCTCAATAAAGAATTAGGAAACCGTTATAAATACGACAACATGATTGGTAAATCTAAGCCGATGCAATCATTATACGCTCTGTTAGATAAAATTAAATTCGCTGATTCAACTGTGATGATTCAAGGTGAAAATGGTACTGGTAAAGAATTGATTGCAAAATCAATTCACTACAACTCTCACCGTAAAGACAAAGGCTTTGTGATTCAGAACTGCTCGGCGTTCAATGACAATCTTTTAGAATCTGAATTATTCGGTCACGTCAAAGGATCATTCACTGGCGCCTTAAAAGACAAAAAAGGTCTATTTGAAATGGCTGACAAAGGAACTTTCTTCTTGGATGAGATCGGTGATACATCACCACAAATGCAAGTAAAGCTCCTACGCGTTTTACAAGAAGGAACATTCACTCCTGTTGGTTCCACAGAAATGAAAAAAGTCGATGTTCGTATCGTTGCCGCGACAAATAGAAATTTGCGTGAAATGGTTGAACAAGGCACATTTCGTGAAGATTTATATTATCGTTTAAATGTTATCAATATCCGCGTTCCACCATTACGAGAGCGTAAAGAAGATATTCCAGTTCTTGTGGATTATTTTTTATCAAAGACAGCCGAGACAACAAATAAACCGAAAAAAGGTTTGATGGGTCGTGCGATCGAAAAATTGTATGATTATGCTTGGCCAGGTAACGTCCGTGAATTGCAAAATGAAATTGAACGTTTATGTGTATTGTCTGGTGACGATACAAAAATTGGTCATGAAATTTTATCTCCAAAAATTTTAGAAACTGGCGATAAAGGCAAAGTTCAAGGTTCTCGTTTACAAGGTAAATTAAAAGATGCCCTTGAAGAACTCGAGCGCGAAATGATCAAAGAAGGTTTACGCCGCACTGGCTGGAACAAATCCAAACTTGCAAAAGAACTGGGAATCAGTCGCGCGGGTCTGATCATGAAAGTTGAAAAGTACGGACTTGATAAACGCAAACTGGCTCGACCAAGCTAATTCTGAAGAATCACATTTAAAATCCAAAGGGTGTCTGTCTGCAGACACCCTTTTTTTATGAATTAAACTCAAAAATCAGACTAAATATTTTTCATCACTGTTTAAAATATCGATTGAAATTTCAGAACTCATACCTTGTATAGTTGATTAAATTGATTTCACATATAAATTACAATTCGAATATTTCATAGTAATTCTATGCACTTATGAGCCTGCCCTCAAAACACTTGTCCGAGAACAATTTTCGGCACAGAGATTGTATTGATAAGATTCAGGAACATTTGGGGAAATGGATTACGTCATGGGGTTGAGTATGATGAAAGAGTTATTAAACGGCGGAGTTTGGAACAAAACGAGTCAATTAATTCAAGATAAGTACGGTAAAAAAATCGAGTTTCGATTTTTAACGGTACTTGAATCTGAACAGCCGTTTTACTCAAAAGGGGATGATCTTGTTGTTCCGCTGATGTCACGATCAAAATCACGAAAAAGTCATTTGGGTGACGTCGTGATTCAGCGGGGCGCAACAATGAGTGTTGACGAAAAAATGGAGCTATCTGATCTGATCCAATTTCTGATTGAACCACAGGCCTACAACTTACATCTTAAAAATATTCAGACGGCAATTTCTAATCAACCTTCCGAAGATTTTCGCATCAATGCTGAAAGCTCTTCAAATGTTATTTCCATATTCGGAAAATACGAAGCTCCTGAAACTCATGCAACGATTGATAACGATGAAGAGTCTGAACAAAAGAAAACAATTTCAAATATTCTTCACTTAAAGTCTAAAAATGCTGAGGTTCGCCATAAAATAGCCCTGCAAATTCACGACATTTCAGGATCACCATTTTTTGTACGCATTCAAGATATTTCAAAATCAGTGAGAACTGTGAATGATCTTAGAAATTTAGCTGGTTCTACAATTTATGTGGATGATATTTTAAAGCTCAATTCAAGCGAAATTGAACTTATCGCGGAATACGCAAAAAACCAGCAACAGATTGAATTGCAATTTTTGATTGGTTCCGACTTAAATGACAAAGAGATCGGAACTTTACCATGTGATGATCAACTCAAAAAAGATCTGATGGGATTTATGTTTGAAATTGATAAGGTGCCTTTGAGTCAGCAAATTCAACGAGAAGTTTTAGAACTCTTATTTTTTTCATTCGAACAAGCGAATTCATAATTTAACAATTGGTATTTGCCATTCGAGGTCGGTCATGCCAGCATATTTAAATGCTAGGTCATGATTTATTACCCGAAAATGTTTGCCATTTTGTAAAAACAAGCCTCAAAGAACTTGATTTTCAAGTTCTTCAGCTGGCAGGCGATGCCTCAGCTCGAAAATATTTTCGAATTATTCACAACCAACAAACCTATGTTCTAATGCAATGGCAACCCTTTACTGCTGAGAACTACCCGTTTCTGAGTGTGCTTACGCATCTTGAAAAATCTGGAGTCAACGTCCCCAAAGTGATCGCAGTTGCTGAGCAATTAGGAGTGATTTTACTTGAAGACCTCGGCGACCTCACTTTGGAACGCAAATTTTGGGAATCGGCACAACAAGAAGCATCTTGGCCTTTTTATCAGAAAGCTTTGGATGAAATTATCAAAATTCATACGACAGCGACGAAGTTAAATCATAAAACGACAGCTAAAGAAATTCAGTTTGATACGGCTAAATTTTTGTGGGAAATGAATTACGCCAAAGAACATTTGTTGGAAGGCGTTCTCAAAATTCAGCTTTCAGAAACCCAAAAAACCGACCTCGAGAAAGTTTTCACTGATTTTTGTGACAAACTACATCACGAGCCGAAAGTCATTTGCCACAGAGATTACCATTCAAGAAACTTGATGTTAAAATTAAATCAAATGTATGTGATTGATTTTCAAGATGCGCGGTTGGGTCCTATTCAATATGACCTTGTTAGCCTGATTAAAGATTCTTACGTCGACATTTCAGATACATACGCTGAACAAATGTTAAATTACTATTTTGAACACACTGATTTTTTACAGACACAAAACATGTCTAAAGATCAGTTTTTTTATATGTACGAAATTCAATCTGTCCAACGTTGTTTCAAGGCTTGCGGAAGCTTTGCCAGTTTTATGAATATGCGTTCTGACCGCAGATATTTGAAGTATTTAACACCGACTCTGAAAAAAGTAATGCGATCACTAGCGCATTTTCCAGAATATAAATTGCTTTTAAATATTTTAATTGATGCTGGTGCTTTTGAAAAAAACTATGAACAAATGTAATGTTATGATGTTTGCTGCCGGTCTTGGCACACGGCTCAGACCCTACACAAATATCAACCCAAAACCAGTTTTGCCTTTGTTGCAAATTCCGCTTGGGTACTATTCCCTTCCGTATCTTGAAAAAATTGAAATGGATTCATTTGTTGTAAATACATTTCATTTATCTGAACAAGTTCACAATTTATATTCGAGTATCAATTATAAGGTGCAGTTTTCAGATGAAAAAGACTTTATTAAAGGAAGCGGCGGCGGACTTAAGCAGGCTGAAAAAAAATTTAATAATGAATTAGCAATTCTAACTATGAATGCAGATGAAATTTTTTTCACTGAAGAAACGGATTTTTTAAATAATGCTTTAAGTGCACACCTCACAAATAAAAATTTTGCCACACTTGTCGTGACTGAACACCCCGAAGCGGGCCACAAATTTGGGGCCATCTGGTGCGAAAACAATAAAGTCGTCCACATCGGAAAAGACAAGCCAAATGAAACTGCGAAACCCTGGCACTTTATTGGTCTGCAATTTCTGTCGAAAGAAGTTTTAAGTCAAATTCCAGATAACCAAGAAACAAATATTTTTTACGATGTATTGATTCATCAACTTAAATCTCAGAATATTTGTATTTATCCTATAAAATGTGATTGGTACGAAGTAGGAAACATTACAGATTATCAAATTGCAAAATCTGAAATTAGTAAAAATTTAAAATATAATTCCATCTATCAAAAACAGTATCAGAAACTTCAACTTTTACCAAAATCACATTTGAGTGATTTGACCGAGTAGAACTTTTTTCTTAGCGCCTGTCACCGCTGTCAAGTTCGCCGGAATTTTCCATATTCGACAAGCTGCTAGCAAAGCAAAGGCAGCTCCTTCGATACTTTCCGTTGGCCAATTCAGTTGATCAATCGTTTTAATGTCAGCAATCGAGAGTTCTTCTTCAAGACGTTTAATCAAATATTTATTTTTGGCACCGCCACCGCAAAATATAATTTCAGTCGGATACGGTTTGCAAAAATTCTGATATGCTTTTGCAATCGAAGCCACAGTTAATTCAGTTAGGGTTGCCAAACGATCTTCGATTTTCATTTTTGCTAATTCTGCTGAAAATTCTTCATGAAACATCTTCCCAAACTGTTCTCGCCCGCAACTTTTTGGGGGCTTCATTGAGAAAAAAGTGTGTTGTAGCATTTTCATCAGAAGAGGTGTATTCACTTTTCCTTTTTCAGATAATGAGCCATTTAAATCGTATTGTTTTTCTCCATGACTCGCGTTTCTAATTTCTTCATCGATCAACATATTCGCAGGGCCGGTATCAAATCCTGTTTTAAGCTTACCATTCACAATCAAACTGAGATTACTGATCCCGCCAAGGTTATGAACACTGACAACTTTCTTTTTTTTGCCAAAAGCAACTTCATGAAAGAACGGCGCTAAAGGTGCGCCATGCCCACCAACAGCAATATCTGCAGCACGAAAATTTGAAATAACAGGAACTTTGGATGTTAATGCTAAATAACTCGGCTCGCCAATTTGCAACGTTGATTTTTGGCCCTCATGGTAAACAGTTTGACCGTGTAGCCCGATCAGATCGACGTGCTTCATTGGCTTTTTTAACTTAAGAAAACACTCTTGATAGAATCGTCCAAGATCGTGATTCAAGTTTGAAACTTGAGCGACTTTTTTTTCATTTTGGGCCGCGAGGAAAAGTCTTTTGCGCAACTGCAAAGGAAATTTAAAACTTTGCATTGCAATATATTCACATTTTAAATTTTTTTTATGAACTTTGATTTTTACAAAATCGACACCGTCAAGACTTGTGCCGCTCATGATACCTAATGCTTTTAAAGTTTGTGCCATAGAAAAATTCTACGGCACAACTTTGATTCGATCAATACTGTTCCCGACTATGTATGAGTCCTATGGAGATATAAATGTATCTTGCTCGGCTTTGAGATTGTAGCGACGTTTCATCATCGTGAATATATCGTCACCTGCAGCACCAATCAGATCACCATTAAATTCACGAGTTAAACCCTCGGACGAAGGTCTACGGCCGTCCAATGAAGAATCTAATTTCTCGCCAAATTTTTTGTTTGCATTTTTTCCTGCATCTAAATCAACAACGCTCGTTCCTGAACCACCGCTTGTAAAATCACTAAATTTTTTGCTCTCTTTTGCAAGATCTTTTGCTTCTAAACCTGCTTTTGCCAAGATACTATTTTTACCATACAGTTGCTCCATCAACGCATCAGCTTGTGCGGCCGTAAGCCCAGCCGCCATCATCGATTTTTTGTCAGCAAAGTCAGCTAACGTATAAGTCTTGTAACCATTTGGCGTTTTAACTTTGATTGATCCATCCGGATTTTGTTTAAATGCACTGAATCCCGCCGTCACACAACTGATTGGCTTACCTGAGGCATCTTTACAGTTTGAGGGAATTTTTGCTGTCGTTGAACCACTTCCAGTACCAGCAATGTTCTTACATTCTGGTGGTGCTGTTGCTTTACATTTGCCTTCGTTATCATACCATTCAGTCACAGGCGGAATAGTTTGAGTTGTTGTACCCACACCCGAACAATCTTTTTGAGCACTCGAGAGTTGGTTGAATTTAGTACAAGCCGTACTTGCTGCGCCAGCAAGTTCATTTGCTTGGCTGTTCGCCTTACCATTAAGTAACATGAATGCGGCACCAGCTGCTGCAGAAACCACAGCTTTTGTACAACATCCCGGATTCATGCCTCCGCAACAAGCGCTAAAACCACCGGCCTCAATAAATTTTGCAGCACCGTAACCAGCCAGCGCAATCCCTGCGATTGTATACAATTTATTACCGTCTTCACTTTTTTTCTGAATTTCTGATAGTGAACCTGTTGCTGAAGTATCTTGTACTGTTGCTATCGCGCTATTCTTGTTACCAGCTGCTGCCGCTTGGTTTTGCTGTCTCTGAGCATCGGCTTCAATTGGTTTCAACCGGTCATATTCTCTTTTTTCAGCGGCGTAAGCTTGCATACAACTACTATGGACATAATCATATTCGTCGGACGAATTTGCTGTTCCACATTTATTAACTGGCTCAACAAGATTCCCATTCATCACTGTTTGCGCATCTCTTTGAGCACTGTTGGCATAATTTCGTTGAACAGCGCGCTGTCTATTTCTTGCTAAACAGTTATTATAAACTTGGTCAACCCAATATTCATTTTGATCTAATTGCTCAGGACGAGGAGTTTGAATACAAGTTTCATCAGCAGATATGTTCGATTGAACTTGTCTGTTTGAATTGTTCAAGTCGACGCCCGAATTTTGTGCGTAAACTAAATTTGAGTAAAAATAAATCCCCGCAATCAAAAATTTTGAATACTGTTTTTTCATATCTCCCCCAAACTAAAAACTTTAAACATAAAACCTAAAAACATTGAAATCTAAACTGAAACTTTAAAATGATACTTCATTTAGTTACCAAAAAATGTACTGTTGCTTTCGACATAACGTGTTCGTACTTTATCCCAGTTCGAACGGCCCGAGGCTGTGCTGATCTCAGAACGCAATTGCTCATTTGCAATTTGACGTTTTGCTGCTGCGATTTGTTTTTCAGTTCCGAAATCTCCTCCGGATTTAGATTTTTTAGATCCACCACCACCAAACATTCCACCGATTGCACTTCCTAAAGAACCAAAACTACCAAAGTTAAATTTTTTAGCTTTTTTCGAATTCGAATTGTCCTGATCTTCAGATCCACCGGAAGCCATTGCACCTCGGGCATCTGTTGCGCCACTAGATGTTGCCCCAGCAAAACCAGAATCACCAGAGTTCGAATTCAATGCGTTTCCTGCAGTTGACGTTGCTGAGTTTGAATCTAGTCCCAATGCTGCTTTCGCCGCTGGGCTCAAACCAGAACCTTGTCTGAAGGCATCGATACCAGCCAACTGTGATCCAGAACCATTGCCTTTGATCACCAGAGGTCCACCATCTTTATTTGTGGTTTTGGCTACTGCGCCTGGACAGCCAGCTGCTGTTGCATCTGCTTTACATTTACAGATTAAAGTTTGCGCTTGAGCCGCGTCTTTACACAATTGATCCATTGTCACAGTACTAGGGCCCGCAGGACCAGTGCCACCGCCCGCTGTTAATTTATCTCTACAATCTTTGGCTTGTGCAGCGGCCGTCGCTAAACCAATAGCTTGAGTAGCGAATTGTAAAATATCTGCTGAGTGTTTTTCACATTGAGCAACTTTAGGGATAATGGAACTTTTTTCATGTGCAGAAATCGCAGAAACTATCATTCCTGATTCTCTAGGTATACTTGCAGACACCGCCGAAATTTTAGTTTTCATCTGCGCTAAAAGTGTTGTGGTTGTTTTACAACTCGTATCACATACGACTTTCACACCAGTACATGCCATGTTGGCTAATGTCATACCCGTTTGTGCAATTTTACTAATATCAGAAGTTGATCCGCAAGTTTGCGAAGCTGACGACATTTTTGAAATCAATGGAGTTGCGAGAGTTAGCAATTGCTGAACCATCATAGCTTTTGGACTTCGTATAAGAGAGCAAAGATTATCGGCTGTGGTTGCAGAAGTAGAACATGTTGATTGTGAACCAGTATATTTTCCTAATGTTGCTTGAACTTCCTGAAAAGCTGCTACTGCTTTACCTGTAGAGACTAAATCAAAAGGTGGCGGACATGCCCCTAATGCAAGTGAACTACATTCTGAAATCTGAATTTGACCTGTGGCGATCCCTGACGCTAAATCAGCTTGAAGCTTCGCAATAAACGCTTCATTCGTTTGTTCGGCTGTTGCCTTAGCCGCTTTTGCGGCATCGTCTACAGCAGAAGTACCTGCAGCGGATGCAGCATTAACAGCAGGTTGCGCCAAAGGCGTTCCACTTAAATTTTTTGCAGCTACAGCAGCTGCTGCTGGGTCAAGTGGTGGTGTTCCTGATGCTTTAAAATCGTCATTTATTTGTTGCGTTACTCGCGCATCTTCTTCGGGCGTCAATGCCCTATCAATAGATGGATCTCTCAATTTTGCTGCTGCTTGTGCAGCATTTAAATCACCAAACTCTGTATCAATGACTTGATTTCCACCTGTGGGCGTTTGATCTTGCGGAGCTTGTGGTTGAGCGGCCTGTCCTGGTGAAGAAGTAACTGCAGGTTGATTTGGTGCAGGAGCTGCAACAGCTGGCGCTGCTGCTGGTTGAGGATCCGGAGCACCATTATTTTTTGGCGCTGCCGGTGTTGGTGCAGGTGCAGTTGTGACAGGTTTGTTCTGAGGTACTGCTGGCGGCGCACTCGGCGGCGACACTGTTTTCCCTTTTGAACCACTTGGCATATTCGCAATTGTTGCAATACCTAAAATTAATGGCGCTGCAGCGTTGACAGCATCAACAGCTGATCCTGAGGGAGCAGGTTTATTACCCGCCTTATCTGGCGCTGCCGCCGCTGCGCTCGGACACATCGAAGTCGCCACTGAAAGAAGCTTCGGATGAAGAGCATCAGGCGAACAACCACCAACAGGCTTCATGACATATTTAATGTCAGATGTGTTCGTTTTATCTAAAACGAAACAGTCAGCTTGTGTTTGTGAAATATTTGGATTCTTGAAAGTGTCAAGAATTTGAACCGGAGACATCGGACAATTTACTTGTATGTTGCTATTGAAATATTTCACCAGATAATCTGGGTTCAAGTCTTTGAAAGTACCAGACATTGCAGATACTGATGCAAAAAGTGTAGGAAAAAATAATTTATTAATGCGATAAACCTTCCTCAGTTATCCCCCTGCTGATAGTTCTATTATCGGTCGAAGGTCCAGAAAACTACATTAATTTTGAAGATTCTTTATACATTCTCAGGATGAGACATTTTTTTGTTTCAGTTTGAGGAAATCAGTTTACAAGTCGGTTTAAGAGTGAGATTTAAAGTCCATGCAACAAAACATCGATCCAGAAACACAAGAGCGCTTAGTCAATATCGAGATGAAAATCTCTCACCAAGATTTAATCATCGAAGAACTGAATCAAGTGATTTATCAGCAGCAACAAACGATTGATGTCTTATCTAAAAAATTAAAACTGCTCGAAGATCAATTTCGTGCAGACCCGAACATAGGCCCCGCCGGAGAAAAGCCTCCGCACTACTAAAACATTTTAAGGTTTTTCGCTTGTCGGTTTGACTAACTTTTTCTTTTTCTGGCGCTGATGCCAGATGTACATTCGCTCAACTTTACCCCGCGCCCATTCTGTACGACGTAAAAATGTCAGGCTGGATTTAATACTTGGATTTTCATTAAAACATTTTATGCGAATCGCTAAGCCCAGCTCTTCCCAGCCCAGATCAGTCACAAGCTCTGTCAGAATTTTTTCAAGGGTCATTCCATGCAAAGGATCTTGCTTGGCTTTTTTATTGGGTTTCGCTGAATCATTTTTTTCAGTCATTTTGGAACTCACTTCTTACTGTCTAATTTTGAAATTAAAAACTTATCGCGATCAGTGACTAAATTAATTACTTCGCCTTCGCGACCAGCGCGTGCAGTGCGACCAACACGGTGCAGGTAATTTTCAATTTGCTGGGGCAAGTGATAATTAATCACGCGGTCAATATGTTCGATATCAAGTCCACGTGAACCCAGATCTGTTGAAATTAAAAATTTAACCTTACCATCGCGGAATGATCTTAAATTCGCACGACGTTCGACTTTATCCATTTCCCCGCGGTAACAAAGACATTCGAAACCACTTTTTTTCATCAGCTCGAAAACGATATCACACTGCGCACGAGTGTTCACAAAGATCAACGTGCTGCCTGTATTTTTCTCGTGAAGAATTTTTTCAAACAACGGATATCTTTTTCCATCGAGGACTTTGATGTTTTTAGTTTTTAAACTATCCACCGTCTTTACAGATTTATTCACACCCAGTGTTTGGCTATTTTGGCTTCGCAGAACTTCTGCCTTTGAAAATAAAGAAGAAATTAAATCTTCGGTGCCTTTCGACACTGTCGCTGAAAACATTCCCAGTTGTAGGTTCCTTGCACTTGCCTCGGCAATTCGATTTGCATCAGGTAAAAAAGCCGGATCTAACATTTGATCGGCTTCATCGAAAATTAGAATTCGTGTGTCACATAAGTTAATCAGTTCTAAATCCATCAATTGAATCAAACGCCCCGGAGTCGCTACAAGAACTTCAAAAGGAGCCTTGATATTTTGTTTTGCGACAGCCGCAGCTGAACCACCTAAAACAGTTCGCACACGAAGTCTTGTTGTGTGTGTAAACATTTTAAATACTTTGGAGACTTGCTCGCCCAATTCACGGCTTGGAACAATCACAGCGGCACGAGGTTGTGCTTCCATATTTATGGGATTATTTTGATTTTCCATGGTTTTTAGAATTTGTAAAATCGGCAGCACGTAGGCCAAGGTCTTTCCACTTCCGGTCTCAGAAACCCCAACAACAGATTTACCCGCAAGTAATGCTGGCAGGACTTTACTTTGGATGTCCGTTGTTTTTACTAACTTCTTTTCTGCCAAAGTGTCTTTGATTGTTTGAATTAAATTAAAATCAGAAAACAAATTACTTTTTAAGTTGTGCTTTAAATCACTTTTTTTATCCACTCTTATTTCACCATAAATTTTTTAACCTCAGTTAAAAAACTCTCTTTTCCCGTATTGATGTCGATGTTTCCCTGTTGGTGTAAAATCGACCAACGATTGTTTTTATCCAGCTGCTTTTCAAGGGCTGCTAAAAACTTTGAATCGATCGCAAAAATTTCGATCTCTTCAGCTTTATAAACATCGTTTGTACGAATTTCTTCCATCAGAACTTCTGCACTTTTATACGTGTAAACGACAACTTTACGAGCATTTTTATTAGCCTTATGTAATTTTTTTGCAGAGGGATTACCTATCTCGATCCAAAGCAGGTTTGCGCCTGTAGGACTGGTTGTTTTCAGGGCTGGAGCCTCGGGATCACTCAGACCACTCCCACTGAATTCGAGTCCCTCTTCGTAACTCAGAACATAACCTAAAACTTTGGTCAGCAAATACGTGGGAATTTCAGAAGGATGTTGAGCCACTCGAAATTCCAAAGTTTGATAAATATTTCGATCAATATCTGATAATTCGATTGTAAAACGGTAAAGCAATTGGGCCTCTGATTCTTTGTAAAATTAAACGAAGAACCTAAAATGGATTTTTTAGATTTTTCATTTTATGTCGCATCAAAGATCGATCATAACCTAATCGATGAAGCCACTCGTAAAATCGGACACTGTGATTCATTTCTTTCAAGTGGCAAACTTCATGCGCAACAACATAATCCAGAATCAACGGTTCAAAAGCAACAATTTGCCAATTAAAAATAAGATCACCCTTAGAACTGCACGCACCCCATCTGGCCGTGTAGTTTTTCAGAGCAATACTTTGAGCCGTCATTCCAATTTTTTGTGTGTATTCAGAAACTTTGATTTGAATTCGGTACAAAGCTTGTTGTTTGTACCATTTTAAAACCGATTTTCGAATGAATTCTTTGGCACGATCTTCACCCATTGAAATTGTGATTTTTAATGGAACTGGAACAATTAAAGACTGACCCACCAGTTGGACAGGTCCTTTGCCATCAATAATTTCTAAAGTTAAAATCCGCCCTTGAAATGGAATTTTTTCTAAGTGACCGAATTGAATTTCAACAGGCTTTGGCAATTGACTGAGCATCATCCATTTTTTTTGAATCCACTCAGAATTAATTTTTATAAGATCATCAATCTCGGATCGTCGGACTCGCTTGGGCGCCGTCACGCGAATTATGCCCTCGGGTAAAACACGAAGTATCAGTCGCTTTGCTTTTGCAGTTTGTTTAATTTCAAGTTTTAAATTTTCGAGTCTCAATTGATCCACATTTAGAACTCGATCACAGATCACAAAAGATCGTCAATAGCAAAACCCACGGATCAAAACCTATCGACCCCATCGACGTTGTAATTGAACAGCAACGCCGCGACCAAGACTGGTATTGAGCGGACTTCCGATCAATGTCTGATCACTATAACTGACAGTTCCTGACCACTGATCATTCGCCAAATAACTCAAGCTTGCTACTGCAGTTGCATAACGCTCAACAGAGCCTTTTTGAATAATTCCAGAATTGGATTCTGTATCGATCGGGTCTTCATAGGTCCACGTCACACTTGAACCCATCCGATAATCAGTCACATTGTATCCCAAACCGATTCCCAAATTTCCGCCGTAACCTGGTTTAACATTTCCCTGAAAACTATTGGTCTGTATATCCTGAGTTCGCGATGCATGAATTTCAATCGTTGAAAATGCATCCCAATTCACAAATGTTTTTGTTAATAACGTTCCAATTCCTAAAGCCCAGAATCCATTACCTCTGGAATCAAGTCCACCGACTTCGGATTCAAACTTTGACTGGCCTGTTGGTACAGTCAGTTGCATAAATGAAATTCCCTTGGGTCGCCATGGGCTATAATTCCATTCTGGTAAAACCTCGTAACCGACAGAAACCGAAATATCACTCAATCCAGAATAAGTTTGCTCATTCAAAGTTCTTTGCATCACTGGCAGCGAAATCCCTGCCTGCCAACGATCAGAGAAAATATGGGCGGCATCAATTTTAAAAGTCTGAACTTTTTGAGTCTGATCCCACTTGCGCCAAACACCGCTGGAATCAACATTGTTCACAATCACTTCTGTTGTGGATATCGATGTGGAAACTTGGGCCTCATCATCACCTGAAATAATCGCGGGCACTGCGCCACCACCACCGCAGCACGCCGCTGCATAGACCTGAGCAGAACTCAAAAGTATAAAAAGAAAATTAAAGAATAATTTGAACAAGAGCTTCATCCGTCACTTCAGAGCCTGATTTAATTTGGAATTTCAAATCCCATTCACCGGGCATGATGAAAAAGACCTCCGAAGCTCGATACGTTCCTACGTCTAATCGTTGAACTACAGTCGGCGTCGATCCATGACCCATGCTTGGCATCCATAAAATCAACTGCGGTAATTCTGCAGTATCCAGTTGAATAGCTGTTTGATCAAATGCATTCAGCCGATAGATTTTAAAAACCAGGCTTCCTTGCGTCGTCGAAGTCGGTTTATTTTCCCAAAACCAAATCAGACAATATTTCGAATTTGAAAATTGAATGTCACAATTTGATTTTGCGCCCGCTGCTTGTGGTCCGGAATTAGGCTGGTCAGATTCACTGATATATTTAGGCTGAGCACATCCGAAAGAAAAAAATAAAATAAGGACAGTTACCATTTTAGAAAACATTTTTTTCTCCGCGTGATATCACACAACCTAATGTTCGGCCTTCGGCAGTTTGAACCGATCGACCCGCTTGCAAATCAGCTAAAGCCTCTCGTAAAAATTTGCGTTTTGCTTTTTCGAAATCATGGCTGTTTGAAACTCCACCTTGGTAAGCGAAATTACCATCAGGTAAAAGAATAAATGAGTGTGGCGTTTTAAAAGCTTGAAACTGATCCGCCAATTGTGCTTTTTGATCTTCGATCACTGGAAAAGTAAACCCTGCTTTTTTAAAATAAATTTTTGCTTCTTCAGTGGGCTCGTCCACATTTGAATGAATCGCCACGAATTTAAAATCTGGAAAATCTTTGGCTAATTTATTAAGTTCCTGAACATGGCTATTTGAACACGGACATCTAGCTGAAACAAAAACCACAACCAGACCTTTTTTATCCTCAGTTTGTAACGTCAGTTTTTCAGAAGTTAGCAAGTTTTGACCTGAAATCGATTTTATTGGAGCTGCGATGGTAAACGATGACAGGAGTAAAAAAATGACTGGTAAAATAAGAATTTTCATAGTTTGGATATAGCTTAAAATCCCCTCAGAGTACAGCGCAACATATTGTTGCAGGTCCTTCTTTTTATCGCCAATGGGGCCCTTTTCAGATATACGAAGACTATCTATGTCGACAGCCAATACTGACAACATCTTAAGTTTGTTTAGATTTCCATTACTCGATGGAAATTCGGAAACTGCTAAATTAGTTTGGCTGGTCCGACTGCGCTGGATTGCCATTGGATTTTTTACTTTGTTAGCCGGTCCCGCCCTTGTTTTGGGCGCCTTAGAAAGATCTACTTTAATTATTTATATTGGTGTTCTGAGTTTACTATTTATATTTAACTTAATGACTCATATCGTTTTTGTAGCTCCTCGTAAACCAATCACTCCGCTTTTTATTTGTTTTCAGCTCGCCCTTGATTTAGTCGTGCTGACAAGTTTGTTGTTAGTCTCTGGTGGATTCTCAAATCCTTTTGTTGCTCTGTTTCTATTGAACGCCAGTCTTGGAGGAGTTTTAATTCGTGGAAAATACTCTTGGCCGTTTATTTTTCTCTGCCACAGTTTACTCGTTTCTTTACAAATTATTCATATCGAAGACAACTTAGCTACATTTAGTCAGACTCAGTCATCTTGGATGTTGATATCACACACTTTAATTTTCTCGGCTTGGATCGTCATGCGCTCTTTAGGAAGTTATTTAGAAAATCATTTCGAACATAACTCTAAAATCAGATTACAAAACGAAAAACAAGATCGCCTGAGAGCCTTAGGTGCATTAACGGCCGGATTTTCACATGAGTTTTCAAGCCCTTTAAATTCGGCGAAATTGCGTCTCGATCGTTTAGAGCGACATTTAAGTCATGTCGACATTCCACAATCAATTTTAGAAAACTTAATCGAAGCAAAACAAAGTATTTCAGCCTGCGAATCTGTCATTCATCAAATGAATTCTTCTCAGATGGATACGCGTGATTTTATTTCAAAATCAGTTAATATGAAGGAATTCTTATCCGACGTCCTCGAATCATGGAAAATTGATTTTCCAGATACTCCTATTCAAACAACTATAGAAAAAAATTTAGTCGTCGATATTCCACCTTTGAATTTTGCTCAAGTTATTTTGAATTTACTTGATAATGCAGCTCATGCTGCACCCCAAAAAGAAATTCTAATCAAATTTTCTGCAGCGCCAGAAAGTTTCAGTTTCACTGTCGTTGATCAAGGACCTGGGTTTTCAGATCTTGTTCTTCGTCGACAAGGCGAACCGTTTGTTACAACCAAAGCCCAAGGCACGGGGTTGGGACTTTACGTCAGTGAAATATTTGTTCAAAGCTTAAACGGACAGATGACACTCAAAAACAGAACTGAAGGCGGAGCCAGTGTCACATTATCTTGGCCACGAAATACTATTTATAATATCAAGGACATCTCATGATCAAAAAAGTTTTGATTTTGGAAGATGATTTTAATTTAGCCGAAAGTTTAAAGCAAGATTTTTTAGACCATAAGTATGAAGTCTATCTAGCAAATAGTATTTCTGAAATTCCTTTGGACTCTCAGCTCACTCACGCGGTGATTGATCTCAGGCTCTCAAACGGAGAATTCGGGCTTGATGCGATTTCGAAATTAAAAATGTCATCTGCAAATATCAAAATCGTTGTCCTTTCTGGATACGGCAGCATCACGACAGCTGTCGAAGCAGTTAAACGTGGTGCAATTGATTATTTAACGAAACCTGCCAGCTTTTCTGAAATCGAAAAAGCGTTGAATGGCGAAAGAGTATTGCCTGAGGCAAATTTTAATCGACGCTCATTATCTGAAGTCGAGCACGAATATATTGACTTTGTATTGACGAAAAACGAAGGAAACATTAGCCAAACGGCGAAAGACCTTGGATTACACCGTCAAAGTTTACAACGAAAATTAAAAAAATATACATAACAGATAGGAGAATAAGTTGTGGGAAAATTAATTCAATTCAATAAAACGATCCTCATTGCATTAGGAGTATTTATTTCCTTAGGGTCTTTTAGTTCAGAGAGATCAGAAAAAATCAAAGACGCCGTAGAATATCTTTCAGGATGTTCGAACTTCATCAAATTTGATAATGATAACGTCTATACTGGATTTGGTACATATTGGACAAGTCATGTTCAGCCTCGTGAACCTAAACCTTCAATAATGCGATTCGTACCGATTGATAAAATCTCTGAATATCAAGTGACAACAAATGATTCGGTGATTGATGTCATTAGATACAATAGTTTAAATTATATCTTAACATTTTCCGGGATAGAGGAGTGGAATTTAAATTCATTTCAACGATCAAATATTTTACAAACTCACAATCTGGACAGACCATTAAGAGACGAAGAGCATCCTCGCGGTTTAGCTCAGTATAAAAACAATTTAGTGATTGCACATGGACGTTTGGGTATTTCAATTGTCGACTTAACAACTAAAAAAGTAGTTAAAATGTTGCCTGTCGCAGTCTCGCAGCGACCACTTGAATCTGTCGTGAACGACGTCACTGTTTCTGGAAAATATGCATATGCAGTCGTGGATAGTTATACACTCGTAGGTCCAAATGACAAACCTGCCTTTCGTGGTCTAGTTGTTATAGATCTTGAATCACAATCTATCGTCACAGAACTGGATGGCTTAGATCCTGGTGCAAGTAGTATTACATCTGACAATAATGTAGCAATTGTTAGTTTTTACGGACAACCTTTGTGGAAGTACTCTCTGAAATCACTCCATAGCAGTGCCTTGCCACAACCTTTAAAACGTGTCTGGAAATTCCCAATTGAAGGACACCCTAAAGGTAAAGCAAGTATGGATGACAAGTATTATTACACGTGCTATTCACACATGCCAAAACCAGGTGAAGGACCTTATTTTATAAATGGTCCAACTGTTTTAGATCGTAGAATACTTATTTTAGATTAACTTTAAGAAATAACAAAAAGGAGAAAAAAATGAACTCATTATTAAAATCAATCACAGCGCTGGCAGCAGGTCTACTTATTTCCGCATCAGCTTTTGCACACGGTGGATCTCATTCACCACTTGCAGGACATCTTGTATTTAAAAATAATACCTTACATATGCATGCAAGCTTTCCAACCGCACCAATGGTTGGTCAAGAATCGTTAATGGTTTTAGAAGCCAAAGATCCAGCAACTCACCAAACAATTGAATTCAATGAAAATATTGATGTGGTTTTATGGATGCCAAGCATGGGCCATGGATCTGCGCCAACACAAGTCGAACGCGCTATTGATAAATCTGGAAATATTATTCCAGGAACATTTAATGTGAAAAATGTTTATTTTATTATGGGTGGCGATTGGGAAGTTCGAGTGACTTTAACTGATGTTGAAGGTTTACAAGAAACTCAAAGTTTTAAAATCCAATTAGCTGGCGGTGGCCACGGCGGACATCACTAATTTAATATTAGGGCATCAAGTCACCGCAGCACTATGTTGCGGTGACTATTTCTTTATAAAATTCTACGACAGAGTTACTAACAGGAGGAATTATGAAGAGAATTTTATTTACATTAACGATCAGTTTAATTTCTGCACTTAGTTTTGCAGGAACAGTCAAAGTTCGAAGTGGCGATCTTTACCAAGGTGAAGAACAGGTCAACGAAAATTCAACAGGTCGAACTTGCTATGTCTATTTGGATCGCATCGAACAAAACCCCGTCGGAAAACATTGCTACAAAATTACAGCACGCCCTAAATTCTTTACCGATCGGGAATCACATCCCCAAGATGAAATCGTCACAATGTCTCGAATCACCAATGCACATCGTCCTGAATACCCACAATTCAAAACTTGTGCTTCAAGTTTAGATGGGAAAACGTCAGGCAATGACATTTATGGCGACGATGAATCTGTTATTTATACTCAATTTTTTGCATGGGCAGGTGACTTCGACGGGAATCAATTTGATTTCTTTATTACAATTTCTCCGGAAACAAAACAACCGTCACGCATTCGTCTGCATAAATTAAATTGGTTTTCCGAGACAAATTACGATTGTGTAAATCTACAAAAAATGTAAATAACCTTCATTTTTTTATTCTTTAGATAATTCGCTGGGGACCAAAAGGTCCTCTAGAAAAAAAGCAGACAATTCAGAACGTCCTGCGACACCTGATTTTGCATAAATCGCCATCGATTGCACTCGCGCTGTTTTTTCAGTGGTCTCACGAACCTCTGCGATATCTTTTAAACTAAGGCCTTTTAATAATAAAAAGGCCACTTCTTTTTCAGCGGCAGATAATTTCCATGTGGTTAGCTGTTGATCGATGGCCTTAGACAAGCCATCGATATATTTTTTTGATTCTTGTTTCCACGCATCGGCTTGTTTTTTAAATTCTGAAAAATCATTGATTTCTTTTTCAAGACGATGTTTCGTTTGAAATGAATCTCGCATCAAATAAAAAATTCCAAAAACAGCGGCGACACCAACTGAACCCTCAAGAGCCATGTGCCATACAACGACACCTTCTTTAGCATCAGTGAATAGATCAACTCCTACCAAAACCAAAACTAAAATCAGAATAGCTGCAATAACAACACGTTCTTTTTGATTCAATTTGTGCTCCTATGAATTAATCGTCATCGCCATTTTCAATATTTTTACCCTCAGATTCTGTGGCTTCATTTTCACCCAACTGCAACGTGGTTCCAAATAAATTCAGAGTTCGAGTTTGCGAGTTGTAATTTTTAAAGAGGTTCAAACCAAACGCAATGACCAAAGCAATCAATATAATTGCAACTGAATTGTGACTAGAAGAAATCGTGTCTTTTGCAATCACATTTTCTTTTTTTCCGTCGATCATACTGAGACCGATCATTTCTTTGAATCGCATCGTATGTAAAATAATTCCTGCGACGTGCATAATAACGACGATGATGAATCCATTCGCCAACAACTCGTGGATATCTTCGAAATCTTCTTTATTCGGACCTGACGTCATCAGATATCCCGTCACTCCTAAGCCTAACGCCATCAACATCATCGCGATAGCTGCCCAACTCGATGCTGGATTATGCCCCGCCCACTTGCGCTGATCGCCTGATACTATGCCTTTAAAGTATTTGAATAAATCAAGAGGGTTTAATGCAAAACCAGAAAATCGGGCATGCTGCGTACCCAAAAAGCCCCAGACTATACGCAAAATAACAACAAAACTGAGCGTGAGTCCTGCGAGCATATGCCAAGTATAAAATGGCGACTCATCATCAATTGTTTTCGCAATAACAAAAGCTGTCAAAAAAAGACCTGCAAAAAGCCAATGAAAGACTCTCGTTGGCAAATCATAAACAAAACTTTTTCTCATCGTAGACTCCTTTAATGAAGATTGAATGAAACTGTCCAAATAAAATCGATATTAAAACCATTTCGTCCATAGACCATATGACCTAAATCATGTGATTTTAAGTATTTAAGTCATTCAGTCCATTTACAATTCACGTTTCGTACCGATATTGTCCGTAGTAGAAAATGCTTAATTGGGAATTTACCCAAAGCATAAAAGGAGATCACAATGAAACACATTATATTAACAAGTCTGGTTCTGTTCACTGGCCTAACTGCTTTCGCTAAAAAAAATTGCACTGATAAACCAAAAGAAGCATGGATGTCTGAAGCTGATTTTAAAAAGAAAGTTGAAGGAGAAGGTTTTAAAATCAAAAAGTTCAAGCAACCCGGAACTTGCTACGAAATCTATGGAACTAATAAAGAAGGTAAAAAAGTAGAAATTTACTACAATCCAGTTGATGGATCTGTTGTAAACGAAAAATAGTTCAATTATCCTAGGGAGTTCTGTTTTAGGGAAGTCCCTAGGTTATCTAAATTGATCACTGTCGCCGGACTGTTATGATTTTCGATAATTACAAAATTGATCGAAGTCCCAGTTAATTTAAGTTGCTCTATTTGATCCAACATACCCTGTAAGTTTAAATTCACATCATCATTTAAATAAATATTTGGATGAGCTAACTTTGGCTGATGTTTTAAAATTTCGATAAAATTCATTCCTTTAGAAAAATACGCACATTGAAAGTTCTGATCTATGGCTAAGTGTTGAATGATTTGAGTTGAAGACGCTTTAGGTTTTTCTGTAAATCTTATTTTCGAAGCAAAAGGAAGAAATGGAAATAATAGAACGAGTTTTGTAAAATCTCTTCGTGTTTTCATCAGTGATTATACTATCATATGTCTCTGATAAATATTATAAAAAAACCCACATCAATGGTGATGTGGGTTACAGTTTGAATTTTATTCAGAAATTTACTGAGGATCAGAACTGATCGTTAGCTGTGTTGCGCCAGCGAACATCTTTTTTGAATTCGCCGGAATTCCCGCTAAGCGAACTGGCTGATCGGCAATTGCTAAAGCCACATCGTTGTTCGTCGCGTTGAAAGTATCGATGAATTTCCAATTAAAGCTCCATTGAGTCAATACAGATGCATACTCGGCTTCAGAGTTCGCATTTACCCCTACAGAACCAACGGACACATCAAAACCCATAGAACGGAATTCATTATTATGCGATTGTCCAAAACAAGACAAATTATACATCATTCTCAATTTTCTTTTCATCGTCGTAATTTGGGCCGCTGTCATAGACGCCGAAGTTGATGTCATCTGATTCAAGAGCGACGACATTTCGACTCCGCCCTCTCGGAAGTAAACCTTATTCGTTGCTCCATGCAGAGAGAAAATCACATCAATGGCCTTCACCGAAGGGTCTTTAGAAAGAGTTTGTAGTCTTGATTTAAAGTTTGCAACAGTCGCATTGGCTCCTTTCAGCATATGTACTTGTCTGTAATCGTCGCCCAAGATCACAGATGTTGAAACTTGAGTTAAATCTTCGATGGCACGATACAAACCACGTAAGTTTTGTGGGCCATGAGTTTGTAGTTCTGAAACAACCACAAGAACGCGATCTTGTTTGTCGATACGCGCTTGTGCTTGGTTGGATGTAAGAGTCAATAATAGAGCCGCGATTGTAAGTGTGATTTTTTTCATTGTTTTCTCCTTGTTCGTTTGTGGAGCTACGTTTTGCAGCCCCTTTGTTGAACCTAGAATCGTTTATTTTTTAAACTTCGTGTACGGATTTAAACTTGTATAAAATGATATGATTTGATATGATACGAAACAATGAAGCAAACCCTTGAATCTTCTATAGAAAATCAATTTTTTAAAGGTCACTTTGACCGAGTTATAAAATTAAATAAAACTGACTCATGTCACGATTTGGCCTATTTGATTGGTTCATTCTGCATGACGAACAGATCAAAACAAGGCGAACAGCTCTTTAAAAAAAATCACTCAACTCTTTTGTTGGATGTAGATCATTATGTGCTGTCGCTTTTTTTCTTGGGCCTTGGATCTACTCGTGATTCTGAGTACAAAAAAGCTAGAAATTATTTCTCGCAACTTTTTCATCAAAGAAAAAATACGTTTCATGACTATCTTCTGCATCAAGGTTTAGGGTTTTATAATTTTTTTATTTGTCGTTATCAAATGGCCGAGTTCTGGATACAGAAAAATCAAATCTTGTTACAGAATATTTCAATAGCTCCATTTTGGAATTTAATTCATTTAGACTTATCAGCTCATATTGCAATCAAGCGTGGTCGCATCCAGCATGGATTTCAATTTATTGAAAATGCACTTATCATTGCGCGCAGAATTGAAAATCAATATGTCGTTGAATCCCTCACCTTTTCAAAATTAAATTACGAATCACTTTATGGTCTAGATCAAAAAAAATCATTTCTCAGATTAAAAGATCTCATTAAAAAATACAGCCAAAGCAAAAATTTTTATTTTTACAACCTCAGTTTAGAAATGATTCGCAGACTTAATCTCAACGGCGAATTAACGAATGCGGAAGAGCGCTTAAGAATAATCGAAAAAGATTTATTTTTAAGTCCTTTGCGAAGACAAAAAGCCCTCTGGGGATTTCGCTTCGCACATCTTTTGTATTTACAAGGAAAGTTGACTCAGGGTTTGAATCAAATCGAAAGTGCCTTTGATTATTTAGATCACAAACAAGATTTATCTCTAAAAGTTCAATTATTGGGCTTGAAATACAAAATTTTAAAAATTCAAAGGCGTGACACTGAAAATATAAAGCAAGCTATTCAAAGAATCACTTTTTATTGCAAAGATGCTCAATCGCTCAGTTATGCCTACAGAAATGGATGGCATAACAAACCTGTGACCGAAGATCCCTATGCTCAATTTTTTCATTCGTGGAAACGTGGTGGCCATAAAAATTACTCATCGCTGAAAAATGTATTAAATAAAGATTGGGTTTCCCTGTTTGTCGACTTACTGCCAGCCGATCGAGTGAACTTTATTTACTTAGATATCTTACCAAAAACAGCCTTAGTCTTTACAGATTCAGGAATTTCCATAGCAGGTGGAACAACACCTCTGATCCGACAAAGTTTACTTATGCTCTCTCGACAAAACCTCAGCAAAAAACAATTCGTCGAATATCTTTGGGGTTATGAATACGATTCCTACAGGCACGACACGTTGGTTTATACTTTGGTTGGTCGTTTACGCGAATTTTTGGGACCCAACTCAGACCTCTTAAAAATGCAGGACAACCTTATTGAGCTCGTACAAACTCAAGTCAGAGTCTATGATCACCATGAACTTAAGCCCGAAGAAAGCCGAAAAGACCCTTTACCGACAGTTGAAAACCGGCTTCAAAATCTAAATTTTCGTCAAATCGAACTGATTGATTACCTTGGTAAAAATCGCTTTATCAGCGCTCAAGAGGCTAGCAAAATATTACATGTTCCAAAGATAACAGCTTGTCGTGATCTGGCAGATTTATTAAAACATAAACTCATTACAAAGTCTGGCAAAGCTCGTGCGACTCGGTACAGTTTGGCCTAGATTTAAAGTCAGGAAACTTATGAAAAAACGTACACTATTAGCGGCTTTATTTTCTACAATTTCTTTCGCTCAAGCCGATGTGATTCAGTTGAATGCAGAGTATTCAGTTCCAACGATGATTGCAGATGAACTTAAAGTGAATACCTTTGCACTTGAGAACTACCAAGTCGAAACATTTCCTGATGGCAATGCACTTATGAGATTTAAATTGCCGAAAACAATGGTCGGTCATGATAAACATAAGTTTGAATTGAAATTGGTTGGCCTTTCAGAAGATTCTACAAAAATTTTAAGTAGTCCAAGCGCTAAAGCTACTTGCAAAGGCCCATGGACTAGTATGTATTGTTCGATTGCATTTACAAAATTATCTCTCGACAAAAAAGAACTGAAACAGGTGCTACAACAGAATTTCAATACTGATGAAGCGGATGTGCGCCTGAAACTGTTGTTAAAGTTCAACACGGATCCGATTGGAACAGTTAAAGTCTTTGCTGAATAGGTAAAAAATTTAGACTCTTAAAGTTGCTCTGTTGTATAAGTCAGATTTGGTGTACAACCAGCCATCAAATTTAACCAAGGAGATCCAATGAAAAAATTTATTTGTTTCATTTTAACTGCAGTTTCAATATCGTCAATCGCAGCACCTATGCCATATGATGCAACTCTTATTTCAGAAACTTCTGAAAATGGAATTGTGACCCTAACATATGTGATGGAAAGTTATTCTGATGAATTTCAATTTTGTTATCAGCAAATAGTAGTTAAAAAATCTTTAGCTACTGGAGTACTTATTTCTTCTGATTCTACTGAACACTGCAGAAAAATTCGCTAGTTTTTCAGTTAAGCCGTTCGTTCTTCGACAAAATGAATCATCTTTGAATTCGTCACATCGTAGTGGGCTTTAATTGTGTTTCCTTTAAAGAAAATGCACTTATAGCCTTCAGACTCGTCCAAGACAATATACGGAATTTGTTCACGAGCATATTCGGCAGCGACTTCTTTGGGAGTTCGCTCTAAACAGATATAGTTTTGTAAATTCAAATCTGCAGATAAAAACTCATTCAGGCTCATGACCAATCCACGATTATCTAACTGCGGAAAGTTTTGAATTAAAATTTCTAGGCAACCTAGTTCTTCATCGATATTAAGCATACCGACGTATCGGAATTTTCTAAAAATCCAACAGGTCCAGATTTAATCAGTACTTTTGGCTTACTGAAATTTTTGAAATTTATTTTTTAACAGAGCCATCATCGTTATACAGTCGCTTCATGTCAGCTAAGACCTCATGGCTGTGCGCATCAGCTCTTTGAGCTAGCCCTTCTAATATGCCTTTGCGATCATTGGCGCTGCGATTCTGACTTAATTTTTGTTTAAAACTGACATCACAAACTTTAATTTTAAATCCGACGATGGATTTTGTTAAAGTCGGACCTTGCAAATCTTCTGGAATATAAAAACCCCAACCACTGTGATATTTTTTCTCGGTTTCTGCAGTCAAAATTTTAAGACAATCAATGATCCCTTCGCTGTCTTCAATCAGCTCAACATCGCCATTCACTTGAAGACTGGAATAGTTCCAAGTGGGGACATCATTTTCAGCATACCAAACAGGGGTAATATAAGTATGTGATCCGTGGAACAACACCGTCACTTTCGCTTTATAAATGACATTTGCATGCGGGTTTTGTTTTGCAAGGTGTCCGATCAAAATAATATCATCGCCATTCACTTGAAGCATTAAAGGCAACTGTGAAATGATCGGATTGTTTTCAAAGACTGTGATCACAGTTGCAAATGAATTCACACGCATAAATTCAAGAGCATCTAACTTATTCTTGCCTTGGAAACGCGGAGGATTATAAGTACTCATGCAAGTAGTCCTTTAATTGAGTGTTCGGCATCTTTTGTAAATTCAACAATTCAGTATAAGGATCGCCCGACAAACCTAATGCCTGCGCAAAAGCCGGCTCTGTTTTTAATCCGGCATTTCGCAGATTCATTATTTTTTGTCGCAAAGAATCCCCACCGAATTTAAGTAGTTTCTCCTCGACCAAAAAATGCAAGTAGGCTTGCTGTTGAATTGTAGGAGTATTTTGCACAAATATTTCAAAACTGATGTTCTGAAAACTGAAGGTCACAACAACGGTTGGATGACCCGACAGCATCATTTTTTGATAATTAAAATTTTCAAAATCAGAAAAATGATGTTTTAAAATTTTCTCGATCGAATTTAAATCATCATTCGATATCAGAATATCTATATCCGATTTGTCTGTGTTAATACCTAAAGGAAAAGTCCCAGCTATTAATGGCGAAAATTTCTTTAAGATCAACAAAGTGTTCGAATTTTTGAGAGCCTTATAGACTGGTGAATTAGACTCAAATCGAACAACAGACTCCAACGAAAGCGAATGAAATTTTAAAGCACAACCTTCCATTTCAATTTCAAGTTCTTGATTGAATTCCTTAGATAATCCCGACTGATCGTATTTACATTTTGGAAACTTTGATTGGATTTCTTGAAACGTCAGGTCTGAGACAACTTCAATATGCTCAAAACCTT
>JBPOIE010000095.1:0-21452 GCA_052034855.1 Bdellovibrionota bacterium | reverse complement strand
CTTTCGATCCCGTCATGTTAACACCTGTGATTTCCTCGGCGTAAATCACACATTGCAAATCTGTGCCCACTGGTTTTGGATAAACATAATAAAATTTAAATGAGACATTGCTGGATTCTAAATTCGTGGAATCCGGTTTTACAATACGCGCTTGAAATGTCACAGTGGCTGGAGCGGAAAAAACATTTGTTGCAAAAAAAAGTGAAAACAAAATCAAACAAAGATTTTGTAAACATTTTTTAAGTTTATAAATTGGTGTTCGGCCGAAAAACATCAACTCTAGATCGGCATAAATATGCGAATTCTAAAGCGAAGACCAACTTTCGACACCATAGTCCAGATTGATAGACTCTTAATTATCAGAATGATGAATTTCATCATTTCGGAAAATTATTTGTCTAAAAGTGTCTCATATTGATATGTTCGATTCAAAATGTCATATTGTAAAAACCTTCGACATGTTTTTTTCTGAATTCCAATAAAATCGATATAATGTGACTCATTTTTTGCAAACATGAACCATATGCGCTTAAAAATTCTGGGTTATATTTTTGCTTATGTTATTTTCTTTGGGTGCACCCAGGCATTTGCTATTTATGCGGCCATATACAATGAATCAAAAAATAAACTCGACCTAGATAGACCGACCCATATTTTAGTCTCAACGGAAGGCCAAGAGTTGGCAAATCTTCCCTATGAAGCTGCACTGACTCAAGCCTTTTATTTAAAAAAACAACATCCTACAGATCAAGTCGTTGTCCTTTCGGATTTCGATCTCAAAAATCAGACTCTGAATCAATTGAGTATTTGGAATTTAGATCTCATTTTTTACAGCAGGAGTCCAAACCCCGCGCTCGTCACATTAAGCTCTTTCAGTCTGGTTTCTTATATGAAACAATTTTCTAAGATTAAATCTTTTCATATTTATGGACACTCAAACATACCTTATGGCGCAAGACTTTTTCGTCAATTCAGATTTGGCGGTTTCGAAAGTGATTTTACAGAGCTCGCCAAACTTAGAAGTAATTTTACTGAAAATGCTTATGCCATATTATCAGGATGCAATTCGGGTTGGTCATTAGCGGTAAGACTTTCTGAAATCTGGCAAATACCTGTCGCTGGCTCATTCACAGGAACTGAATTCGAGAAACTGGGCAACGACAAAAACTTTCATTTAAACACAAATAATCAAATCACATTTGCCAAAAGTAATTCAAATTATCCCTGCTACAAAGGCGGCTGTATTCGACAAGTTCCGCAAAATACAATTTACAATGGATTTTATGGATCATATAAAAATCCGAGTCTTAACTATTTTAAATTTTTCTGCAAAAGCATGACTGATATTGAAAAATGTTATCGCGGTATGGCGACCTCTGCTTTAGATTCGATTAATGTCTATTCAAACAAATTTCAAAAAGTATCTGCTCAGGATTATCAGAATATAATCAGTGATATTTTGTGTCGCAGTCCAGAGACCGGGCTACGCAATCAATGTTTTCAATTTTTAAATTCACTCAGCAGTAAAAATTCTTTGCGAACTCATTTTTTTATGAATTCAAAATACGGTCAACTTGATGCAACTTTTGATGGTCATGAAGGATCTTCAAATTGCTCTAAAATCGATGGCAAATCAAATCTTGAATGCTCCATCTCTGTGCCTCCACGCGACAAACCAGCCGACACTTTAGCTCGAGAATTTGAGGCCTATCTTTTGGGATTTCGTTTACTCAAAAAAATATCAGCTGAAACCTATTAAAAAAGATCTGAAGACCACGATTTTGGTCATTTTTACATACTCATTTCATCCAGAACAATTTATTTGAAAGACGCTTCGATGTATGAAATGTAACACACTATGAAAAAATATTTTTTGTCGATTTGCATATTCATCACCACGCTTCAATCCTTTTCTTTAGATCAAGAAATCATCAACGGCGTCGAAGGTGATATGGATGGAACTGGACCACATATGGTTTTTATTTCTTTAATTGTAGAAAAAACTGAGAACGGAACAGTACTCGAGGAACATAGAAATTGCAGTGCAAGTCTAATTACAAAGACGACAGTCATGACGGCAGCACACTGTTTTGGCCTCACAAAAGAAGAAATCGCTAAAGTTAAAACCGCACGGATTTATTTTACTTTGAATACTCATTCTTCAATGAAATTCGGCTACACTTCAAAAAAGTTCAAAGTTCATGACCAATTTAATACAAATAAAGATTACTTAAATAATGACATTGCACTCATTTCATTTTCGGGCGCACTTCCGGCGGGATATAAACCAGCTGATTATCAAAAAACAGATGATACATTTTTACTGGGTCTTGAATTTCGAACTGCTGGCTACGGACAACAATTGGACCATACAAATCCACTCGCACATACGCCCTCTAAAATGGGTAAGCTTATGTCGACAAAATTAAAATTCGACACAACTTTTCCTTCACCAGACTTCTTTCCAACGCATATTTCAGCTCAGCAGACCTCAACTGGAATTTGCAGTGGTGATTCTGGTGGAGCGGCTTTTGTCAGAAATCCCAATGGCACTTACAAAATTGTTGGAATCAATTCAAGCACAGGAACTGAGAAAAGCTGCCTTGAAGGAAAATCTTATTATACACGAGTGTCCTTATTCGCTGATTGGATTGCACAGACAATTCAAGAACTTAAGTAATCAAGGCTTATTTCTTATTTTTATTTAAAAAATTCTGAACCAGATCTTCACGGGCTTGCTCTGAAACAGGACGAGCTCCCATTTCAAATTGTGAATAGAGAGTATTTTGAACTTCTAATATAAATCTTGAGGGACTGACTCGTTTGATCACGCCTTGCTTTTTACGCTCACGACAATGACTCAGAATCAGTTTTTCTTGGGCTCGTGTGATACCAACATATAAAAGCCTACGCTCTTCATCAAGATCCCCACCGAGGCGTTTATGAGGCAATAAGTCTTCTTCGAGTCCTACTAAAATAACGACTGGAAACTCAAGACCTTTGGACGCATGAAAAGTCATCAGTTGAACACTGTTTTTCTCGTCGTCCTCATCAACAGTATCTCTCAATTGCATGCTATCGACAAAGTCCTTTAAACTTTCAAGACTCGCATCACGACGACCGATAAAACTTTCTAAAATACGGCCGACGATTTCAATCACTTGCCACTTACGGTCAAACATCAAGCCTGACCCTGTGGATTGATCAGCGACTGATTTAACGAGCAGATCACGATATCCGATCTCTCTCACAAGAGCTTGAAATCTTTCAGAGATCGTAGCGCCCAATGACATTTCATCCAACAATCTTTGTGGGAAAGTCCAAAGCCAATTATTAAACTGATCTAAGATTTCACCTTGTTTTTGCGAGATCTCGGCTTTATCCCATTTTTTAGAAGCTTGAGGCAAATTCAAATTATTTTGTTCTGCATAGATTGCCAATTTTTCGATGGTTGTGTCGCCTAAACCTCGAGGAGGCAAATTAATAATTCGTCTAAAACTCACCTCATCGTCATTCAAAGATTGTTTTAAAAAGGCAAGCCAATCTTTAGCCTCTTTACGATCAAAAATCGATGTACCACCAGTAATCGTGTATGGAATCTGATATTTTCTCAAAGCAGTTTCGATAAATGCGCCTTGAGTATTTGATCTATAAAGGACAGCGATATCTTTATATTTAATCTCTTTTTGTTTTAAATTTAGAATCTCGCGACAAACAAAATCGGCCTCTTCGTCTTCGTTTTCTAACACAAACAATTCGGGCTTAATATGATCAGGATTTACTTTTTTTTCAGACTTTAAAACTTTTCCATGACGATTCGTATTTTTTTGAATGACAGCATTTCCTAAATCTAAAATGGCTGAACTTGAACGATAATTTCTTTCAAGCTTGATCACTTCGCAATTTTTAAATTGTTTAGGAAAATTCAATATATTTTGAATTTCAGCGCCGCGCCAACCGTAAATCGACTGATCATCGTCACCGACCACCGATAAATTCATATGTGACTTTGAAATTTCTTGAATCAATTTCATTTGTTCTTTGTTCGTGTCCTGAAATTCATCGACCATGATTTGCTGAAATTGATTTTGAACTTTTTCGAGAACACTTGGATCTTTTTGAAAAAGTTTGAGCGGCTCCAGCAACAATCCTTCAAAATCTGTCACACCGAGCTTTAAAAGTTCTTTTTCGTAAATCGGTTTTAAGACGATCGCCATCTCGTGATACTCTTCCAAATAACCTACGGGCAGCGATTTATCCGCACGAAGTAAATTAATGAGATTTAAGAGTTTGTCCGTATCAAATTTTTCTTTGGTTGTGTTTCGAATATTTCTCATCGCATCTTTGAGAACGGCTTGAGAATCAGATTGGTCCAAGATTCCGAATTGTGCAGGAAGCCCCGCAAGTTTATGATTTTTGCGTAATAGCTGTAGGCCAAAAGAATGAAATGTTCCCGCCCAAAGCCCCTTAGCACGCGGTCCGACTTTATTTGATACTCGGTGTTTTAATTCACGGGCTGATTTATTAGTAAAAGTCAGAACACAGATCTGACTGGCCGAAGCGATTTTATCAGAAATTAATCGTCCAGTGCGAGACACCAAAACTGTCGTTTTGCCCGAGCCTGCACCGGCTAAAATAAGCAAAGGGCCGTAATTATGATTTACGGCCTGGCATTGTTCTGGATTAAGGCCTTTCAGCCAATCAATTTCCATTCGAGGAATACTTTGAATATTTAGTTTTTATTGTGAATCAAAACTTTGACTTCATCAGCAAAGATCACATCTATGCGATCAATAGCTGCTTTTTGAACAAAACCGAGTCCAAATTTGGGATGTTGGATTTTTTGTTTTTCTGTAAATAAGGTTTTTGTTGAATAGGGAATCGCTTCTTTAGACTGTTGATTCTGAATTCTGTTTTCATATTCGCCTGTGTGTGATTTCGCGCGAGTTGTTTTGGTCGAATTTTTTGTACCTGTTGAGCCCGCTTTTTTTGTAGCACCTGCTTTTGGCAATGAATATGTTTTTTTGCTTTTACAAATTTCACATTCAGTTTTCGCGGACGTGGAAGACGTATGTGCTAAAACCATATGAAAACGGTCTGCATTACATTTTTTGCAGAACATAAAAAACGATTTTGCGACTGGAGGTAATGTAAGTTCACTCATATATGTTATCTTTCTTGTTTAGTTTGATAGATTGACAGTGGATCGCGCAATCCGCAAGCAGCAATTTCACCTGCGCTTAAATAAAAGGGACCTTCACCGTTTTGAATTTTATTTTGCATCTGAATCATCGATTCGACGTTGTTGGGCTCGACCTTATAGCCCGTTTTTTTATACTTTTCTAAAAAAGCCATGTCGTCATCACGAGTAAAGAATTTTTCCCAACAATCCGTGTTTACATCACAACGATACGTCATCGTTTTGGCATGTGTATGAAGGGGCGCATAAGCTCCAATCACTTCAAGATGCCCGTAATGAGAGTGTAATTTCAATGAAGGGCTCCCCCATTGAGTCATTCCCGAACATTGTTGAACATTTGCATACCACAAAGCAAAAGCCTTGGACAAAAATCCTAATCCATAAAATTGCTCTTCTTTAGGAAGCAATGAATTCACAGAACACAAATCGTAGGCCACCCATTCACCTTTATGCATCGTAGGAATGATTATAAACAGAGACAAGGGACACCATTCTTCAGATTCTGAGTCATTTAAAATCTCTAAAATATTTTTCGGCAAAGACTTCGTTTTAGCTGCGTAGCCAGCAATAAAGCCTGGCATCGCTGCACAGTCATAAAAAACCCAACGCGGAATTGCCAAATCCTGAGCCCCAAAAGATTTCCATTCGATCTGGTAAATCGCTTCAGCAAAAGGAAGTTCTTTCAAATCCAATGGATTTTTGTAAATGGGCTCATCCACAAACCAGTCCAACTTATGACGTGTTCCAGGATTTTCAATCTTGTTTTCAGGACGCACAAATACATACGGTTTGATATCCGCAGATCTTAGCCAAGAAGCTCTATCCAAAAGAGGATTTGTGGGTTTGCTCATTAGCGAAGAGGCCCAATCATTGTTTCAGGTCGCACCACTTGGTCAAATTTCTCTGCCGTTAATAATCCCAAGTTTACGGCTTCTTCTTTTAATGTTGTTCCATTTTTATGCGCTGTTTTTGCAATTTTAGCAGCGTTATCATAACCAATGTGCGGATTTAGAGCCGTCACAAGCATTAATGAATTATCTAAATGTTTTTTAATTTGCGCGGTATTAGCAGTGATTCCAACTAAGCAATGATCAGTGAAACTCTCGCAAGCATCAGAAAGTAAACGAATTGAATTTAAACAATTAAAAACGATCACCGGTTTAAAAACATTCAATTCAAAATGTCCAGTTGCACCACCGATGTTCACTGCCACATCATTTCCTAACACTTGCGCGCAGACCATTGTCATCGCTTCAGATTGCGTCGGATTGACCTTTCCAGGCATGATAGATGATCCTGGTTCATTTTCTGGCAAATTCAATTCACCAAAACCACAGCGCGGTCCTGAACCTAACAATCGAATGTCATTCGCAATTTTCATCAATGATACGGCAATTGTCTTCAGTGCGCCATGAACTTCAACTAAAGCATCATGCGATGCGAGTGCTTCAAATTTATTCGGCGCTGTCACAAATGGAATTCCTGTTTCTTTCGCTATCGCTGCTGCTGCTTTCACAGGAAAATCAATGTGTGTATTGAGCCCAGTTCCCACGGCTGTTCCTCCAAGGGCAAGTTCGTGCAAGTGTGGTAATACATTTTTAACTCGCACTATTGAATTTTTCATTTGTGTCGCATAACCAGAAAATTCTTGTCCTAAAGTCAAAGGAGTCGCGTCCATCAAGTGCGTTCGTCCGATTTTAACAATCGAAGAAAATTCTTTGGATTTTGCGTCCAAAGATTTCTGAATTTTCTCGAGCATGGGTAAAAGTCTGAAATGAATTCTTTCCGCAACCGCAATGTGCATTGCTGTTGGAAACGTATCATTCGAAGATTGACCACGATTGACATCATCATTCGGGTGAATATCTTTTGCTGGAAGTGTAATCCCTTGCATGGTCATCGCGCGATTAGCGATGACTTCATTTGAATTCATATTTGTTTGCGTGCCAGATCCCGTTTGCCAAACGACCAAAGGAAAGTGAGCATCTAATTTGCCTGAAATCACTTCATCAGCAGCCTTAATAATAAATTCAGATTTTTTGGCGTCTAATAATTTAAGTTCTGTATTTGTGATCGCTGCACATTTTTTGAGAACTCCAAGAGCCTTAATCATTTCACGCGGGAAACGATCGCCGCCGATTTTAAAATTTTCTGTTGAACGTTGAGTTTGCGCTCCCCACAAAGCATCCGCAGGAACTTGAACGTCACCCATCGTGTCTTTTTCAATTCGAAATTGTTTGTTTTGATCTACCATAATTTACTCCTCTGAACTTAATATTTATTTTTTAATTTTGATTATTTATTTTTTAAAATTTTATTTTTATTTAAAATACTTTTTTCACCGCGAACCACTTGCCCTACACTGGCCTGATCTGTCGGATAAATCACAAGCTCTTGAATGTTGACATGCTTTGGTTGAGACAAACTCCAACAAATACTTTCGGCAATATCTTTTGCAGAAAGAGGAGCCATATCGGCATAAACTGCATCTGCCTTTTCTTTTGTTCCCAAACGCACCAAACTAAATTCCGTATTCACCATGCCGGGCTCGATGTTTGTGACGCGAACACCTGTGCCTTTTAAATCCATACGTAAGCCTTCACTGATCGCGCGCACTGCGAATTTAGTGGCGCAATAAACAGCGCCACCTTCGTAAACGAGCCGGCCAGCAACTGACCCTAAATTCACGATGTGCCCTGCTTGACGAATGATTGAAGGTAAAAAAAGCTGAGTGATTTGCAAAAGACCTTTCACATTCGTATCAATCATTTGATCCCAGTCACTGGATTTTGCGTCTTGCATAAGTTCAGTGCCTTTGGCTAATCCCGCCGAGTTCACAAGAACATTCACTTCAATTTTATTTTTCTTTAAAAAATCTTTGATTTTTTTTTGTGTTGCAGGTTTTGAAATATTCTGCAAATCAAAATCTAAAATGAAAACTTCATTGGAACCTAACTTTTGACATTTTTTTTGAATAGTTTGCAGATTTTTTTTTCGACGTCCCATCAAAAAAAGATTTTTTCCAGAAGCCGCCAATTGACACGCGGTCGCTTCACCAATTCCCGAGGTCGCACCAGTGATGGCGAAAAACAATGACTCAACATTTTTCATTCTTAGATCCTACTCTTTCTAGGCCAATCCCGTCGAGATTTATCACTGAGTCATAGCCCTTTTTGAGTGATTAAAATTTAAGCTCAAGTAAATAAATTCAAGACTCACTCCTTGCCTTAACCTGTGAATCAAGTCATAAGATGAACATGTCCAAAACTCTCGACGTATCTAAAAACAAAGCACCTCTTTCGACTGGTTACTGGCTGATGAAAACAGAGCCTGATGTTTTTTCAATTCAAGATTTAAAAAAAAATAAAACCACACTTTGGGAAGGTGTCAGAAACTACACCGCCCGAAATTATATGATGAAAGACATGGAAATTGGCCAAAGCGTTCTGTTTTATCATTCGAATGCAGAACCCTCTGGAATCGCAGGTCTTGCGAAAGTTTCAAAAAAAGCCATCCCAGACCCACTTCAGTTTGATAAAAAATCGGAATACTTTGATCCCAAAGCCACCAAAGAAAAACCAATTTGGTTTTGTGTCGAAGTCGAATTTGAAAAAACATTTAAAAATGTTTTATCTTTAGCAGATCTCAAAACAATTCCAGAATTGTCTGATATGTTGGTCATTAAAAAAGGACAACGTCTTTCGATCCAGCCTGTCAGCCCTCAGAATTTTAAATTTATATGCCAAAATTATTCTTAGCACCTATGGAAGGCGTCACCGATTGGGTGATGAGAGATCTGTTGACGTCGTTAGGTGGTATCGATCAATGTGTGACTGAATTTTTGAGAGTCACAGACACCTTGTACCCTGATCATGTATTCTATAAAAATTGTCCTGAGCTTAAAACAAATTCAAAAACAAGATCTGGAACTCCGGTGTTTGTCCAGCTCCTCGGAGGTCAAGCTGAACCACTTGCATGGAATGCACAAAAGGCGGTGGAGCTCGGAGCTTTAGGTATTGATTTGAATTTTGGTTGCCCTGCAAAAACTGTCAACAGACACGACGGCGGAGCAAGTCTTCTCAAATCCTCAGATCGCATTTTTAAAATTGTTAAAACAGTTCGAAGTCATATCCCCCAAAATATTCCTGTCACTGCAAAAATTCGTTTAGGTTATGATGATCCTTCGCAATGCTTGGAAAATGCTGTTGCTGTTACTGAAGCTGGAGCCACTTGGCTGACAGTCCACTGCCGAACAAAAACCGATGGCTATAAACCTCCAGCGTATTGGGAATGGATTCCGAAAATTCAAGCTGTGACAAAAATTAAAATTATCGCCAACGGTGAAATTTGGACCAAAGATGATTTTGAAAAATGTCAGTACCGCACAAATTGTACTGATTTTATGATCGGGCGTGGAGCGCTTCGAAATCCTTTTTTGTTCTCTGAAATCAAATCATCAGCGAACGCTTTACCGGCCGAGGCATCATTGAAACTGGTTTCTGGATTTTATGATGCATGTGTGGCTTTTAAATCAGAAAACCTGGCGATCGCTAGAACAAAACAGTGGTTGAATCAACTGAGCCAAAATTCCGAAGAGGCCAAGCTTTTATTTGAACAGTTGAAATCAATCACAAAGCCTGTAGAATTTAAAGAATTGCTCGATAAATCGACTTTATAAAGGAATACTTATGGCAAAAGTTTTGATGGTGAAAAAAAATCCGTGTCCGTATTGTGATCGCGCAAAAAATTTGCTCGACGGAAAAGGAATTCCTTTTGAAGTGATCGATCTGACAGATAAAATGGATGAGTTACAAGCTTGGAAAGAAAAAACAGGCTGGAAAACCGTCCCTATGATTTTTATCAATGACACTTTAGTCGGTGGCTATACAGATTTGAAAGCCTTAGATGACGAAGGAAAACTTGATGAACTGGTGAAGGCATAGCGCCCTCACCGTTTTTTAATACTAAGCGTGATCTTTTAAAAACTGTTCGATGTTATCTTTAGGATGGTTACCCACAAGCTCACCGACTTTTTGACCATTCTTAAACAAAATCATTGCAGGAATTCCACGAATTCCAAACTGACCAGGCGTTTGTTGATTTTCATCAACATTCATTTTAACGATTTTAACTTTGCCAGTCATTTCTTGAGCGATTTCTTCTAATTTTGGAGCCAATGCGCGACAGGGTCCACACCATTCCGCCCAAAAATCAACAAGCACCGGAGTGTTTGATTTTAAAACGTCGTTTTCGAAAGATGTATCTGTAACTGGTTGAGTGTGCTGTCCCATGGGACCTCCTTGGTATGATTGAAAAAATGACTATTTCTTTTTAAACATCGCTTGTGCAAAACGTTGTTTTTCGTGATCAAGACTTTCTAATTTTTCGAGTCCAGGATCAACACTCAACTCTGTGCGCATTTGCTTTGCCTGCTTCTTAGTTTGCCTTCGACTGAGGCCATTTTTCAAGTCCTTATCAATATTCTTGATCTGATGATTGTAAGTCTCTATGCGTAACTGCAATTCGTCCCCAGAACTAATCAGTTCCGACTGGATATGAGCTTTTGCCTCGTCAGTGATGTCTTCAAAAGATGAAATCGTCGAATCTGATTCGTCTAAAGTGACTGCTTCTGTTGGTAATGCTTGGTTTTTAAGATCAAAATCTTTGACTAAATTTTCCGAAATCAATAAATCTTGATCGGGTTCAGCAGGTTTACCTTGAGTTAAAATTAACTCTCGATCTAAATCTTCACCATAGGACACTAAATAAGATTGCTCCTGAGCTCTAAAACCAGGATCAATCTCTGCCATTCTGAGTAATCGATCTTGCATTAATTCTCGACGTTCCGGATCCATATTTAAAATATTCAACGTCAATCGCAATGCTCCCATGGGCTCAAACAATAAAAGATCCATTTTAACCTTTGCGAGATCTTCGGGAGATATTTTTTGATCTTGCGCTAAAATCAATATCACTTTGCCAGAGTACTTTAAGTTATCTTTAATTTTCTTTCCGATACTCATCGCAGACAGTTTTGCCGACTGACCACGCACAATAATCATATCTGGATTAAATGTAAGCAGTTTTTCGCTGAGATTGAACTCTGTTGTCATTGTTTCAACTTCGAAACCAACTTTTCTCAAAGTCATTTCGACATGATTTGAATATTGAATTTGATCGCAGGCTATAAGTACTCTATCCATAGGTCTATTCTAGAATCTGATCAATGACCAACGCAAAGAAATAATTTAATCTAGTTCCATGTGGCGTTCACGTCGAGTTTTTTTCTATTTATTGTCTGAAATGGTTCCGGCCTTTTTATTGGGGATTTTTGTTTTTATTTCTATATTATTGATGTTCCAAGCCTTACGTCTAACTGAGTTTATGCTGGTTCATGGGATCAAGTTTGTAACGATATTAAATATCATGGGCTACATGAGTATCTCGATGCTTCCACTGATCTTACCGATGAGTTTATTATTTGCGATCCTCATGACTTACAATAGACTTTCGCAAGAATCCGAAATTATCGCTATGAAAGGGATAGGCTTTCACGGGTTTAGCTTATTACTCCCCGCATTGATTCTGTCGATGGTGATCACTTACTTCTCCGCGCAAACGGCCTACAACATTGCACCATGGGGAAATCGACAGTTTGAATTACTAATCTCACAATTGGGAAACACAAAAGCCGCAGCCTCCATCAAAGAGGGAACTTTTTCAGAAGGTTTTTTTGATATGGTTGTTTATGCAAATAAAGTCAATTCTGAGCAAGGTCTTCTTGAAGATCTTTTTATTTACGATGAAAAAAATCCGGATAGCCCGTTAACTATTATTGCGCCTATAGGTCAAATTATACCTGATCTTGATAATCCAGGTCACAGTGTGCAGCTTCGAATGTTTAACGGACAAATTCATCGTCGTAATCAAAACCACACGGTTGTTCATTTTGAAACTTATGATGTTTACTTAAATGATCCCATCCAATCCGAAGAACGTAAAAAATCTCCACCATCACTTTCAATGCAAGAATTAGATCAACGCCGCCATAGCACAGAGATCAGCTCTGCTGATCAAAGAATTTTTGACCTCGAATATCACAAGAGATCATCATTAAGTTTCGCCTGTTTGATTTTTGGCCTCGTTGGCGTGGCTTTTGGAATTGAAACGAATCGACGCAGTGGCAAAGCCTCGGGATTTATTATCTCCGTCGGTTTTATTATCTTATATTGGATTATTTATCTGGCTTTCGAAAGCACGTCTCGATCGGGTTTTCTGGCTCCATGGATTTCTGCATGGGGCGCAAATATGTTTTTCGCAGTCTTTGCGATTTACAATCTGAGAAAAAAATTAATTTAATTTGATGATTTAAAATTTAAAGTTCGAATGAAGTCTTTATTGAGACTCTATGAAAAAAACGAGACGACGCAGCAGCATCCTTACCACCATGGTCATCCTTGACCACATCGCCCCTCCCTTACAATTATCTTAAGACCAACTGACTCTGAATTTCAAAGCTTTTTTTAGATAATTTCACTTTTTAAGAATTTAGTCCTAATCAGAAAAACCTCCACTAGCTATAGGGCGAGTTTGTGTTTTTAAGCCCCGCCCGTGCTATATACGGATTTTGTAACCAGACCAGACCAAGATTCGGCATGCCAAAAATCGAGCAAATCAGAAAAATCGTGCGCCAAATTCGCGCCGTCTTTGATCAATTTCATATTACCTGAAAACTCAACAAGCATCGGATGCCCTGGAACTACAACAACAGGTCGACCAAATTCAAGTGCATGATGAACTGTTAGCAAAGTTCCACTTTTTTGCGTCGCTTGCACAATCAGAGTAAAAAATCCGAGCGCTGCTATCAAACGATTTCGTAAGTAAAAATAATTTTTTTGTACTTTTTGATGTTGCTCAAACTCAGACAAAAAACAACCGTCGTAAAATAAAACTTCTTCTTTGAGTTCTGTCAGATTATGCGGATAAAGCTCTCCCAATCCAGATGGTAAAATGACGATCGTTGATTGTTGAGCTTTCAGCGCAGCGAGGTGTGCGGCTTGATCAACGCCATTTGCTCCACCGCTGACAAGGGTCACTTTTGCAAGATCTGCAAATTGCGTCAATTCTGAGGCCATCCAGCGCTGACTGAGTGGATGAATTTTTCGAGAACCTACGACAGAGATCAATCGATTCTGTTTCCACACCGGCTTTCCGATATACTCTAAAAATAATGGAGGTTCTTTCATCTGATAAAAAGCTGAGGGATAATCTTCGTGGGTCGGATAGGTGTATGAAATACCCTTCGCCGACAATTGTTCAAGATATTGACGAATATCTTTTTTTTCAAAATTAGAGATTTCAGAATCGACCGGATATTGAAGTATGAAATCCGAATTACGAAATTTGAATTTTCTTTGCAGCCATTTAAACCGAATTGCTTTTTCCATACAGATGATATGGCAAAAGTTAAGCCAGCTGAATACAGAGTTTTATTCGAGAATCATCTCGAAATCTTTGTTCTCGGGAGCTGATTCATTGAGCTCAGGCATCAACTCTTGATTGAGCGATGTTTCTGCTTTTGTTGGTGAAAATTCGTTTGTATCTTTAATTTGGTCATTAATTTTGATCAATTGTGTAATTCCTGTTAAAAATGCAATCGACAAAGTCCCTGCGTTTTTAATCACTTTGATCTGACCGACAACATCACCCACTGATTCGGAATAGATATCAAAAGATTGGCCTGCAGGAGTTCGTTCAGCACTCGCACCAATAACAACAAGTTGTCCAAAATTAAAAAAATCTTGTGATGGAGCTTCCAAGCTTTCAACCAACGTTGGCACAGCTCCAATCACTTCGGTTGGAACAGGTAAATTTAAAACTTTTTGCTCTGAAACAATCATCGTATCGGTATTCATGAGCGAGAGACACGATTTAATTCTCATTTGAAGTTTTTCATTGATTTCAACTCGTCCTATAATTTTATACAAAAATGTCGATTTCAAGCGCGAATTTTGAGTTGTTAGTGGATCAACCAAGATGTACGAACCTGGGCCCGATTCCGAGTTGTTTTGCTTTACGGCAGCGACGAATTGATTTTCACGACAAACCAGAGAGTTGATCTGATCAAGAGGAACTGAAAAGTCGGCTTGAATTTTTTGCGGGGTCAAAACATAAGGGTTTTTAGGAGGTGCCAAATCAATACGAACCATGTCTTTCAGATCAAATACACTTTGCATATCTGAAGGTTTTACGAAATATGTTTTACTGCGCACAAGGGGGAGACTCGCAGGGAGTGGTTGTGGAACTGGACCTGTAAATTGATTCCCCATTCTTCCACGAATGTTGTGCTTTTGAAAATAAGTATTCTGAGGCGAATACTCTCGACCATCAATACTTAATCCACGACTTGCAATCCCTTGCTCAGCAAGTGGATCTTCATTTGATGTATCCTCAGCAGCAAACGGCGCTCCCAATGGCTGCTGCTCGGTGGACAAATCGACGGCTGGCATTTCACTTTGAGTTGCTGGATAAAAATAGATATTCTGTCCTGGAAAAATCTTATGTGGATTAGATATTTGTGCATGATTCAAAGCCCAAATTTTGGGCCAGAACTGAGCGTCTCCAAAAAGTGTGCGACTGATATATTCCAAAGTGTTACCTTGTTGAACAACAAAAACATCAACAGGACGATCGCCAGTCACTCGCCCCCACTTCTCTTCAGATGTAGGTTCTACATTATACTTTTGATTGATTTGATGTAATTTATTTTCATAGGCCAAATCGGCTTCGTCCGCTCGCATTTCATTTTTAGGTGCAGTCGGTTGCGATTCGTGAACAACAGCTGGCGTCATTGGCTCTGACTTTTTCTTCTGCGCACGTGATTTTTTTACTTTTTTAATTTTTACTGGTTCTTCAGCCGACGGAGTGGCTGGAGCATTTTCAACTGGAGTTTCAGCTTGAGCTGGTACTGCAGATTCAGGAACAATTTCAGGTGGCGGCGGCGCATCTGCTGCGCTGGCCGAATCGGCGGCGGGATTTTCTTCTTTTTTAGCTTTTGATTTTTCTTTCTTCGGCTTGGACGGAGCATTTAAAACCGAGCGGATGTCTTCGAGCACAGGCTCTTCATCTTCTTTGAGACTTTCTTTTTTGAGAGGCAAAGGGTCCAAAGGATCAGGATCACCAACAAATGAACTGCTTTCTTTTTGAAGATCATCAATTCGAGGTCTCGTCGGAGGCGCAGGTGTTGTCTCAGCACTTGCCAAGTTTGTTAAAAAAACAAAAAGAAAAAAAACTCGATTTAGTTTCATTTGATTATTTTTTTACGCTGCCTGTTTTCTGAGGGACAACAGCCATCATCTTTGCCTTTTTCATATTGTACTCAGCAGGTTTCGCAAATCCCATTTTTGCGTAAATCGCAGACTTATCTGTCAAAGCAGCTGCTGCTTGAGGCGTTTTTGCAAAATTTTTGAGGATATAATTGTAACGTTTGATCGCTAAGACATAATTTTTTTGATCACGACTTTCACGCGCCATCATTAAAGCTTTATCAGCTGGTTTTAAGGCAACTTTTTTTAACGTCGCGCGACCTGTCAGTTTTTCAATTTCAGATTTCGCTTCCGAAGTCGGCAAGACTTTTTGCGTTGGAATTGCAGAATAGCTTTTAAGTGAAAAAGTTAAAGTTGATAAAACAGTCAAAGCGAATGTGAATACTATATTTTTTTTCATATCTTAAATTACCTCTCTCTTATTAAACTTAAGGTTTGCTTATTTTTCAACAAAGCTTCAATAAGTTATCCACATAAAGTGTTTATAACCCCACAAACTAGACTTTGGACTCGTTGATTATCAGCATTTCCAGCGATTTGCTGTGATAATTTGCACACCTAAGGTATTGATATTATTAAATAATATTCCTATTCATTAAAAATCTGTCATGAAATATCTCGTTTTCTTAAATTACGGCAAGTTATTTAATCAAATTTCTGAAAAATTGTGCTGATTTTATCGCTATTCACTTCATGGTCTTGATCGCTGTGTTCATTTTATTAACTTATGGATTAGATTCAATTCGATTTTCGCTTTTGGATAACTTCACTTTTTTATCGACAGAAGCACATAAATTCTGTCTTGATCTGTTGCCTCATAATTCGCAAACTCAACCGGCTCTTCAAGCCTTAGTTTGTGGGCATAATTTTGAGTCGCTCGAAACATCAAAACTCTATTTAAGTTCTGGATTGATTCATTTATTTGTTGTTTCAGGATCTCACCTTATATTAGCAGAAAAAGTTTTAAGTTCCCTTTTCAGAATTTGGCCAGTGAAACATTCAACAGCCATGATCATCTGCTGTCTATTTTTGTTTTGCTTTGTCTGTGAACTCAACCCACCCATTGTGCGAAGCTTTTTGGGAATTGTCCTTGGACTTTACTTAACGCGTGAACATCGGTATTGGCCTAGAGACTACACAATTCTGATCACTGGATTACTTTGTTTGAGCCTTAAGCCTGATTGGACAATTTCATTGGGTTTACAAATGAGTTGGCTTGCTGCCCTTGCCATTCATATCAATGAAAGAGCTCTATCAACTCGCCCAAAGCTTCTGCACCAATTCACATTCTATGTACTCTTTATATTTTCATTTTCCTGTTTAGGATTTCCGGCAATGACCGCTCTGCTGACCTGCTTCTTTTTTTCACCTATTCTGGAATTTGTACTGTTACCACTGGCTTTTTTGACAATTCCTTTTCCATTTTTAGATGCCGTCTTCGAAAAATTGATTTTCACTTTGAATTATGTACTTGCTCATATGGAACTCACCACTTCGCTGATTTTAAGTGATGTGCAAGAAACTTTAATCATCAATTGGTTTGTCATTTTTGGCCTTCACTTAATTCTGCATTTTCGCCCAACTAAAACATAGGAGCCGTGTTGAACTTACAAATTTCAATCTCAATTTTCATGATTCTTTTTTTGAAACTCTCGATCGCGATAAGCCCGACACTGATCCATCACTGGATGATATGGAATGTGGGACAAGGACAATGGGTTACGTTAGTTGAAAATTCAACGTGTTCACATTTTGATTTTGGCGGAGAAGTTTTTTCATTGAAAGATAATCGTCAACGCTTTTTGGTGAATTGCAAAAACAAAACGAACCAGTTGTATCTTTCGCATGCTGATTTTGATCATTACTCATTCTATAATTTTATTATTAAAAATTCGATCTCAGCGTGCTGGCAAATTCGCCCGGCTGAAGCATTAAAAAAAATCAATATTGAAATACCGATATGCCCAAATTTACAACAAACAATTAAAATCATTCATTCTGATTCTCAGATTCAAAAAAGAAATGACTCCTCCACTGTTTTACATTTCGAAAATCTTTTGATCCCAGGCGATTCTCCCTCTCAAAAAGAAAAAATCTGGGTCAATAACATACCCATTAAAAATAATATTCACATCTTAATTTTGGGACACCATGGAAGCCAAACCAGCAGCAGTGAAATATTACTTTCACGACTGCCGCAATTGAAAATGGCTATCGCGAGCAGTCGTTTTAAAAAATATGGTCATCCTCATAAAAAAGTCGTCGATAGACTTAAAAAACATCACTTGAATGTCATACGCACTGAAGACTGGGGGACGATCATGATTCTGTAGTTCATTTTGTTAAAATTTCGAACCCATTTTCTGTCATTAAAATCACATCCTCGATACGAACTCCAACACCATCATATTTTGTTCCAGTCCCTTGAATATATAAACCAGGTTCTACTGTAAAAGTGTGTCCCGACAGTAATGCGATCGGACGGCCTTGTTCATCAACATAAGGACTCTGCTCATGAACGACAGAGCCTATCCAATGCGACGTTTTATGTGGATATATTTTTTGAATATCATATTTTCCTTTTAAATCTGTTTGGTCTAACATTTGACAGAATTCTTTTTGCGCTAATTGATGTAAATCAAACAAAGTCGTTTTTGTCGTCACTGCATCGATGACTTTACGCTGAACACTTTGAACAATCTTGAAAATCTCGATTTGTACTTCGGACATTTTTTTCGAAGCACTGTAGGTTCGGGTCATATCCGAACAATAGCCCTCATACGTCACACCGATATCCACCAAAACCAAATCAGTGTCGGCAATCACTTTCTCAGAAGGAATTGCGTGTAAATCCAGCGCCCTCTCTCCTGAGCCTACAATAATTGGAAAAGCTAAACCTTGAACTTTTAATTGATTCATTTTTTCCTGAATCAATTCTGCAACTTCGATTTCAGTGAAACCCACGAGATTCAATTCACTGATGTATTGGTGAAATTCTGCAATCTGTTGACCCGCGGTTCGCAAATAACCCTGTTGTTGTTTGTTTTTTATTAGCCCCATACGACCTCCTTCAAGTATTGTCGTGCAATATGAACTTTTTATGAATACTATTTAAATAAGTACCTGATTTAGGTACTTATTTTCAAAAAAGAGGCCCTATGGAGACGAAATTACTGATCCAAACATTAAAAAAAATCCTCAAAAATAAGAAAATTCGCTACACCGAATTAAGTCGTGATTTGGGAATCAGCGAATCAGGTCTTAAAAAAATGATGTCAGCTCAGGATATTTCCATGGAGAGATTGAATAAAATTTGTAAAACCATAGAAATCTCTGTGATGGACCTGATCCAACTGAGCCAAACACAAAACATTCAAAGCGTAGATTTTACACCTCGTCAAAATGAATTGCTTCTTAAAAATCCACTCGCTTTGATCATTTTTTGGCAGCTGACTGTGGAAAACAAAACTGTCGAAGAAATTCGTAAAAATGAAAAACTAACTGCAATTGAATTTCAAAAAATCATTTTTAAACTCGAGAAAGTCGACCTCATTAAAACAAGCCCTCATGGAAAAATCATTTCTGCTCATCGAGGACTGTATCGCTGGAATGAATCCACGCCTTTGGTTCAAAAAATAAATTCGGATTGGTCAAAATTGACGTTGGACAAAGCTTTGACAAATAAACGAAAAAATAAAAAATCTACTTTTCATCATCTTTCCTATGTTCAAGTGACTGAAAAAAATAGAATTGCGATTTTGCAAAAATTAACCGATCTCATGAATGAAATTGCACATCTGCATCAGATTTCAAAATTTGACAGTCACAGAAGTGATTTAGTCCCACTCAGTCTTGTGATTGCGGCCGATGGCAGTGGTTTTTTTGATCGGGAATAAAGTGCTGACAGAAAAATTCGCTTACCAATTAGAACTCGCTCCACCGCCGCCCGAGCGGCCGCCGCCACTAGAACTACTTGTGGAACTCGAGTTTGTGGTTGATGAAGAACTTGAATGTCTAGAACTCGAATTTGAATCTTGGCCTCTCAGACTGTTCTGATAATCCGTGTAAGCTTGCGTGTATTCAAACGTTCCATCGGGATTCTGGATCATATAACCTTTTTTGACCATGGATAAATTGTACTGCAACTCTTTTTGTTTTTCTAAGGCACAATAATTTTCAAATACTTGTACCGATTGATAGATATGATGCTTTGAACGAAATCGTAAAAAACTAAACATTAAATACAACCCCGTGATGATCAATGTTGGAAAAACAGAGTTGGTCGTATCAGTAATTCCACCTATGACGAGACCTGGAAAAACTGAGATCATAACAGTCAATACGATATTCTGAGATATACTTTCAAAGACCGGATCTGGCAGAGAACTTTTCAATTGTGCAGTAGACTCCGCAGATAATTTGGGTAAAATCTTTTCCATTTTTTTTCGACTGAAATAGGAAGATGTGCAAAGACTTATAAAAACACAAAAACCAAAAAAAGCCGCACCGGCAAATCCAAGTTCTTGTGAACTTAAATAACTTTTTGGCTTTGGCTTCTGATATTCAAAAGTCTTTTGCTTGATCTTGATATCGGAGAATTCTAACAGAGTCGATTTTAAAGCCTCTGTCAGATTGCCGACTTTTGCATGTGGATTGAATCTGGATTGAAGTGTTCTTGCTACGACGACATCAGGTAAATATCCTTCCAAACCATAACCCGTTTCAACCCTGACCTTGCTATCGTCAATAGAGACAACAACGAGAAGGCCATTGTCTTTACCAGTTTGTCCTAATTTCCATTGTTTAAACGCCCGCTCAGCCAGTTGATCGATTGATTCCTCGTTCAGATTTCTGACAACATAGATGGCAGAATCAATCCCCGATTCTTTTCTGACTTTTTCAATCGTCTGATTTAGAGCCTTCTGTTTTTCAAGCGATAAAAATTTCTCTTCAGAGACAACATTAGGCGTAAATTCGGGAATGACTGTTTCTGCAAAAGAAAGTTGATAAAAAAATAGAAAAAGAAATAGAAAATAGAGCGGAAATTTTTTAGAAAAAACCAAAGTGACTCGGGGTTGTCTTCAGTGAGGTAGGCCGCGCCCAGATCCACCTTGGCCTGGGCCCGACCGGCCCGGCGCTGGGTGACGCAGCCCGGCCCGGCGCCAAAGAACAACAGCCCGGCCAGGGCGAGCCCGACGAGGCGACCGGGGCTCACAGGTACTTCCCGATGATGAGGTCCAAGGCCGCGCGGCGATCCGCGGGGATGAGGTGCGGCGCGGTCATGATCGCGCCCTGCATGGCCTGGTGCATGGGCGGCGGGCCCTCAGGGGCGGCGATGAGCGGCGCGACCCCGGCGAGGATCGCCTTCGCCCGGGCCACGTTCGCCTTGATCACGGCGACGACGGCCTCCACCGTCACGTCGTCGTGGCCCTCGTGCCAGCAGTCGTAGTCCGTAGACATCGCCACCGTGGCGTAGGAGATCTCGGCCTCCCGGGCGAGCTTCGCTTCAGTGAGGTTCGTCATGCCGATGACGTGGGCGCCCCAGGAGCGGGAGAGGTTCGACTCGGCCCGGGTGGAGAACTGCGGGCCCTCCATACAGACGTAGACCCCGCCGTCGTGGGTGACGGCGCCGGACGCCTGGGCGGCCTTCACCAGATAGCCCCGACGGGCGCTGCAGACGGGATCCCCAACGGCGATGTGGGCGACGATGCCCTGCTCGTAGAAGGTCACCGCGCGCTGGCTCTTCGTGCGGTCGATGAACTGGTCGATGATGACCATGTGGCCCGGCGCGATGTCCTCACGCAGCGAGCCCACGGCGGAGATGCTCACGATCCAGCCCACACCCAGCTTCTTCATGCCGTAGATGTTGGCGCGGTAGTTGACCTCGGAGGGGTTCAGGCGGTGGCCGCGGCCATGACGGGGCAAAA
>JBPOIE010000009.1:0-4587 GCA_052034855.1 Bdellovibrionota bacterium | reverse complement strand
AATCAGCGGTGCCGCGATCGTCTTGTAACATAACGGTTGAGGTGTGGAACTCATCCAAAAGCCCCTAGGACCGGCCGGGGGATAATCGAATAAAGATAGAAAAAGCCTTTTATTTGTCTTAGCCTCCTGAACGAAGTTTCAACGGGCGAGGCCGACGAAGCCGAGTGGGATGGCAATGTCGGCGCGCGTATGCTGTATAAACTTTGCAGCTGGAGCGTTGTTACAAATAAATAATTACATCGCTTCTAACTTCGGCGTAATTCTGTATCTTTCCGAAGAAGTATTATCAATCTTGGATTTTGAAATCAATTATCGATTTCAGTTTATTGAATTGAATTATTTCGAGCTTTATTTTATAGTTGCCCTGTCGTTGACATTAATTGGTTTTTTTTCAGTTATTATTAATGTTGATATTGAAAAGCGAGTAATATGTTGCATTTTACAGAGACTTCTTTTTTAAATATTTTTAAAATATGGGATCAACATTTATGGCCAAAAAGGTTAAGCGCAATAGAATCCATCTCTTATATAAATAGAGATGGAAGTATAGATGCATCTATAGCAATTTATATAAATTCAGCTAAATTTTATTGTATGGAAAATGATAGTTTAATTATTGGAGTACTCAGCTATCACCATACGTCCGTGAATACAGTTCGGTTGAGAGGCTTATGGGTATCTCCTGAGTTTCGAGGCAAAGGCGTGGGCTCTGAATTGATCATGAAAACAATTTTGTCGGCCTCTAAAAATGCGACCGAGATTTGGCTCATGTCCAGAATTGTAAATACAGAATATTATAAAAAATTTGGATTTTTAGAACATAAATACACCGATTTGTATCAGTACGGACCTCACCTGATTATGAAAAAAAATATATGACACTTTTTTCAAAGGCTATACTTGTGATATATTTAGGTTTGTTACATTAGCAAAAAGGCTTTTATTTGCCATAGCCTTGCCGAAATGGTCGAATATGTATCAGAACGAGTCGCGCCAGTATTTTTTGAATACCCATTTGCTATTTATGACCTTAGTCATATCACACAGTAATTTTTAATATTTCGATTTAAATCTAGACCAAATATGCTAGAATAAAATCACTGTACAGAGGAAAAATACGTTTAAACTTTAAAAATTTATCTGGAGTAATTGTATTAAAAAATCAAAAATAAATTTTGTAAACACTATTTTTTATATTTCACGGGGACTTTTTTTCATTTCTATTTTTTCCTCTAAGCACGCTCAAGCATTTGATCACTTGCTGGGAAAAGAACCCCTCAGTGTAAACCAAATTCAACAAGACCTTCTCAACGAGCCTAAAAAAGAAATTCTTATGGCCGAGATAGCCGCTTGCTCTTCTTTATCTTGGGGAACCCTCAAAACTAAATGCCTTGCTAAAGATTAAAAACGTCACGTGAACAAGCGGATGTGTATTTATTTAGAAGATATTGATGATTTAAGAGAAAGTTATCTGTCCCACACGGACTCATATCTAGATATTTCGAATAAATTTCGCCTTAGCATATTTCTTAAGTCTGAAAATTTAGGTGGTTTTGTCGATTTTCAAGATTACAATTCAAAAATATTAATTCACGAAGTGCCCACGATGTTTTTGGCCTATCTCGAAAATAATAATTCGTACGAACAAACAAAGACAATTTTTGTATCAGACAAAGTGCTTGAACTTTGGTGGCAAGACGTTGACGTTTGGGTCAATCTGCCAGATCTCACCATTAAAACACTGACCCCAATGAGCACGCATCTGTCATTTTTCAGTTTTGAGGACCTCTATAAAGAAGTCAGTGCTGGTTAACCTTTTCGACAACCTATTGAAATGAAGTTGTCTAAACTATAAAATACATTCGACTCGGTCACTTAAATTTACGTCTTTACTCGGCGTTGGAACAATCACAATAAATGGCTCATTCATATATTTACCTATGAATACTCTATCATCATATAGACTTTGCAAATCTTCAAGATGATCCGCTTGAAGAAAATCAATCTTTATTGGAAACGAGGCCGATCCAAAACAATTATTTTCATTTAAGAGAACAAAAAATTTAGAACATAACTCAGCATTACCACGAGGACGAATTTCCGAAAGTTTCTGCAGCAAATTTAGTTTTGCTTGAATTTCGTTTTTCTGGTGCACAATGTGGTATCTATCAATACTCCAAAAAAGTTGCCTCGATAAAAAACTCGTCGTATTTATAGGTAGCGCGGAAAGACAAAGCGACGATTCACCGAAGTTCAAATACTTTAAAATACACTCTTCGAATTCGAAAGATTGAAGATAATCACCGCCGGAGAACGCATTAAAAACCTTACTGTAATCACCAAAATTTCGAATATAGCGCCTGTAAAAACTGGAAACAGTAAAAGTATGATGTCTATCGTTTTTCCGCTGTAACAAACCATGACTATTAAAAAAAACATTGGCTTGCATATCATCAATGACTTGCAATAGGTTTAAATTATTTTGATGATCTGAACCCACACTTTTCATAAAAAAACCAATTGGATCAAACACCGTATCCAAAAGATCGTGATACAGCAGCTTAACAAGTTTTCCATTTCTTATTTGCAAGCTCATATTTTGTTGGTGAACTTCGAAGTGAATATGAGTTGTATTTAATGAGTTAAAAATTAAATCTGCAAAACCTTTTGCTAAATCAGTTTTAAAAAATTCAACCGGCTGACGCTTATGCATTTCAATAATTTTTAATAGCCGAGTGTCTTTCCAAAAATCTTCAGAAAGAATCGCTTGCACAGGAATAATAAAATCCTTGGATTTAATTTCATTTTGTTCAAAATTAAGGTCACGAATCAAATACGAATAACTCAGATGTGTTTTTGCATCAATCCATTCTTCAAAAGTGAACGAGCATCCAGTCCCTTCCGAGAAAATATTTTTTTCGGCTTTAAGTAAGTTATTTAGCTTCGCTGAATGTTTTATCTGCGCCAGCCTCAGAGGACGCGAACTGAATTTTTGCGGCAAATCAAAATCAAAAGTATCAATTTTAAGACAAAATGGCAGCTGTTCTGGAGGGAAAACCCAAACCGATCGCCCACTTGAAGTCATGACGGCGTTATAAAAATTATATGAATCTCCGAGGTATGCAACAAGTTCAGAAAAAATCGAAAAGAAATCCTCGGGCAAAAAGAAATCAAAAATGTGACGATCTCTATTTTCACCAACCAATTCGTATTTGCTCAGTGATGGCCATTTTTCTAAAGCGTCAAATTTAAGTCTCCAGTGTGCAATTCGACCAGAAAATTGGGGAAAGCGTAAATCAACAGCTAAAAACTGATTACTAATGGTCAATTCATAATCTTCCGAATCTATCATATTATGGATTTTATACTTTAATTGATAGTAACTATTATAGCGTTTACCAAATTCTGCAAACAACTTAATAATTTCAACTTTGCGATCGAAGCTCATTTTGATTTTTTTATTCCGCTGCTACTTGCGCCTTGTGTAGCATCAGCGCTCTTAATATGACTGTTATGAACTTGAATTATTTTCTCATTTAAATTTTTTGCAATTTCTATTGCTTTTAAAGCTGGCTTTGAATAGATGTCTTGATATCTATCCGACATCATAAATGTTTTTAATTTTAAAAACGGTTTGTACTTAGATAGTACGATTAAATACTTCAATTCTTCTTCGCTAAATTGTTTTTTTAATTCGGCTGCGAACTCCTCTGTGATTTCTGCTCTCAGTTTTGGCTTGAGAAGATCATACTCACGCAAGGCGATGGCATATAGTTCCGTTATTTTTTTTTGTACTAAAGGATCGTTGTCAAAAGGTGCTTTTCTCAGCATAAATTGACCATTTTGAGAACTTAAATTGGCGTTTTTTTCGACATCAAGAGCCTTTGCTAAATCGGCAGCGAGTTGATCAATATTTGTTACAGATTTACTTTTGTCTTGAGTTGGATTAATTGTTTCAGCAGCATTACTGTTGAATAAAAAAAACACTAATATTGGAAGAAGCATATATACTCCCACCGAAAAAAGTCGCGGCAAAATAAATCGAAATTAATATTATTTTGGAGGACTTTTTAACGCGATGTTAAAAGTCTAACTTAAGACTAATCTGCATATAGATCCATGGCAAGGATTATTAAAAAATTACATCGCTTCTAACTTCGGTGTAATTCTGTAGCGCTCTGAAGAGGAACTGTTATCCACTTCTTTACGCTCATTCATCTGACGGAGTTGATCCAACGTATAACCATGAAAAGCGTCTGTGTCTTTGACTAAATTATTTCTTAAAAACTGCTGCAACTCATGCCACTCTCGCTTCTCTTGAGAATCCGCACATGTCGACAACTCTTCTTGTCTATTTGCTCCCCAACGAATTTCTGGACAGGCATACGGATCATAAGAAATTTTAGCAATGCGATTGATTAAAGTTTCAAGACCCACAGTCGAATCAACACCTAATGAATTTTTAAACAGAATCAGCGGTGCCGCGATCGTCTTGTAACATAACGGTTGAGGTGTGGAACTCATCCAAAAGCCCCTAGGACCGGCCGGGGGATAATCGAATAAAGATAGAAAAAGCCTTTTATTTGT
>JBPOIE010000025.1:0-2897 GCA_052034855.1 Bdellovibrionota bacterium | reverse complement strand
CCGATGATCACCGACAGCACCTCTGTGATCGCTGCAAGTTCTGAGGCCAAGCTTTGTGGGATTAAAACAGGCACTAAAGTTTTCGAAGCAAAAAAAATGTGTCCTGGAATTCAATTTATTTCCGGAGGTCATAAAAAATATGTCGAGTTTCATCATCGCATAATTGATGCGATTGATGAAATTTGTCCTGTCGAAAAAGTTCTTTCCATCGACGAGATGGCGTGCCGCTTGATGGGCCGTGAATGTGAACTTGAAAATGCGATTGCGATTGCCAAGCGTATCAAACAAAATATTTTAGATAAAGTCGGCATTTGCATGACGACCTCTGTGGGGTTAGGGCCGAATGTTTTAATTTCAAAAATTGCCTCAGATATGCAGAAACCCAATGGGCTTGTCATGATCCCAACTTCAAAGATTCCCGAGATGTTGGGGCCTTTGGATATTGATGTGATTCCTGGAGTCGGGCGGAATAACAAATATCGACTGAATTCAAAAGGTTTTTTTAAAGTCAGTGATTTGCTCAAAGTTTCCGAGAACGATCTGCGCAGAGCCTGGGGCAGCATCTGGGGACTTCGTGTGGCGCAAGAACTCCGCGGGCATGATATCGAGATGAAAAAGAACGAATCAAGGTCCTATTCCCATGAACACGTCTTGCCGCCAGACTTACGCTATACAGAGGGCGCATATCAGGTTTTAGTGAAGCTTTTGTCAAAAGGCGGAGCCCGCGTTCGCAAAAATAGACGTCAAATGACAGCCCTTGGAGTTTACATCAAATACACGGATCATTCTTATTTTGAAAAATCGATTCAATTTCAAGCCACTGACGACAGTCAGTACTTGATTCAGCAATTAAAGAAAATGTACCCCTTCGCAGCGACAAGTAAACCGATTAAGGTCGGAATCTTGATGGCAGGACTGACTTCGGCGAATGATCATCAGTTTTCGTTCTTTGATAATCCTAAGAACGAACGATTGAATAAGGCGATGGATATTATAAATGAAAAATTTGGTGCAAACACTTTGATCTCGGCCAGTTTTTTAGGAGTCACGTCAGAGGCGAAAACAAAAATTGCCTTCAATCACATTCCAACCAAAGATGATGAATTTTAACAGAAATATTTTGTGAGAGAGCAAAAAATAGAGAGATCCATGGATCTCTCTTTTGAGAACTTAAAATAAGAACTAATAATATAAAATTATTTAGTTACTTTTTTCTTTAAATCTTCAGCAGTTGCAGCAGCAGCTTTTTTTGCTTCTTCAACTTTTGCAGTTGCAGTTTCTTTAGCTTCAGTTGCAGCAGCTTTTACGTCAGCAGTTGCAGTTGCAGCAGCTTCTTTAACTTCTGTTGTTGCAGTTGCAGCAGCGTCTTTAACTTCAGTCGTTGCAGTTGCAGCAGCATCTTTAACGTCAGTAGCAGCTTGTTGAACAGCTTCAGTTGTAGCAGTTGCAGCAGTGTCTACAGCAGTTTCAGTTTTCTTAGTGCAAGAAAATACAGCTACAGTTGCTAAAGCGATGATTAATAGTTTCATGGGTTTCTCCTTGGTTTTATTGAAAAGCGGTTGAGGCTTTTTATTTGTTTTAATCGTTTTATAAGGCCCATTGAATACAGAACAAATAACAAAATGACAAGCAAGGAAATCAAGTGCAAATTAATGTTGCAGAGATATTGTAGCACTCAAAAGGCAAAATGGCAGCACTGTTGCAACATGATTGAAATTGGATTGAAACAGGGACGTCAGTCATTTCAGTCTCAGTGTGGAGTGTGACTTTTTAACAAAAGAATTAAATAAGGAAATGAAACGATGTTGTATCAAAGATTAGGTCAAGCCGGAGTCAAAGTATCAAGATTATCATTCGGATCATGGGTGACATTTTCAAATCAAGTGGATTTGAAGTTGGCCGAAAACTGCATGGCTGCGGCTTTCGAGTACGGAATTAATTTTTATGATAATGCTGAGGTCTATGCCGGAGGAAAATCCGAAGAAATCATGGGAGCCGTCATTCAGAAATTGAAATGGCCGCGCATGAAGTACATGACTTCGACGAAGTTTTTCTGGGGCATTACAGACGGGCCGAACGAGCGGAACACATTAAACAGAAAATACTTGATGCATGCGATTTCAGGCTCTTTGCAAAGATTTAATACCGAGTATTTTGATCTGGTTTATTGTCACAGACCAGATCCTGAAACGCCGATGGAAGAGATCGTCTGGGCGATGCATGACATGATCGATCGAGGGTATGCGTTGTACTGGGGAACGTCAGAGTGGGGCGCTGAGCAAATTTTAGAGGCCTACGCTGTCGCTGAAAAGTACAATCTTAGAAAACCTGTGGTCGAACAGCCGCAGTACAATTTATTTTTCCGAGACAAAGTCGAGCGAGAATTTTTACCGGTGTATGAACAGCATCAAATGGGACTGACGACATGGAGTCCCTTGGCATCAGGCGTACTGACGGGAAAATATCTGAACGGTCAGATCCCTGAGGGTTCACGTTTAAGTTTAAAGAGCATGGGCTGGCTGAAGGACGAAGCGTTAAATCCGACGGCCATGAAGCGTGTGGAAAAATTTGTGACTGTGGCCAAAGAATTATCTTGTGAGCCTGCCGCACTTGCGATTGCGTGGTGCTTAAAAAATAAAAATGTCAGCTCGGTGATCACGGGTGCGACAACTGTGGAGCAAATTCACAAGAATATGAAAGCACTGGAAGTGCTGCCGAAATTAACTGATGAAGTGATGACGGTTTTGAATCAGATTTAAATTGAATTGATTTTGTTCGATGTGGATTCATGTAGCAGCGGATGCTGTCATTTTTTGTGGCAGTTATTGAGATTTAAAATTAAATTCAGAGTCATTTTGAAATAATGTGTGACCTTTTGATTTTTTTTGCGTAGAACA
>JBPOIE010000001.1:0-59682 GCA_052034855.1 Bdellovibrionota bacterium | reverse complement strand
ACGACAGAACAGCTATACCGAAGCGCTGAAAAATTTATGTCAACTGAATCTGCAATATATTTTGGATTTTAGTATCGAAGAAATTGTCATCGAAGAACAACTTCAACATAAATTTAAATTAGATCTTGAAAAAAATATTCATTTTTTAGAAGGCGAAGAATATAGTTATTCAAACAAATATATCTCAAAAAATTTAAAATCAGCATTGAACACAACTGAATATATGCTTCGGATGATTGATGACAGTAAAAAACATTTGCCTCATGAAGTATACAAAAAAATTGAACGCTTTCTTGAGACGTATAAAGCAAAGTACAAAGAAATTCTAGATCAATTGAAAAAACGGAACCCACCTGAAACTAAACCTGCTGTGCAGACTCAGACAGTCACAGCGTAGTTCTTATATTTCAACTAACCCAAAAGCTCTGTGGCTGCTTTTGCAATACTCTCTGAGTCCATGCCGTGCTTACGGTACAATTCAATCGCGTTGTAAGCGCTTTGTCCGAATTCCCCATGCACGCCTAATGATTTCATCGACAGATTTTCACCTGATTGAACCAATTGATGACACAAGTACGATCCTAAACCCAACGAGACTTGGTGATCTTCAACTGTCACAAGTCGACCTTCACACTTTTTAAGAAGTGGTTTTAAAACTGCAAGATCAATATGATTTAAACAATTCAGGTTTACAACAATTGATCCGACAGATTTTTTCTCTAAGGCTGCGCTGGCTTTTAAAACTTCACCGACTAAAGATCCAGTTGTTACTAAAAGTACATTCTTAGCTCCAACGATATGTTGGTGGATCACCTGTGGCTGATAAGGAACGTAATTTAATTTATTTTTATCAGTTGAGAAAGTTTTGGGGAAATTTTCACGTCCTAAAAAGAACACCGATGTCTTTGGCGAATGACCTGCTTTCTTATCTGAAGCAAATTTTTCAAGCACAGAAGTCATAATAAGTTCTGCTTCTTCACTTGAGGACAAAGAATACAAATCTACATGTGGAATTGTTGCCAGCATTGCCATATAACTCAAAGCTTGGTGAGAAGCTCCATCGGCTGCATCTTGAAATCCTGTATGCGAGAAAACAGCAATCACAGGTGCTTCAGATAAGTTTGCCATCGTGATCGGTAATGCGCCCTTAGTTACCCCAAACTGAGCAAAAGTATCAACAATAGGAATAAATCCCTGTTTTGATAATCCTGCGGCAACTGAAATCATATTACTTTCGGCAACACCCACATCCAATGAATGATTTGGAAATTCTTTTCTAAAGTCAGCGACCCCCGTAGAGCCAGGCAAATCCGAAGTGACTGAAAAAATAGGTAAACCTTTTTTTACAGCATTGGTCATTGCTTTCGCGATCCCTTTTTGAATTTTTTCACCCGTGTCAGGTTGAGTTTCAGATTTAATTTTAATTTCTAATTGAATCAATTCTTCGATCCATTTTTTAAACTCAGCAGGATAACTTTCTGTACCATAAATTTCTGAAACAAAAGCATGAAGCTCAGTCGGTGATTTACATGGAAAACCATGACCGCCGCTGGCAGATTCTGCCGTTTTCTTTGTCCCAATCCCTTTGATTGTCTTTGCCCACACAACGACCGGTTGCGCAGGATTAACTTGAGCTAACTGAAGAGCTAATTCGATCGTCGAGATACAAGCTTGTAAATCATTTCCTTGTTCCAATTTTAAAACTTTCCAACCTAATGTTTCCAAAGACTGAAACGTCGGACTCATCGAAAATGCATCCTGATCAATACGTCCTGATAATTTCGTATTATTGTCCGTCACAAGCAACACAAACGGCGCGCACTTTCCTTTGGCAGCAAGTCCTGGAATGGCGGCCATCGCTTCTTTGGCTTCGCCCTCCATTGCTGCACCGTCTGACAATGTACAAATCGTCGTGCGATTCGTCCCTGCGATTTTTTCAGCTATTGCTAAACCCTGTGATTGTGGAAATGCTGATCCCAAAGGTCCGTTACTCATGTAGACACCTTCAGGAAATAAGTGCGCTTCACCATGACCTGTCAGTTTTGAAGCGATTGAACGAAAGTGTTTTAGATGCTCAAGATCAAGACCTGCCATTTTATAATTCGCTTTTAATGCATAAAGCCCATTTTCACAGTGACCCGCATCATTAATCACATGATACAAATCGAACCAATTTTTTTTCAGCTGATTCGCTTCATGGAAAATAAGTCCGTGAACTGCAGACCACACTTCTGCCAGAGCTGCTGGACCACCGTAATGCGAAGCCGCTCCGCCAAGAACTGCATTCATGTCCATCAATGCCACCATTGCACGAGTTGCTTTGGGATCACAAAAATCAATCGTATCGTTATTTAGATTTTTTAGTGAAATTGGAAATTGTGGTTTTACATTGGATTGTGTTGCTAAAAAATTTTTAACTTGTAGAGGTAGAATATTTGTCATACTTATTTTTTATGACATCAAAACTATCTATTCAAGAAATCAGATTATTACCTAAAGTTGACTTGCATCGGCATCTGGATTGTTCGATGCGTTGGAGCACTCTGCTGGAAATTGCGTCAACTTTAAAGCTCGATTTCCCCAAAAATCCCGCTTTGCAACAGCGTCATTTTCTAGTGACAGAACCTATGTTGAATTTGGGTGCCGTTTTGAACAAATTCCTCATCGCTCAAAAACTTTTAGCCAGTGAAGAGATTTTAGAACGACTGGCGTTTGAAGTCTGCGAAGATGCTTTCAATGACGGTGTTCGCGTTTTAGAACTTCGTTACGCACCCACTTTCATTTCCGATGGACATTCTCATTTATCATATGAAAAAATTCATCAAGCATTTTTACGAGGCATCGCGCGCGCAAAAAAACAAATGCCGATCGCCGTGGGTTTAATTTGTATTTTACAAAGGATTTTAGATTTAAAAACAGTCGCGAACGTCACTGACTTTACGATCGAAAATAAAAATACTTTTCTCGCTTTGGATTTAGCCGATAACGAAGATGGTTTTGAACCAAAACCATTTGCTCCTTATTTTGAAAAAGCGAAAAAGAATGGTCTTCGCATCACAATTCATAGCGGAGAATCTCCATCACCCAAAGCCGCCCAATGGATCAAAGATTCCATTCAGCTTCTTGGAGCTGAACGCATCGGCCATGGCATTCAAGCGGTTCATCACGCAGATGTAATGGATATTCTAAAATCTCAAAATATTCTTCTCGAAGTTTGTCCGTACAGTAATTACTTAACTCAAGCTTTCAAAACCTACGGCGAACACCCCTTGAGAAAATTAAAAGATCTTGGCATTCCTGTTTCCATCAATTCCGATGATCCAGGAATGTTTGCTTCGACTCTTTCGGATGATTATTGGATCGCTCACACTCATCAAAATTTTTCAGTTCAAGATTTTAACGACTGTAATCAGTTCGCCCTGAAACATAGTTTTATTTCCCAAGTCGAAAAGGATGCCGCATGGAAAATGTAGTTAACAAAATAACCTACTCTGAAAAAAATGAACCCTTAAATTCTTTTTACCCTGAAATTCAACCCTACAAAACGGAATTTCTGAAAGTCAGCGAGATCCACAATTTGTATGTCGAGCAGTCCGGAAATCCAAAAGGTCGCCCCGTTATTTTCCTGCACGGCGGCCCTGGTGGCGGAACAAATCCCGATCATCGACGTTTTTTTGATCCCGACCATTATCGAATTATTTTATTTGATCAACGAGGCTCGGGACAATCAACACCAGCTGCTGAACTCAAAGAAAATACAACGTGGGATCTTGTCAGCGATATTGAAAAAATAAGAATACATCTTGATATTGCAGATTGGATTGTTTTTGGTGGCAGCTGGGGATCGACATTAGCCTTAGCCTACGCGGAAACTCATCCACAAAAAGTCAAAGGTCTGATTTTAAGAGGAATCTTTTTATGTCGCCCCTCTGAAATTAAATGGTTTTATCAATTTGGTGCTTCCGAAATTTTTCCTGATATTTGGAAATCTTATGAAAAGCATATCGACATCGACGACAGGCATGATTATGTTTCTGCCTATTACAAAAAATTAACGGATGAAAATCCAAACGTCCGTTTGGCGGCAGCCAAAGTCTGGAGTAAGTGGGAAGCCGCAACTTCAAGATTATTTATCGATGCAAATTCTGTGGATGAATTCGAAGACCCTACTTACGCTCTTCAATTCGCCCGAATTGAGTGTCATTACTTTATGAACAATGCATTCTTTAAAACGGATAATTGGTTGATCGAAAATTTATCCAAGATTAAAAATATCCCGGTTGCGATTGTTCAAGGTCGTTATGACGTTGTCTGTCCCATGCGTAGCGCTTGGGATCTGCATGAGGGATTAAATGCACTAAATATTCAGCATAAGATGAAAATCATTCAAGACTCAGGACACGCGGCTGGCGAGCCTGGCATCAAATCGACCTTAATTGATTTGGCAAATGAATATCGAAAGTATTAGCATAAGATTTTCTTATACCCTTCATTTAATCAATTGAATTGAGCCTGGTTCCATTTTGGGTTTTATTGCCCTCACACAAGAACATTGTTTTTGTGGTCAAAGTGAGGGGCACTTTGATTTTTTGAAAAAAACTTCAGCTGGACAGCTGAAAACAGGGGGATCAAATGAAATCATGGATGTTTGAAAAATTAAATTCAGCAGCAGCCGTAACATTGTTATTAGCTTTTTTAGCAAGCTGCGCACCAGAATCAAAAGATCTTTCTGCATATCAAAATGAATCTGCAGCGACATCATCGAGTGAAACAGCAGCTATCGTTGGCGGCGTGAATGCTACGTTAGATTATCAAAAAGCAAATGGTATTGTTGGTCTTACAATCTTAATGCAAGACAAGTTCGGCCAACAGGGCACTGCAACTTGTACAGGAACTCTGATCGCAAGAAATATAGTTTTAACAGCGGCACATTGCATCGCTGAGGACGGAATCAAAGCGATCGCTGTTATTTTCGCAACTGACGATAGCAAAGTGACTAAAGACGAAGTTCGATATGCAGTTGATGGATCTATCCACCAAGATTTTTTAAAAGGTGTAGATCAAAGCTCAAACACAGACACAACAGCATGGAATGATTTGGCTTTACTTAAGCTGAGCGCAGATGCACCGGTTGAATTTAAAACAGCTCGCTTACCTGCTTCTATGAATGATGTGAACTTACTTCCTAAGTCAAAAGTCACTTTGTCTGGCTTCGGAATTACAAATGCAGTTGTCCGACGTGTTGTGAAAGACAAAAAAGGAAATCAACGTATTCTTGAATTACCATCATCGGGCTCTGGTGTTCTTCGAAAGATTGATGGAATTTTAGTGAAGCAAATGTCTGCAGATAAAAAAGAAATTATCTTGGATCAATCCAAATCAAAAGGTGCTTGCCACGGCGATTCTGGCGGACCAGCATTTGTAATGACAAAAGATGGTTCTACAATGCAAGTTGGTGTGACGAGCCGAGGCACTAATAAACTTGGCAACTGTGATGAGAGCGCAATCTATACAAATGTAGCAGCACACTTACCATGGATCGCAGAAACAAGTGCGAAATTACTTGCTCAATCGACTGCGACTCAAGTTGCGACGAAATAGTTACAAAGAATTGAAGATGGTTTTTTGAAGCACATTTGGATCTGAATCAAATAAAATTCGATGACCTGAAAAAATCCTTGAATAACCTTCAAGGATTTTTTTTTGCTTAAGATCTTCAGCCAAAGTAATAAACTTAGTATCCTGTTCGCCGACAACCCATGAAATTTTACTCTTATTATTTTGGAGAATATCATTCATATTCTGCTGCTGGCCCAATGACAAATGAACCAATGCGTTTTCAAGCTGCTTCTTATTGAAATCCTCTTCTAAACGTTGAGGCTCACTCCCTCCGGCAAATACCGGTTGAGCATTCCAAGCTAATAAAAAATCTGACCATGGCAAATTTTTTAATTTTTGTGACCATGATAAATCAAGAGCTTGTCGTTCAGATTTTTCTTTTTCAGTATTTAAACCTGAATGTGTCGATAAAAAAATATAATGGTCAAAGGCCTTTGGGAATAACTGAAGAATATGAAGTCCGATACGGCCGCCCAATGAATAACCGATAAAGATTTTAGGTCCTTTTATATTTGCGACTTGTTTTACGATTTGAGAACCAACACTTTCAAATGACGAAAGATCAAAATCATTTCCTTTAAACAAATCCGGTGCAATCAAAGTCACATCAAGATTTTTATTGAATCGATCAAAGTCTGCACCTTGACCTAAAAAACCATGTAGCGCTACAACTGTCGGCAACGGATTTACAGTTTGCAAAACGAATCCCACGAAGTCCAAAATTCATCGGTCTGCGAATTTTCAGGACAAATTTCAATGATTAAGCGAGTCGCTGATAAATTGCTCAGATTTGAAATATCTTTTGAATTTTTAATTTGAACAAATTCCCACGACCACATGGTGGCCCATGACTTAAAATCAACTGTTTGTGGATTCAAATATTTTTTATTTCCCAGAATTCGACTAAAAATCTGTCCGCCAGAATTATTCATGACTACGATGCGCATTTTATGACTTGAATCTTGGACTAAACCCAAAGCGGCCAAGTCATAGAGCGCTGTCAGATCACCAACCAAGCTCCACGATTCTGATTTATTTTGACCCCAACCCAAATAAGTTGAAATTTGCCCATCGATACCGTTTGCTCCACGATTGGCACAAACAGGTTGTGAACTTTGAACCTGATCGCTACAAAGATCCCACAACCTGATGGGTAATGAATTTCCGATATACAGTGGCTGATTGCCTATGACTTTGGATAACTGATGAATCGCAGATTGTTCAGAATTTTGAAATTTTGTCAGCAATTGATATTTATGAGTCTGTAAATCTCGGTCGGAATTTAAAATCGATTTTGGAACTTGCTCACTCACTTTCACTTTTGATAATTCACAAAGTGGATACAAATCACTGTTTCGAGATAAACCTGAAAATGACAACTGCGAGAAAGAATAAACTGGCGTATTTTTAAATTGAACCTCAAGATCACGCCAAAATCTCAGCGTTGGAATACCGCCGATTCGAATGATCGAGTTGGCCTTTCCTTCTGTAAAAAGTTTTTTTAGAAACTCATCACTACTTTGAATTTGCAAATCGGCCAATTCAGGTCTGCCGCGCAAGCCTGATAAAAATTCTGCATAGTGTATGATTTTATGTTGAATTAAAAACTCTTGAACGATCTTGCGATCTGAGTCTTTGATCTCTGATAAAATAGCTACAGGACTTTGAATGTGAAGTGAATCTTGAACTTGAAGTCGTGGAATTTCTTTGAATACAAGCTTCACATTTTTTTGCTCTGCTGTTGATAATTTCCCATCGATCAAAGGTTCATCAAAACATAAATTCAATTGTAGTGGGCGACATCTCGAAGTCGAAACTTTAAATTCAACTTCGTTAACATCCCAATCACAAACTGAGTCGACGTAAGAACTAAAAATCCCCGCCTGCTCTATCGACTGCGGTGAACCTGATCCACGATAACTTTTAGGCCGGTCAGCGCTGATCACAATCAACGGTAAATTTTGATAGTAGGCTTCAATCACTGCTGGCAATAGCTCTGCCACAGCGGTTCCAGACGTCGTCACAACAACGACGGGATTTGAATGACTTTTTATTCGTCCGAGAGCATAAAAACCTGCACTTCGCTCTTCGAAAAAACTTTCCACATGAAAATCTTGACCAGCGTCTTCTAAAGCAGCCACGATGGGCAAGTTACGAGCTCCTGCACACACGACAAGTTCTTTGACACCAAGTGATTTTAAAACATGGAATGTTGTTTTGACCAAATCAATATTCTTCATAAATTTAATCCAAATGTTTTTTTCACTGAATTTCTTTTCGCATCAAGTTCGGCCCACTCAGTTTCAAGATCACTTTCGGCAGTTACTCCGCAACCTGAAAAAATAGCAATCTGAGATTTGTTCCAATAAATACTTCGAATCGCGACAACTAAGAAACTAGAGTCATGTCCCACATAACCAAAAGGGGCTCCAAAATTTTTTCGAGAGTTTTGTAAATCAAACTGACTGAGTTCAGTAAATAATTTCTCTGAACGCGGAAATAATCCCAAAGCCGCCGTTGGATGTAACTTGTTAATAAAAGCACCTACAGACTCGCCTGAATATTCAAATTGAGTTTTTAAATGAACTAGATATTCAAGTTCTAATAACTGAGTTGATTCTTGTTTAATCAATTTCTGCGATGAAAGCTGATTCAAAATATCTTGCACCACGATTTGATGCTCTTCTTGAATCTTAGGATCGCTAAAATCAAGTGCACCATCTGATTGTTTACTCCATGTCCCAGCGAGTGCCATCGTCGTCATTTGTTTATCTTGAGCTGAAACCAAAATTTCAGGGGTATAACCAATAAATCCAGAGTCTTTATCCCAAAATCCGTACAGATACTGCTCTGATGTTTTTTGCAGGATCAGATTGATAATCTGAATTTTCGATTCTGGATTAAAACCACGACCAGATTGTTGCGTAATTGGTAGGCCCTTTTTTAGATCGTTAGATTTAAATTGGTGTTTCAGCCACTGAAATTGATTTTCAAAAGCTATTTTATCGGGGGCAGCCCAGGATATTTTATGCTCAACCACGGGTTGTGAAATTAAGTTAAATAGTTCAATTATTTCTTTCCTATTCAGATCAAATACTTCTTTCGACGCAAGATAAACTTGATTTGAGTTTTTTTTGTTTATAAAATCCCAAAATTCAGGCTGATATAACAAAATATGCTGTTTATTTATGTCATTTGTCGGTTCAAATGGACCTATAAATAACTTGTATCGATCTGGCCCAGTTTGAATAACAGCGCCTGCATTTAAAAATGAAGCTAAATGCTTTTCTATTCGCTTTAAAATAGGAGCTGAATTCACGTCCGATTGCATCTTTACACTTTCATCATTAAAGGGACAAATTGGTTCATTTTTATGTTAACTTAATACATGAAAAGTGTAAAAGGAAGTTATGTCTATAAAGATTGGTCAAACTCAAATTGGCGGACCTGATTTTACTGTGATTGCAGGGCCTTGCTCTGTGGAGTCCGAAGATCAATTTCGCACGACTGCCGTTGGCGTCAAAAAATCTGGTGCAGCTCTTTTACGTGGTGGAATCTGGAAGATGCGCACGTCTCCGACAGCGTTCCAAGGTCTTGGTGAAAGCTCATTTGAATTCATTAAAAAAATTAAACAAGAAACTGGCATGTCTTTGGTATCTGAAATTTCTGATATCCGACAAGTTGAACAAATTTCTGGTTTTGTCGATGCTTTCCAGGTTGGTGCACGCAACATGCATAATTATTCTTTGTTGAAAGAACTTGGTCAGCAAAATAAACCTGTTCTTTTAAAAAGAAATTTCTCGGCCTACATCGATGAGTGGCTGAAAGCGGCTGACTACATCACAAATGGTGGAAATCAAAATGTCATTCTTTGTGAGCGTGGTATCCGTACTTTTGAAACGGCGACGCGAAATACTTTAGATTTAAATGCCGTTGTTTACGCCAAAAAACATTCTAAGTTTCCGGTTATCGTTGATCCTTCACATGCCGTAGGTATTGCTGAATTCGTTCCACAATTGTGTTACGCTTCTGCTGCAGCCGGTGCTGATGGCCTGATTGTCGAAGTTCATCCAAATCCTCGCGTGGCTTTATCTGATGGTCCACAGGCACTGACACTTGATGTTTTTGAAAAAATGATGGTCCAACTTGAAAAGGTTCTTTTTGCCTTTGATCGTAAATTGCAAAAACACCCTAATCCACTGAACAGAGTTTCATAAGGTTTTTATGTCTGAAACTGTCAAGCCCGCACATTCTCCTGATCCTGAAAAAATTAGATCGATGTTTTCCAAAGTCGCTGCGAACTATGATCGAGCGAACTCGGTTTTATCCGTTGGAATCCATCACCTCTGGAGAAAAAAATTAGTCCAACTTGCCGACGTTAAACCCGGAATGGCAGTTCTAGATTGCGCGACGGGAACTGGTGATCTTGCGATTGAATTTAAAAAAAATGTAGGCCCAACTGGTTCTGTGATTGGAACTGACTTTTGTGCTGAGATGCTTGAATCAGCTCCGCAAAAATCAAAAACCGCAGGCTTAGATATTCAATTTGAATTAGCGGATGTGACAAAACTTCAGTACCAAAATCAAAAATTTGATCGCGTTTCAATTTCATTTGGAATTCGTAATGTCTCTGACCCTGTGCTGGCTCTAAAAGAAATGGCTCGCGTCACAAAACCCGGTGGCCGCGTTCTGGTTTTAGAATTTGGTCAAATGACAATGCCTGTGATTTCTGGTTTATATAATTTTTATTCTGAAAAAGTTTTACCAAAACTTGGCGGCTTAGTGACTGGCCAAGGCGATGCTTATGAATATCTTCAGAAATCATCAGCCGCTTTTCCAAGTCGCGAAAAGTTTTTGGATCTTATGAAAAAATCAGAAGCTTTTTCAGAGATGTCATTTACACCGGTGAGTTTTGGGATCGCTTACATTTATATTGGAACTGTTAAATAATAAAGAGGAGTTTTTATGAAAATTTTTTTATTCATCGGGGTTTTAATCGCTAGTGTTTTGGGTCAGGCTGAGAATAGATGTTCTATTGAGCAAAATTCGAATGGCTACACAGTTCATAATTCGGCTCAAAGTCATTATGGTATTTTACAAGTTTCAAACTATAGTGACGCAATTACTATTCTACAAAAATTAAATAATGTAGGTGCCTGCAGCGAATTAACTGCAAATTGTTTTATTTCTAGCTCTGGTTCAATATACTATCTGTTTAATAAAGTAGAACGCTTTAGTAACTTTTTACCAGCTTATAACTCGAGTAATTTTAGTGATGTCATCTGGGCTTTTGATCAACTTGTTAAAGCTGGCGGTTGCAAACCTTAATTTTTTAGTCTTTTTGAGTTTCTAAATTCGATCCGTCTTCGTCCACAAATAATGATCAGCTAAAACTAACCAAGCCATTGCCTGAACAACAGGAATGGCTCTGGGAACAATACATGGATCATGACGGCCCTGTTTTGCGACGTCCTTGATGGACGATGTTGGCTTGAAAGCCACTCGGAAAATAATGTCTTCGCCCGTTGTAATTCCCCCGCGAACGCCACCGTAATTTTCCGAATCTGCAGCTTGATGAAATTCAGATCCTTTGATTCCGATATTTGAAAAGCCCTGACCAAATTCAAATCCTGTTGTGGCGCCAATACTCATCATCGCCGAAGATAAATCTGATTTAAATTTATGAAATACAGGCTGACCCAAATTCATCGGCGCATTTTGAATTTTACATTCGATAATTCCGCCGTAGCTTTCACCGTCTGCTTTTGCATTTTCGAGGAAAGATTTAATTGAATCTGGTAATTCTTTAGATTCAGCGAGATGATGAGGTCCAATCTGTTTTGCAAATGCAGAGATCGTGATTTTTGAATTCACTTGAGTCATCATCATCTGCGCGAACGAACCTGCGATCACGCGGTTGAGAGTTTCGCGCCCCGAAGAACGCCCCCCGCCTCGATGATCGGCATGGCCGAATTTATTTTGCCATGTATCGTCTGCATGACCTATGCGTGGGTTCGATTTAATTTGATCATAGTCTTGTGATTTTTGATTTTCATTTCGAACGATGATTGCGATTGGAGTCCCTAAAGTTTTATTTTCAAAAATACCGCTGAGAATTTCAGGCTGATCAGATTCTTGACGAGATGTCGTATGAGCTTGTCCAGGTTTACGTGCTGCTAAATTTTTTAAAAGTAGGTCTTGCTGATAAGTGACTCCTGCTGGCATTCCATCAATCACCACCCCGTACGCTGGCCCATGGCTTTCGCCAAAACTTGCAACTGTAAATCGTTCACCAAATATATTTGCTGACATTAGTTTTCCTTTAAATGTTCTTTCCAAAACTTGAGTTGTTTTTCGGCCTGAGCCAGAAACATTGCAGCTCCAGATATATAATTTGCATTAATTCTTTGAGCATATTCAAGTCCCATTGAATTTTCCATATAATTTAAATCGATAACATATTGAACCGGCCAATCGGAAATTGGCCATTGGATGCCTGGCTTTCGTGGAGCTGACCAGATGACGGCATTCGGTACTTGGGTTTCATTTGTTTTATTTCTGTTCTGTTGAGTCTGAGCCGAGTAAAATTGGGCCTTGGGCAACACCTGTTGAATAGAATCTAATACTCCACCGCCACCCCAGACGGCGACATTCAGATCTTGAATATGAGGAACTGATTCGATCAATATTCTTAGACCATCTTGATCTGTGCTTATGCCCGTCCATTGATTATTTTTACAAACCAATGAATTAAGACTTTGATTTGATTTGCACAGCTGGCCTGCCAGCATTTTTAAGGGGCTGGTCACTGCAAGAGCTTTCGCGCCCCATTTTTCTAAAATCGGTATTGCGACTTTAAACTCTGATTCCGTCATTGGAATCGCCAAGACGTTCAAAGGAAAATTTTGACCTTGAATGTACGGCGTCCATGAATGATGAACAGGATCACCAATGACTGCTGCAAAGTTTTCTTTGGGTTTATTTTTTGATTTTAAATACTCATACAGACTGGGCTGATCATCAAAATCTTGAAAACCTTGAATGAAATTTATTTTTTGTTTTGAAAACTTCAGTTCTCGGCACCAACGCCACTTTGATCTTTTTTCAGAGGCTGCTGATCTTGGTAAAAAACTACGATTGTTTGGATCTTGTTGTTGCCATTGATGACCCGTTAACAATTCATCCCAAGATGAAATTATTGGACAAAGTTTTTGATGAGCTTTCGCGTAGAGATTGAATTTTTCTATCGCAATAAGAATGGCATCATCATGATTAGATACAATCAGATCCGAATGTAAAAGCTCAGAAGGGACCGGTCCAAGCTCTAAGGCCCAATCGATCAATCCGTTTTGAAATGGCAGTTCTTGAGTGACTTTCCGATAAGAGATTAAAAATTGATTCTTATTTTCGGAAATGATTTTTTTGATTTCTTGGGTTGAAAATAAATCAGTTCTTAATTCAATATTCTGAAATTGGGAAAGTTGTTTTAATTTATTCGGAACTAAAGTTAAATAAGCCGAATCATTTTGAATGGTTTCGGTCAGTAGTTTTCGTTCGATGTCGTCAGGACCAGAAATACCTTCGGGCATGTGATAAATCAAATCGGCTCGCAGACGGTATTGTGGATCACGGTCAGTGTAACGTTGAATTGACTCTGCCAAAGGATCTAATTCAGGGTTCAGTCTTGGGCGATTTAAAAATATACGTCCGTCACGATCTGTTCTGCGACTGATATAAAGAACTTCGATATCACTTGGAATATTTTGACTATCGAAACCCGCTCCGACAGAGATGACAAATTCAGAATTCGTTGTCAGAGCTGAGAATACTTTTTTCTCAATTTGTCGAAAAGCTGGCTCCCCTTGATCCTTGAATAAATCAGAAATTTTTTGGTTCTGTGAAATTTCAATTTCTGCATCTAAATCAAAGTGTGGAACATGTGGAAAATAAATCTTATGACGATTTAAAAATGAAGTTTTTCCCACACCGCGGTGACCTATAAAGACTTTTTTCATAAGTCTAAACCAATGTGTTGAAAAAACTGAGGATAACTCTTATTCACAACAGTCATATCCGAAATTTGTATTGGAAAGCCTTTGATTTTCAAAAGTCCCGCAGCCATAGCCATTCGATGATCATGAGCAGGATCAAATAAAATTAGATCTTTGGCTTTATAAGACTTATCAGGCTGTCCTTGGATGATCATTCCATCATCTGTTTTTTGAACTTGGAATCCACATCTTGATAAAATTTCAAAAGTTTTTTCGATACGATTTGATTCTTTGAATTTTAATTGAGGTGCATTAAATAAAACTGATTCTCCATTTGCGAACGCACACAAAACCGATAGCACTGGGAATAAATCGGGACAACTTGAAAGATCAGCTCGAAGGCTTTGAAAACCAGTCTGCGCAGAGATTGCAAATAGAGAGTCCGTGACTGTAAAATTAATCTTCATATCACGAAAAAAATTTAAGAAGCGAATGTCTGGCTGCAAAGATTCAGAATTCCAATTTTGAATTTGCGCCTGCCCACCAAGGACTGCTGCTGCCATTAAAGAAAATGCAGAACTCACATCAACTTCACCGAATAAATCCATGGGTCTGACGGATTGATGGGCTTGACCAAAAGTCACTCCCACTTGCTTAAGTAATTCTAAAGTCATTTTAAAATAGGATTCAGACGTTATCTTCTGTGTGGGAGCTAATTGAAAATGAAAATCCAGATCCAATGCTGACAAGGCCAAAGCAGATAAAAACTGACTGGATTCTTGAGTGCCAACCTGAATTGGCGACATTGGTTTTTTCCAACCGCCCGAACGAATCGAAAGACCGTCTTGATTAAGTTGAGCTTCGACACCTAATTGTTTCAAAATTTCTATAATTTCAGTTTGAGGACGTTCTAAAAGTTTTCGATCAGCTCGGAGTAAATAATTCCCTGGTTTTCGAGAAACTCGAAATGCGAGGAACCGAAATGTCGTTCCACCAAGACCCGCATAGAACTCAGTTTCACCCTCTTTAAATTGAGCTAAAGCTTTTTTAAGCAACTGAACATCTTGGGATGCAGAATCACCAATAATTTTTAACTCTGCTTGAAACGATTGCAAAATAAGCGCTCTGTTCATCCATGATTTTGAAATTTCTAAGTCCCCGTTAAATTGAAACACTCTTAAAGCTGCCTTCTTTGTCTTTGCACCTCAGCCATTAAATCTGAAATCAGAACAGGCTGAACAAATACATTTCCTATTTTGTGAATAAAAATAAAATTAATTTCTGCGCCAGTAGATCTTTTTTTATCTTGCAGAAGTAATTTTTTAATTTTCAAGTCAGGAATCTTTAAAACTTTGTTGTAGGAAATTTGAAGCGGAACCGAGAATAACATTTGGCAAATTTTAATAAATTCTTTTTTATTTAAATAACCTAAATGAAAACTGTATCTGGTTGCGAACATCAGACCCAACAGCACCGCTTGGCCATGTGAAACCCGATGAGCCGATTCAAAAACGTGGCCCATGGTGTGACCGAAGTTAAGCACTTGGCGTAATCCGGTCTGTTCAAAAGGATCCTGTTCAACAATTTTGTATTTACCTGCAATCATCATTTTTAAATTTTTCCACAAAAATGGAGGGCTTATTTGAATCGATTTTAAAAGTTGAGGTTGATTGATCAGTCCAATTTTCAAAGCCTCGCCGAATGCATCATTCACACGATCCGCAGGCTGTGACATTAATAACTTTTTTGACAAAACAATCTGATCTGCTGGATAGAAAGTTCCAATTTGATTTTTACTGTTTGAAAAATTAAGCCCATTTTTTCCACCATGAGCAGAGTCTATAGCAGCAAGCCATGTCGATGGGACCTGCACAAGCCTCAGCCCTCGCTTGTAGGTCGAGGCTAAAAAACCTACAAAGTCGCCCACGGAACCGCCGCCCACTGAAATAAACGTCGTATTTTTATGAACTTCGTATTGCGTCAGTTTTTGCAATTGAATACTGTATGAAGCCAGTGTCTTCAAGGACTCGCCTGCATTTAGAGCAATTCGTTGCGGAAACTTATTTACCCAAACTTTAAAAAATGGATTTTTAAGCAGTTTTTGATCATAAAAAACAACACACTCCATTTTGGATTTCAATTTTAATTCTTTGAGTGATGGGAGGTCATTCTTGTAGAGTTGCTCTGATTGTTTCATAGGTACCAATCTAGTCCTGATTAATGATGATATCAAGCATTAGGCCGTGCAAAAAACAAGCGATACCACTATATTGATTTTTCACATAAGATTCAAATTTAAACCGAACTTTTCTAATAGAAATAGAGAGAGGAAATTGCATGCAAAAAATTAAAGTAGCAAATCCAGTTGTAGAGCTAGATGGCGACGAAATGACTCGCATCATTTGGAAATTCATCAAAGATAAATTAATCCTTCCGTATTTAGATATCGATATTAAGTATTTTGACTTAGGAATGGAAAACCGTGATTTAACGAATGACCAAGTCACTATCGACTCTGCAGAAGCGATCAAAAAGTACAACGTTGGTATCAAGTGCGCAACGATCACGCCTGATGAAGCCCGCGTTAAAGAGTTTAATTTAAAACAAATGTGGAAATCTCCAAACGGAACTATCCGAAACATTCTTGATGGTACAGTTTTCCGTGAACCTATCTTGTGCGCGAACGTTCCACGCTTAGTTCCTAACTGGACGGCTCCGATCTGTATTGGTCGTCATGCGTTCGGTGATCAGTACCGCGCAACTGATTTCGTGACTAAAGGCAAAGGAAAATTAACAATCACATTCGAAGGCGAAAACGGCGAAAAAATTTCTCACGAAGTTTTCAACTTTAAAGGCGATGGTATCGCAATGGCAATGTATAACACGGACGAATCAATCACTGGTTTTGCACGTTCTTGCTTTAATCAAGCGTTAACGAAAAAATGGCCTTTATATCTTTCAACTAAAAATACAATTCTTAAAAAGTATGACGGTCGTTTCAAAGATATCTTTGAAAATATTTACCAAACTGAATTTAAAACTCAGTTCGACGCTGCAGGTATTACATATGAGCACCGTTTGATCGATGACATGGTAGCCAGTGCATTAAAGTGGAATGGTAATTTTGTTTGGGCATGTAAGAATTATGACGGTGACGTTCAATCAGATACAGTAGCACAAGGTTTTGGATCATTGGGTTTAATGACGTCTGTATTGATTACTCCAGATGGCAAAACAATGGAATCTGAAGCGGCTCACGGAACTGTGACTCGTCACTACCGCGCTCACCAAAAAGGTCAGTCAACGTCGACAAATCCAATCGCTTCTATTTTTGCTTGGACTCGTGGTCTTGAACACCGTGCAAAATTGGATAACAACCAAGCCCTAGATAATTTTGCCAAAACTTTAGAAAAAGTATGTGTTCAAACTGTTGAATCTGGAAAAATGACAAAAGATTTAGCGGTTTGTATTTACGGCGATAAAGTCACTAAAGAACAATACGTCAACACAGAGCCATTTTTAGATTTGATCGATGCAAATCTGAAAAAAGCAATGACGATGTAATTTGAGTTTTTTAAAATTCGATTTTCTTCGAAAGCCTCACAAGAAATTGTGGGGCTTTTTTTATATTAAAGAATATTTAAACATGATCTAAAAAATGTTGGCTATAAAAAAATGTATAAAGCGAAGTGAACTTGCTCACTTCGCTTTATAACAGACACTCAGACTTCTTTCTTATGAAAGGAGGTCCGAATGCCGGAATCAATTACTAGCTGTAAGAAGTTTCGACGTTTAATAAATCTTGCTCAAGCAGTTTTCGGTCTAGTTTTACTAGTTCTGGAAATTGTACGGCGAGTTTTAGACCTGTAATCTGAATGGACTATCTGGATGCGTAGACGACACTAGTCTAAGGATGGGACTTTAAATCCTAAGTCAGTGCCTGCAATAAAGAATTGAAGCGAGCAAGTTCACTTTGCTTTTTTAATGGCCAATCTTATTACTGACTTCTCTGACTAAAACGGAACCGTCTTTGGCCACATCAAATAGTACTCTGTACCCACCATCAAGCCGAATACTATGTGCTAGTGGACCATATTGCGGCAACTTCTCAGCATGCCATTTATTAGGATTACTATAAAATCCATGAACGCCTTTTTCATTAATCATCTTTAAAAATTCATCATAATGTTTAGTATTAATGGCTGTTAGTTTGACGATTCCCTTCTCTGCTTTATGAGAAGTTTCGATCGCAGCTGCAGAGACTCGCGCAACAGATTGAACAGCTTGAGCAGATGCCAATGCATCATTTGAATACTCAGAAATCAGTTTTCTAATCGCCACATTATCTTTGGGATTAATCGCTGATAGTCGTTCCCAAAAATCAGATTTCTGAACTAACGACGGATGATTGATCGCTTTGGCCAAATCGCAATCCATGGCAAAATTTGCAATCGAAACAGAAAGTAAAATAAGAAAAATTATTTTATTTAATAACACAACTTAAAATTCCTTGCGCTGTTTCTGTTTTTCCTTTTTTCGACAACTGACTGAGCCTTGCAATCAGTGTTTTGCTGTCTTTCAAACGATTAAAGATCTGTACTAATTTTTGAGTCAGCTTCACAATTCCAGCGCCACCCAAAGCGCTCAGGCTGGCACCGGCTAAGAGTTCACCGGCCAATTGGCAACCGATCGTCCAAATCAATTCTGTATCCATATTCTTCATGGCTGAATACAGACCCATGACCTCAGATTTCAGATTCATAACGAAATCTTTCAGTGCGCGGGCTTGTTGACTGACCTGATCCCACAGTTCGAGCGGATTTGTCAAAATCGAAACAGCGCCGTCCACAGCACCTTTGTAGGTCTTCAGCGCGCTTCGAACGGCATCAATAGCACACGTCGAAATTTTTTGAGCTAAAATCGAATCTGTTAGGTTTGCTGAGACTCGGGAAATATCATTTAAATTTATATTCTCATCCGGACATTCAACTTGGGCCTGTGCAGTTGTTACAACATTGTCCAACAAATATTTTTTAAACGAGAACACCGTTTTTTTATTCAATTCAGCACAAACTTTTTGAAACTCAGAAAGCTTGTTCCCTTTCATATACAAAGAAAAAGAGCGATCCCTTGCAGTTTGACCATGGCAAACAAATTCAGTGTCTGAAAGCTTCAGAATTTTTTGATTTGAGTCCAAACGGATATCTAATTTTAATATCGCTAACTGATTTTGATCTTGTGGATTAAAATAGAGCTGATCAAAAGAGTTTTTAAAAATATTTCCTTGTTTCTTCAGATCCATTTCAAGCAATTGATACGGTTTTAATTTTTGACTGATCTCGTGGATATCCAAATAAGGATACAGATCACTGGGTGCACTTTTGTAAGAAAGCGCAAAACTGAATTGAGCAGTAAGTTGAGTTATAAAAAATAAAGCTAAGAATAACTTCATGACATTTCTTATCGACAGTTTGGCATGAAGTCTTTTTAGACGTAGGTCTAGAATACTACTTTGTCTAACCTAACACCCGCTGACTAAAAAATAACAGCCTTCTGCAGTATATGCTTTAACACCAAAATTTCGTTACGCATTCAAATTGCATAAAGTTGTTTATGCAAAAACAACTCAGGCAGTTTCAGCGAGAACAACTGAATTCACAGTGTTTATTTGAATCTGATGGCTGTGTCGACCAGGCACTGATCGTTAACTATTCCAGAATGGGGGCATTGGTTCTGAGCCAAGCCTGCAGAATGAATAAAAAATATGTTTCGATAGTGTAACAAAACGAGAAAAACCAAATGATCCAAATGCTGTGTGCGATTAAACATATCACTGAAAAGAGTGGAAAATATTTGTACGGATTACAATTTATTGGAATCGAACGATATCGATAATAAAATCTATCGCCCGCGTAATTTAGGATCCAGTTGATCCCGCAGACCATCACTGATCAATTGAGTTGATAAAATCAGTAACAACAAACAAAGCCCCGGCCAAATCATCAAGTGCGGTGAAGTCTCCATTAAATTTTTTGCATCACTCAACATCGTTCCCCATTCAGGATACGGCGCCGGAATTCCTAATCCTAAAAAACCCATCGCCGCAGTATTTAAAATCGCTTCACTACAGCAAACTGCCGTTTGAACCAAAATCGGCGTCATGCAATTCGGTAATAAATGAGTTCTTAAAATCCGGAAATGACCCGCACCAAGTGCTTTGGCCGAAGTGATATAATCTTTGCTGTTTTCGATTTGCGCAGCTGACCTGACAAGTCGGTACATTATCGGAATCGAAACCAAAGTCACAGATAAAATTGTATTCAGAACACTTGGCCCCAAAATCGCGACAACAAATAAAGCTAATAACAAACTGGGCATCGCTTGCAACGAATTCATCACCAAAGTTAAATAATGATCTACTTTTTTTCCGAAATATCCAGCGACTAATCCAAGCGAAGCTCCTAAAATAACCGAAATACTTCCGACAAGTAAACCAATGCCCATTGATAATTGCGAGCCCACGAGCAGACGAGAAAATAAATCACGACCTAAATCATCAGTCCCTAAAAAATATTTTGCACTGGCTGGTAAAAGGGCCGCCCCGTCAAAAATTTCTTTGGAATCATAAGGAGTCCAAACTAGTGAGATCAAACAGACAACTAGGAATACAGAGAACAGACATGTTCCGATCAATAAACTTTTATTTTTAAAAATTATTTTTATCACCTTGATTCATCCCGTAGTTTTGGATTGATCAACTTAATCGATTCATCTGTGATAAAATTAATAATGATAATCATCAGCATCGAATAAAAAAGACCGGCCTGAACCACAGGATAATCCCGCGCCATAATGCTGTGAACGATCCAACGCCCCATCCCTGGCCAAGAAAATAAGGTCTCGGTCATAATCGCACCCGTCAGCAAATGTCCTAACGCCAAACCAATCGCGGTTAAAATCTGAGGCCACGCATTTTTAAGAATATGTTTTAATATAATTTTTGTTGGCGATAATCCTTTGGCCTTGGCCGTGCGGATAAAATCTTCTTTGGCGATATCGATCACCGCAGACCGAGTCACTCGTACAATCAAAGCCAATGGAATAGTTCCCAGAACAAACGCTGGTAAAATAATAAATTTAATCGCCGACAGAAATGCGTCAAAATTTTTCGCAACCAATGTATCAATAAAATAAAAACCTGTGACATACGGCACATCAAAAATCACATCAATGCGGCCCGAGATCGGAAACCAACCCAACCTAACAGCAAAAAAGAATATCACGATCAAGCCCCACCAGAACAAAGGCATCGCAAAACCCACGGTCGACAAACTGACTGCTGAATAATCCCAAAATGAATTCCGTTTGATTGCTGCTAAAATTCCTAAAATTAATCCAACAACGGATGACCATAACAAAGCAGCAATTGATAATTCAACAGTTGCTGGAAATAAAATTTTAAATTCCTGCATGACGGGTTGTTTTGATGAAATTGATTCACCAAAGTCACCGCGAACTGCATTTTTTAAAAATGTCAGATATTGGACAGGGACTGATTGATCCAGTCCCAGATTTTTTTTGATTTCAGCGATGCGCTCGGGACTGGCACCACGCTCGCCGATCAAACTTTGAACGGGATCGCCCGGAATCAGTCTGATCACGGAAAAACTGACCAAACTGATGAATAAAAAAGAAAAAAAGAGTTTTAAAAATTTCGCTAACATTAATTTATTATTTTAAAGAAACACTTTCAAATTGATCATGTCCAAAGGGATCGATTTTATAACCCTGAACATTCGCCGACATCACTTTGTTTTGTTTCGCGTGAGCAATGGGATACCAAGGTTTTTGTTCAGAGAAAATAGCCTGTGCTTTTTGATAAAAACCAGTTCTGTTTTTCACCGAAGAATCTTCTTTAGCATTTTGCAGCAATGTATCAAATTCTTTATGGCACCAACGAGCATAGTTACTGCCGGCCTTCACAGCCGAGCAACCTAATAAGACATTCATGAAATTATCAGGATCTCCGTTGTCACCCGTCCAACCAAATTGAATCATTTGGTGTTCGCCTTTTTTAGATTTTTCTAAATATGTGGGCCAATCAAAAGTCACAAGCTTCACTTTGATTCCGACTTTCGCTAAATCAGCTTGGACCATTTCACCTAATTTTTTACCGTTCGGCAAATAAGGTCTTGATACTGGCAAAGTCCACAACTCAGTTTCGAAGCCGTCTTTCAGACCTGCTTCCGCTAAAAGTTTTTTTGCTTTTTCAATATCAAATTTATTTTCAATAGTTGATTTTTGATATGACCACATTGTTGGTGGGATTGGATTTTTAGCGCTGGCTGCTTGATTGCGATAAATCACATCCAAATACGATTTTTGATTTAACGCTAGGCTGATCGCTTGGCGAACCTTCAGCTGATCAAATGGTTTTTTCTCAGTGTTGAAGGCGATATAGCTGACATTTAGTCCTTCTGTCGAAATCACTTTCAATTTTTCATTTTTAGAAAATGCTTCGATATCTTGTGGCTGAGGTTCACTCATTACATGGCATTCGCCCGATTTCATTTTTTGTGCACGCACTGTTGAATCCGTCACGATCACGAAAATCAGATTTTCAATTTGCGGCTTTCCCTTGAAGTATTTTTCATTTGCAGAAAATTTCACAGTTGAGTCTTTTTGATAGCTTTTAAAAACGAAAGGACCTGTTCCAATCGGATTTGTTTCAAGAGTTTTTAAACCTTTTCCTGATTTCATCAATGACTGTGCGTATTCCTCTGATTGAATACTTGCAAAGTCCATTGCAAGGTCTGCTAAAAAAGGAGCTTCTGGACGTTTTAATTCAAAAACAACTGTCATATCATCTGTTTTTTTAACATCACTAATCAGCTGATCCAATTCCATGGCTTTGAAATATTCATAATTTGCAGCTGGAATTGAAAGCGGATGTTTTGGATCCATCTGTGATTTGAAGGTGTAAACAACGTCATTTGCGTTTAGATTGCGAGTTGGTGTAAAAAACGCATTTGAATGAAACGGTACATTTTTACGCAATTTGAAAGTATATGTTTTTTTATCTTTAGATATTGTCCATGATTCCGCCAGTCCTGCAATCACCTCAGTACCACCGGGTTTAAATTCAACCAAACGATTAAAAACCGTCTGTGAGCTGGAGTTCATACTGACGCCGTCGCTGACCAGCTGTGGATTAAACGACGAAGGGCTACCTTCCATACAAAAAATGAAGTTAGGTGTTGCTGCATTTGCAGTGCTTAATGCGAGAGTAAATAGAATAAAATTTATCAATTTCATTTGACCGTCCTTGTGTACTAAAATTAGATAGTTTATATACTTCTGGGTCAATTCTAATTTAAAGGACACCACTTGAACCTGCTACAGCTCTACGGCGCAACAAAACAGTACGGCGCAAAAATTTTATTTAATAATGCAGGTTTTTCAATCAACCAAGGTGAACACGTCGGTGTGATTGGCCCGAATGGCGCAGGTAAAACAACTTTATTCAAAATTATCGTCGGTCACGAAACACTTGATTCGGGCGAGATCACAAAACTGAATGGTTTGCGGATTGGTTACCTTGAACAAGAGTCCGAATGGAGTCTGACAGAAACAGCCGAGCAATATCTGCAAAACAATTGTCTGAAGCCGATATGGGATCTGAAGCAAATTGGTTTAGGATTAGGACTGACCGAGGATCATTTTCAAAAAAAATTGAGCGACCTGAGCGGTGGTTACCGCATGCGCATGAAATTATTGTATCTGATCGGACTTGAACCGGATCTGATGCTGCTGGATGAGCCCACGAACTTTTTGGATCTGGAAAGTATTTTGACTCTTGAAAAGTTTTTGCAAGATTACAATCAGGCTTTTTTATTGATTTCACATGATCGCGAGTTTTTACGTCGAACAACGGAATACACTTTAGAAGTTGAATCCGAAGAAATCACAAAATTTCCAGGGCACATTGACGATTACTTTGAACAAAAAGCAGAACTGCAAAAAGTCCTTGTCGCCCAAGCAGCAAATTTAGACGCTAAACGCAAACACATGCAAGATTTCGTCGATCGTTTCAAAGCCAAGGCCACGAAAGCCCGCCAGGCGCAATCGCGAATGAAGCAACTTGATAAAATGGAAAAAATTGAAATCAAAGCTTTACCGACTCGTGCGCGCATTAATCTACCAGTACCCATTCAAACAGGCAAAGAAGTTTTAACAATTGAAAACGGCAGTCTTGGTTACGGCCCTGATCACGTTATTTTAAAAAACGTCAATTTACGGATCGAAAAAAATCAACGCCTTGGAATCGTGGGTTTTAACGGCGCAGGTAAATCCACGCTTTTAAAATCAATTGCCGATCGCATCGATCTGATTAGCGGAACTAAAAAATTAGGTTACAATGTCAGTCTTTCGTATTTTGCTCAACATTTGACCGAAGACCTTAATGCCGAAGACACAGTTTTAGACTCTTTACAGAAAAAAGCTTACAAAGATTCAACGGCTCAAGAAATTTTAAATATTGCAGGTTCGTTGTTATTTTCCGGCGATTCGATTTATAAAAAAGTCAAAGTTTTGTCTGGTGGTGAAAAAACGCGAGTGGCTTTAGGACAAATTCTACTTCAAAAACATCCGCTGCTTTTGATGGATGAACCAACGAATCATTTGGATTTTGATACTGTGAATGCTTTGGCAGAAGCTTTGTCTGAATTTCAAGGCACACTGATTGTTGTCAGCCATGACCGAAGTTTTATCAGTCGCGTTTCAAATAAAATTCTAGAAATCAGAAATGGATCTGTGGAATTATTCCCAAGCAGCTATGATGATTATCTGTGGAGTCTTGAGAAAGGCGCTTTGAAAGAGCGCTATGCTGAGGCAGACTCAATGGAAAATAAAATTAAATCTACTGTCACAACGACTTCTGAGAAAAAATTTAATTACAAAGAAGAAACAAAACGTATCAACAGCGAAATTAAAGAGCTTGAACGTAAAATTTTAAAAACAGAAGAAATATTGTTTTCACTGAATACAAAAATCGAAGATTTCAATACTCAGCTTTTGACAACCCAAGGACAACAAGCGCAAAAAATTGCAATTGAATCCGCAGAAGCCTCAAAAAAAATCACTGAGACTGAAGATGTTTTGATGACTCACATGGAAAACTTAGATTTGAAACAAAAAGAACTGCAAAAATTGACTACCACTTAATAGGTACTAGTCCCTGTTTTTTCAGCCATGCATTTGTTTTTGAAAATGGCTTTGAACCAAAGAATCCCCGATGTGACGACAATGGCGATGGATGAACACTCTCGAGCACAAGATGCTTTTTACGATCCACATAGAACGCTTTTTTCTGCGCGTAGGCACCCCATAAAATAAAAACAACATGATCACACTCTTGATTTACAATTTCGATAATTTTATCTGTGAATTGTTCCCACCCTTGTTTTTGATGGGACGCTGGTTTGTCATTTTCAACTGTTAAAACACTATTGAGTAACAACACACCTTGCTGAGCCCAGCGTTCGAGATTCCCTGATTTAGGAATTTCAACACCCAAATCAGAATTCAGTTCTTTAAAAATATTCTTCAGTGAGGGCGGTTGTGAAACACCTTCATTCACTGAAAAGCACAACCCGTGCGCTTGACTGGGACCGTGATAAGGATCTTGTCCTAAAATGACAACTTTCACCTTATCTAAAGGAACTAAATCTAGTGCTTTGAAATATTCATTTTTTTTTGGATAAATGATTTTACCAGCATCATACTCGTCTTTTAAAAATTTCTTCAGCGACACCATATGGTGCTTTTTAAATTCAGATTTCAAATGCTTAAGCCAAGTATCATTTAATTTTATAGTGTTCATGAATCATATTCATACACTGTCTTAGGTCGAGACAAAAGCTTCAACATATCGAATCTAAAAAACATTTCACAGTCCTAGGCCTACAGACTTTTTAAATTCCGCAAAAAGTGTTAAACTTATTGAGAACAGCAGCAATCTATGAATTGGAGGTTTTATGGCTCACGATAATAACTCAAATAACTCTTCAAATAACGAAATCCAATCTTATATCTATCAACAAATCGCTGAGTTCGAACCTTTCATCACCCCAGAAACCCTCGTGATGGTGATCGCTCGAGATCCCAACCAAGCAGAGGATGAGCAATCAGCATCTGAACCTTACACAACAACGAATGAAGATTCTATTCATCGAATTGCTATTATTTTAAAAGAAGATGATGCCACGATCGAGGCTGAGGCAAGACACACTGATATTTTTGAAGCCATTAAATACGCCAAAGAAAGTTTACTTCAGAAATTAATCGAGATTAAAGAAGAAGTCGAAAATCCGCAGGAACGCCTGCAGGCGATTCAGCAAGCAAGTTCGAACGAACAAATTCACTAAATATTATTTGAGATCTTTTTGAACAAGCTGCCCGATCACATCCTGAAGCAGTTCGAAAGGAGTTCCGTTTGCAGGAAGCCCTTGCTTAAGCTCAGTTGTGAGCACCGGAATATTTTTTTCAACCCATAAAAAACGACCTAAGCTGCCAGGGAAATTACCTAAGCGCTTCCACGGAAGATAATTATAAATAGGCGGCGTGACCTTGGGTCCGTCGAAATCAAGAACATGAAGTGGTGTATGAATTGAGACCACGAACTCGGGGTTAAAATCATGAATATGCTTTAATGCACAGTTCACTTCGGGCTCACTCCCAGGATTATAACCTGGAAATTTTCGTTTTGAACCTTGAGCTTCTGCTTTCCAATAAGCAATCGCCTTTTCATTCCAATCTAATGTCGGAAAATTTCGATTCAGATCAACACCATTGGCATTCGTACGTGTTTTATTCTGTGTCCCATCTGGATTTAGGATTGGAATGATTCTCCAATTATTGCGTGGATCTAATTGAACGAGTCTTTCCATCCAATAACGTCCGAGCACTCCGGCATCTGTTTCATCACCATGAATCAAACTGAATACCAGAATATTTTTTGCTTTATCATTTTTACCTTTTTCATCGACATGAAAAATCGGCGCTCCGTTAACGCTGTGACAAGCCTCTGTAACCTGAGCGTGTTGGCAGACTTTATCTAATAAAGGATCTTTGAAGTAGCTCTTATATTGGCTCAGGCGAGTCTGACAATAATCTTTGATGTTCTGATTGTTGTATTTTTTTGTCTCAGTTGTATCGACTGACGAAACTTCAGACGCTCGTAATGAGAATGAAAATAATAAAAACATCAAAATGAGACTCGTAAAATTCATTTCCGCAAATCAAAACATAAGTGTGAAAAAAAGTCCTCATGTTTTTTTAAATTGAGCCGATAGGAATTAAACATTGACCTAGACCAAAGCCTAAGGAGGCCAGATGGCAACAAAACGAAGCAGTTTTTTTCTCGCAGTACTTTTAATTGCGAATCCCTTTATGCTCTTATTTTATCAAAACTGCTCCGCTGTTCCCACGTCGCATGCGAAAATACGCGAAGCTCCGCAAAAGGCCATTAAGAGCCCTGCTAGCGAGTCTAAGGGCCAGACTTATCAGAACTGAAAATAAATTTTGAAAGGCTATTGACTTACACATAAATTACAGTGTAATTTATGTGTATGAAAAAGCTCCTCCCTTTACAAAACGCAAACCAGAATAGCCAGACGAGCGGAACCAACCCGCTTGCGCCCCTCACCCTTAAAGAAAAGTCAGTTTTAGACTTCATCGAATCAGAATTACGCTCAAAAGGAATATCACCTTCTTATCAGGAAATCTGTGATCATTTCGGCTTTGCATCTTTCAACTCGGTTCAAAATTATTTGAAACAACTCTCAAACAAAGGTTACGTTCAGATTCCCCAAAATCAAAAACGTGCCATTCATTTAATCCATTCAGCCCAAGACTTTCACAAAGACCTTAATGATCGCCTGACGAGCTCAAAAGATTCATCAAGCTCTTCACAATCCTTTGAAGACCCTTCTAAAGTTCTAGCGATACCATTTTTGGGTCGTGTTGCAGCAGGTTCGCCGATTGAACGAATTCAAGATAATGAATTTATGGATGTTCCAGTTTCAATGATGAAAGCACCAGGCGATTATTTTGCTCTCAAAGTTGAAGGTGATTCAATGATCGAAGAGGGCATTTTTGACGGCGATTTTCTTGTTGTTCTGTCGCAAAAAACCGTACGCGATGGTGATCTTGTTGTCGCTAGCATTGAAGACGGTGCCACAGTAAAACGATTTTTCCACAAAAAGAATCCACAAATTCATCCCACAGAAAAATTGGTTGAATTAAGACCCGCTAATCCAAGATTGACATCAATGTGGTACCAACCACAGCAGGTTGAAATCAAAGGTTTAGTGAAAGCCTTACTTCGTAAGTACAACTAAACCTGTGTCGTTTATATTCGAATGCATCCAACTCATGTAATTTAAAAATCAACTAAGTGACTTAAAGGACTGACGAACTTTTTAACACCTAGTGAGTTTTTACTTAAATGCGAACGACCCTATTCTCATTTTTTGTGACTTATGTTATGAATTCAGGAAAAGAGGTCTATAATGAAAAAATTATTTTTAGCTCTAACACTTTTATCTACTGCAGCTTTTGCAAAAAATACGGCAGAAACTTGTTTCGCTTCAACAAAATTGGCTGACTCAGAAATTCCAGCTCAACTTTGTATGAAAGATATTGGTCTTTATAATAATGGAGATACAGAGTGGATCACTGTTTACGGCGGTAATATGGCCGGCAGTTATGAGATCACAACGTCATATGATGGTAAACCTCAAGCCGCAATGGTCTTAGAGCAGTATGAAGCTGGTCCGTGTGCTTACGCTCGAATGACAAGAATCATTTTAAAATTGAATCAAAATTTTTCATCTGAATTAAGCGCTGACACAATTCAAGTTGTTGTTGAAAAAGAAACACTTCGTGATTCTTGTCACTCATATCCAGACTCAGAAGAAGTTTCATTTCAAAAAATAAAATAATCTTTAATCTGGATTTATTAAATAGCCACTTGAGTTCCAACTTCGACCACGCGCTCGCTGGGAAGTTGGAAATACTGAGTGGCTGGCATTTCATTTTTTGCCTGTATCACGAATAATTTTTCGCGCCACAAAGCCATACCTGGCTTGTTCGTGGGTATAATACTTTCACGACCTAAAATAAATGACACTTGGTGTATGTCGAAGACATTTTCAAATTCTGGGTTTTGCTCTTTGAGATGATGTATCGCCTTAGGAATGTCAGGTTGTTCCAAATAACCGTACCGAATATTCACTTGATATCCGTTTTCAAATATTTTTTCGACAGTACAACGACTTTCATTTTTCAGGTATGGCTTTTGTTCAGTCAACACGGTCATAAACACGATGTTCTTGTGCATGCACTTGAAGTGCTCCGCGAGGTGGATCAATGCATATGGTGTCAAAAGTTGATTGCGATTCATATAAATGGCTGTTCCCTCGATCACATGAAACTTTTGTGCTTTTGCTCGAATAAAAAATTCTTCGATCGGAATTATTTTCGCTTTTAGGCACTGACCCAAGATTATTCGTCCGCGCTTCCATGTCGTCATGTAGATAAAACCCGCGATACCAACAAATAATGGAAACCATCCACCATCAAATATTTTTAATAAATTCGATCCCAAGAAAACTAAATCAATGATCGCAAAAACTGAACACAGAGCTGTGGTTAAATAAAAATTCCATTTCCATTTTTGAATCGCAATAAAATAAAACAACAACGTTGTAATAATCATAGTTGCTGTCACAGCTATACCATAAGCCGCTGCGAGATTACTGGATGATTTAAATAACAAAACAAGAAGGATACAACTAACCATCAAAATGCGATTTATACTTTTGATATAGATCTGACCCATCTCGAGGGCGGAAGTATGAGAAATCAACATTCGTGGCACATATCCCTGTTGAATGGCCTGCAGAGTGATCGAGAAAACTCCAGTGATTAAGGCTTGCGACGCAATTGTCGTCGCCAGTGTTGCCAGTATCACTAATGGAATCAATATCCACTCTGGAGCCATCAGATAAAATGGATTTGCAATAGCTTCTGGATGATGCAATAAGAACGCGCCTTGACCAAAATAGTTTAAAAGCAAACAAGGTAACACGACAATAAACCAAGCTAGCTTAATCGGCTTGGCTCCAAAGTGACCCAAATCTGAATACAAAGCCTCTCCGCCAGTAACAACCAGAAACACTGAGCCCAACACAATAAATCCTGTGTGGAAATTTAAACTTAAAAAGTGAACTGCGCGCAAAGGGTTAACTGCTTGTAAAATTTCGGGATGATCAATAATGTGAATGAGACCAATTCCACCAATCACTAAAAACCAAGCCAGAGTGATTGGCCCAAATATTTTACCCAATGTCGCTGTTCCATTTTTTTGAAAAGAAAAAAGTCCAATCAAAATTAAAATTGTGATCGGGATAATATATGGAGTAAACACCGGAGTTATAATACTGAGACCTTCCACGGCACTTAAAATAGAAATCGCTGGAGTGATCACGCCATCACCATATAAAAATGCAGCTCCAAAAACTCCACACAACATCAAAAATCGCTTAGCCGACAAAAAACCAAAAAATTTTATATCTGTGCTATTTACTAAAGAAGTGAGCGCTAAAATTCCGCCCTCGCCATTATGATCCGCTCGCAAAATGAAAATTAAATATTTTAAAGTGATCACTATGATCAACGCCCAGAATACTAATGAGAGAATTCCAAAAATGCTGTCACTTCCTGCTTGGGTATGACTGTGTAAAAAAGCTTCCTTGAGTGCGTACAATGGACTTGTTCCGATATCACCATAAACGACACCAAGCGCAGTTAATGCCATTAAAGATTGATATGAAAAGGATTTGTTTTTTTGCTGATTCGACATATGAAGCAAGGATATCATTGCCGCCTCTGAAGGCAAGCCACAATAAATCAGGTTTTTCGCTGAAATTTGTTTAATTGCACTCAGGAATGAGACGCGACATCAGCTGATGGCCTTTTAAACAGGAGATGACTTCTTAAAATCGGCTTACTTTACAAAATCTTGTGCTGATTTTCCCAGATCTTTTAAATAGCTTCGGATGACATCATAATCCTTATCAGAAGCTTCTTTAAAATCAGTAATATGATACATGTCCATCAAAACTTTTTTACCTTCTTCAGTTTTGATATATTTTTGAAAAGCTTGAACAATCTTTAGCTTCAATTCTTCAGGAATATCTTTTCTAATTGTCAGAGGATCATTTGGAATTGGACCTGTTAACTTTAAAATTCGAACTTTCTCAAAAACATCTGGGTATTGCGTGCGGACAATCCATCGCGCATCCTTTGGCGTTCCGTCTTCATCAGGTGGCGTATAAAATGTCGCTCCTGCATCCACTTTTTTTTGATAAACAGCCATCACAACACTGTCATGTCGACCTGCAAAAATATGTTCTTTGATTTTGATGTCTTCTTGCTTAAATAATCTTGATGGCAATAAAAATCCGGATGTCGATGCGGGATCAACAAACGCAAATTTTTTATTATTTAATTCTTTAATATTTTTCGGGCCATCTTTGTGTGCAATGATTTGGCCATAATATTCATCGCGGCCACGATTGACTAATTTTAATTTTGCTACTGCGCCGTATTTTTCACTCGCTAAAATATAACCGAAAGTATTTAGAATGGCAGCGTCGGCTCGCTTTGAACCAAATGCTTCAATGACAGCGATATAGCTCGTTGGTAGTTCGACAGCCACATGCATATTCAATTCTTTTTCTAAAAATACTTTTAGAATTTTACCGGATTCTTGAAGTGTCATCATATCTTGTGCTGGAATAAGATAAAATTTTAAAGGATTTGCTTCACTTCCCAATTCTTTAGATTGAGTGCATGAAGACAAGATGAAAAGAACTGCTAAACAAGAAATGATTGCCACGACGTATTTTAGAACTTTATTCATTGACTATATATATGTCGAAACGATGTGTTCTGACAACCCCCAGCATACAAATGAGCATTATTTTAATTGTAACTGATATTGTTACCTTGACGGAATTTGAATCGTTCTCACATTTAAAACTAGAAACCTTCAACAAGGAGAGACATATGTCTATGCCCATTGGCGCTATTCCTGTTCTGCCTCTAAAAAATACCGTGCTATATCCGGGCGTGACTCAAGCTTTGCGCGTCGGACGCGACAAGAGCGTCAAGGCTGTCGATATGGCCGCACTTAAAAATAATTGGATACTGACTCTCTCTCAAACACACCCAGATCAAAGTGTTGAAAATGTTGACGACCTCAATGATGTCGGTACTTTGTGTAAAATTGAATCTATTAAAGGAACTGCAGATTCTGGATATTTTGTTGTCGTGCGCGGTTACTATAGAATGAAAGTTTCATCATTTAAAGCCGAAAGTGAAATTTTCGAAGCCTATGCCGAACAAGTCGATGATGTCATAGATATTGATAAGCCCACACAAGCTGCATTACTGAATAGTCTTCGCCAAATTTCACGTGAAGTTTTACAACTCATCCCCGGCAACACAGATCAAGTTCAAGAGCTCATTGCAGGCATCGAAGATCTGGCTTTACTTTCTCATTTAGCGGCTGCAAATGCAGAAATTGCACTTGCTGAAAAACAAAAAATTTTAGAAACACTGAATTTGAAAACTCGAGTGATGCATTTATTGACTTTGCTTCAAGGCTACAAAGACAGCTTACATATTCAACAAGACATTCGCCAAAAATTAAATTCTAAAATGGGACAAAATCAACGCGAACATATTTTGCGCGAACAAATGAAAACCATCAAAGAAGAGCTTGGCGAAGGCGATGAACCATCAATTGCCGATGACTATCGCAAAAAAATCGAATCTTCTGAAATGCCCAAAGAAGCTCATGATCTCGCACAACAGCAACTTAAGAAATTACAAAACTCAAATTCTCAGTCGCCAGAACATCAAATGTTACGTTCACATTTAGATTTGATGACTTCACTGCCATGGAATAAATCGTCAACTCATTCTGAATTTGACATTCTTAAGGCGGAAGATGTTCTGAATCAAGATCACTACGGACTTGATAAAATCAAAAAAAGAATTCTACAACATTTAGCCGTTTTGCAAATGAAGAAAGATAAACGTGGTTCTATCTTATTATTCATCGGCCCACCGGGAGTTGGAAAAACTTCTTTAGGTCAAAGCATTGCAAAAGCATTAAACAAAAAATATCAACGAATTAGCTTAGGAGGAGTTCGTGATGAATCAGAAATTCGCGGCCATCGTCGCACTTATATCGGTGCTTTACCTGGTCGAATTATTGCTGCACTAAAAAAATCAGGTGAAAACGATCCTGTATTTGTGTTGGATGAAATTGACAAAATGTCTCGTGGCTATGCTGGTGATCCTGCGGCAGCGATGCTTGAGGTTTTAGATCCAGAACAAAATACAAGTTTTATGGACCATTACTTAGATACACCTTTTGACTTATCAAAAGTATTTTTCATAGCGACTGCAAATAGTTTAGAAGGCATACCACTTCCGTTATTGGATCGTATGGAAGTGATTGATTTGTCTGGGTACACAACATCAGAAAAATTTCATATTGCGAAATCTCATTTAATTCCAAAACAGATTTCTGAACATGGATTAACGACAGATCAAATTCTAATCAGCGATGAAACTTTATTAAAAACAATCACCCACTACACGCGCGAAGCTGGTGTCCGCGAGCTCCAACGAAAAATTGCTCAACTCTGTAGACATGCAACTGAAAAAGTAATTCGTGGTAAAATGGATGGCAACACTCAGGTCAAAATTGAAATTAAAGACCTGGATGAGGTCTTCGGTAATGAAAGATTTCAAAACGAAGTCACTGACATCGTTGCAAGCCCCGGCGTTGTCACAGGACTGGCTTGGACGCCTGTGGGTGGAGACATTTTATTTATCGAAACAGCACTTGTTCCTGGCAAAGGTGACCTTATCATCACTGGTCAACTTGGCGACGTCATGAAGGAATCTGCTCAAATTGCTAAATCCTTAGTGAAAGCCCGATTGAATGTCTTAGCTCCGACTTTTGATTTTAATAAATTTGATATTCATTTGCATGTCCCCTCTGGAGCAATTCCCAAAGATGGTCCTTCTGCAGGAATAACAATTTTATCATCATTAGCCTCACTAGTTTCACGTTACAGTGTGAATCCAAAAATGGCGATGACAGGTGAAATTAGTTTACGCGGAAAAGTGATGCCTGTCGGTGGAATCAAAGAAAAGATCATAGCTGCACACAGAGCTGGCGTCACCGAAGTGATTTTATGCGACAAGAACGAAAAAGATTTAAAAGATGTGCCAGACGATGTAAAGTCTCAGATGAAATTCCACAAAGTTTCCCACATTAACGAAGTGATTTCGATTGCACTGGGTGTGGACTTGTCGAACTGGAAAGAAGAGGATTTATATGGTCAGAATTACATCAACGTACCAAGGGCAGAAACACTGCCAAGCGATACATGAGCCCTCTCAATCAGTTTTAGAAACCGATGCCCCTAAAGATATTCAAGGTCTCGGAGAGAAATTCTCTCCGACAGACCTTGTTGCAACAGCACTGGGCACTTGCATATTAACAACGGTAGCCATCGTAGCAGAACGTGATGGTTACGATATTAAAGGTTCTAAAATTTCTGTTGAGAAAGTGATGACCACTGAAGGCCCACGCAGAATCGCTTCGTTAAAAACTGTCATCGAAATGTCTAAAAATATCCCTGAAGATTATCGCAAAAAAATAGAGAACACAGCGAATGCATGTCCTGTGAAAAAATCTTTACATCCAGATGTGAATGCGGAAGTTGAAATAAAATTTAATCTTTAATTTACTTCAACTCTTGAATTGATTTAAGTATCCAAGACTTATAAAAATGCACCTTTGTATATACAGCGAGATTCGAGCAATCGGCTTCATCTTCTGATTGTACGACACCTGATGCTACACCTACGAGTATGAATCGACGATCTGACGATGGCACAAACGCGGGCCCCCCAGAATCACCATGACAAGCACCAGAACCAACAGACTGATCAACTGAAAATGTAAAATGATCTATACTGACACGAGAAGGTGAAACTTTTAAACTTCGTAAATTTCCAGCGCCTTGAAATTCATCATCAGATTCTTCGATTTCGTTCACGCCAAACCCCAACAGCGTTATCATCTTTTTGCTTGATAGATCTTTTTCTTTTGCCATGGCAACAGGAATGACTGAAACAGTTTTGCTTTCTTCAACCAGAATTAATGCTAGATCATTTTCTGTCTTCTGATATTTTTCATGTTTTTTAACGTTAACAACACGGAACGAAATCATCTCTTGCTCAGAAAAAATAGAATTTCCCATTTGTACAATCAGATCATTTTTATCATCGGAAACACAATGAGCTGCTGTCAAAATGATGGTTGGGCTTATGAATGTGCCTGTGCAAATACTTGCACTGCCAACATTATTTTGATTCAAAATCATGACGACAGATCGATTTAAAGTTGCAGACTGACTTAAGTCTTGGCCTCCAATAATTTGATTTACTTGGTGATTTATATATTCAGTTTTTTGTTGGGAAGGCGCACACGCGACGACAATCGCACAGGCAAATAGCACTATAATAGCTTTACAACTTTTAAATATATACACAACCCAGTGATCTTAAACGGCCTATGGACCTTTGTAACCTGTCAAACATTTTGACAGACAATATTTACAGGCTCTTTTAGAATAGAGGCTATAGAAAAGGAAGTTTATGATTATATCTTTCACACGTCTTCTCGTCTGTGGTCTTTATTTGTTTTCAACAGTCAGTTTCGCAAAAGTCGAACCAAAGACCAAAAAATTTCGGAGCCCAAGTTCAACAGTTGAACGACCGCCTCAATTTGTTTTGCTCGCATTTGATGGCTCGCTGAATTTGGACTTCTGGAAAGAATCGCAAGCTTTCGCAGATACTGTTTTAACAAAAGATATTGAAGGACAACCTCGTAAATTAAAATTTACCTATTTTGTGAATCCCGTCTACTACGTGGAAACTCCAAATAAGTCGGTCTACTCGACGCCGAGATTGAATAAATCATCCAGCTGTATCGGTTGGTCAAATCCTACAGGCTCATTCGTGGAGCGTGTTAAATTAACAAATCAAGCATCCTACAATGGTCACGAAATCGCATCTCATGCGAATTCACATTGTGATGCCTCTGGACGAGATAAGGGCAATCCAATGTTCGGCCTGCCATGGGGCGAAGAAGATTGGACTTCAGAATTTAATCAATTCAACAACATGCTTTTTAACGTTTTTGACGTGAATAAAACAAAAGCTCCAGCTGGTTTTGTTTGGAACTTTAAAAAAGAAGATGTTGTTGGATTTAGGGCTCCTCTTTTAGCTGTTACAGATGGACTGTGGCCAACACTTCAAAAATTTAATTTTAAGTATGATACCTCAAAATCATCTTCACCGACGTACTGGCCGCAACGCATGAGCTGGGGTGGTTGGAATTTTCCGCTGGGTCAAATTAAAATTGCAGGTGCTACAAAATCAACATTATCAATGGATTATAATTGGCTCTGCTATCAATCAGCGTGTGCAACCAAACCTGATCTCACCGATGAAGAATTTTTAAAATACAAAAACCAAGTTGTTGAAAGTTATAAGTATTATTTTAACGTCAACTACTTTGGAAATCGTGCTCCGATTCATATTGGTCATCACTTTTCAAAATGGAATAAAGGTGCGTATTGGGAAGCCCTGAAAGAGTTTGCAAAATACACATGCTCGCGACCTGATGTACGATGTGTCACTTACAAAGAATATGCAAATTGGCTCGATCAACTCCCAAAAGAGACGTATGAAGCTTACCGCAAAGGTCAGTTTGATATGTTACCCAAAGATGGCTCTTTCAAAGAGATTGCTAAAGAAATCATAATGCCACTTGTCCGTTTAGATTACGGTAATGGATCTTTTGAAACAATGACTGAATTGACAGATCAAAAAAAGATGACTGTTTTTGGATTAAGAAAAGTATTAAAAGTTAATTTTGAGACTTTGCCAAAAGCAGAAATCAGCACAGAGGATTTAAAAAATTATCTGAGTCAAAAGTATGGAACACAAGCTCCAAAAAGTATTTTGATTCGCGCAGCATTGGTCAACCAAAAGGGTTCCGAAGTGTCGTGGGAAACTTATAAAATTAACAATGTCACAGCGCTTGGAACTGGCAAAGAGCAAATCGTAGGCCCACTGGAGGACACAGCCATCCAACCTGAAACAATCGACGCACATAACACACCTGATTAGATTGAGTCGGTTTCTACATTTTACCCAATGGTAAATCAATCACTTGCGAATTTTTAGTCTGCAAGTGAGGGATTTCCTTGGGTAAACTTTTTTGAATTGTTTCAATCAATGAATTTTTCAAAGCATCACGTTTAAAAAATGAAGAGTGAATCAAACTGACCTCGCGTGTAGGTATCGGATTTGAAAATTCTTTAATTTTTTTCGAGTTGGATATTTCCATTGATGCCAGATATGGAATCAAAGTAAAACCATCTTCTTGATCGACCATGCGTCGTAAAGTTTCTAAACTGCCGCTTTCAAATTTAATATTTTTTCTTTCGTCGGCCGATTTTTTTTTGTTTTTACATACCGCGAGTGTCTGATCACGAAAACAGTGTCCTTCCGTCAACATCCACATATCATTTGAAGAAAGTTCAGATTGAGAAATTTTACTTTTTTGATACAAATTATTTTTATCTGAAGTGTAAACCAAAAAAGGCTCATAGAATAATGGCGTTGAAACAAGTTTTTCATCCTCGATTGGAGTCACAAGAATTCCTGCATCCAGCGAATTATTCTTTAATCGTTCTAGGATTTGATGTGTTTGAAGCTCTTCGATATTAATTTGTAGCGCTGGATGCTTTTGACTGAATTTTTTAATAAATAGTGGCAGTAAATACGGCGCCAGAGTAGGAATAATGGCGATGGAAACTTCACCCTTCACTTCACCTTTGTCCTCTTGAACAAGATCATTAAATTTTTGTGATTCATTTAATATCACACGCGCTTGAGAAATTAATATCGAACCCATCTTTGTTGTTTTAATGGGTTGAGAGCTGCGATCAAACAAAAGCAAACCTAACTCATCCTCGAGTTTTTGAATTTGCATACTTAATGTGGGTTGAGTGATTTTACAACTTTCAGCCGCATGTCCAAAGTTTTTGAATTTATCGACGGCAACTATGTATGAAAGCTGGGTTAATGTCATAACCCATTCTAGAATTACCTATTTAAAAAGCAATGGAATTGTAATTTTTGACGCCGCTTTCGCTTTTGGAAACTGCAGTGACCCAAAAATCTGCTTAAGGTTCTTTTGTAAATATTTTTCTTCTATACTATTTCCATAAACCGACAATACTGTATTAGAGACCAATTTATAATTTTGAACTTTTCCTGAACTCAGAATGTCTAATCTAAACGACATGGTTCCGTGTAGACTTTCAATCTGGGACAAGACTGTATTCAATTCATTAAAGGCTGGATCCAAAGCCTTTTGTGTTTGCGCGGTCGTAAGCCCTCCGACAACGTAAGGTCTTGGCTCAACAAACCATCCATGTATCACAATCCGAGATTTTAAAGGATCACGTGTACCTTTGACTTCGGTTACACCATGCGGAAAACGAGGATCAAAGAGAGTCAGTTGATTGAATGATGCAGGTATTCGGTCGACAAAACTCGAATACTCACGGTCATTCTGATCTTGAAAACCCGGCCAGTAGTTCAACACATCTGGTTTTAAAATGAGTGTTTCTCCGCCTCTAAAATTTTTTGGATTCTCAGTTAAGGAGTAAACAAATGCCCATGGTCCGTGTGGCACATCTGAATGTAAATTTTGATAACAACCGTCAACGTAATAGCTGAGCCATGGTGGAGAAATATCATGACATCCTAAATTTTCGCGTCCCCATTGAACAAGTTTTGAATGGAAATCAGCATATATTTTTTTTTGGAAGTAATAGACAGCAGGCGTTCGTATCAAGTGATACTGATCTTCGAAGTACCAATAGTCCCATACAAATCTTTTTGAATCTGTGGAACGTGGATTTGAAAAATTTTGTACAAATTGCCGACGCAATTCTTGTGCCTGATCGTAAAAATTTTTATGGACTTGAAAATGCTTCATAAAATCTGCTTTCAAAATATTATTGGACTGGCACGTAAACAATTTTTAAAGATCCTCCGACTTCAGAGGCATCTTTATCATACCATTTCAAATTGTATAAGATAACTTGTGGCATGATAAATAAAGTCGGATTTGGTTTCCAATCTATACCCAAACCATAACTTTCAATTTTGCCGATTTCAGGTTTATACGTATATGTACCACCCGCATCCGATGATGTTGAATTTTGCTCAATTGAGCCCAGAGTTTGAAATTGTTGATAGGTATAACCTATAAAAGGCGTAAATCTTTTCCAGTATTGATACCCAATCGACAATCCGGCTTTACCATTTAATAACTCCGAAGATCCCTTCCAAGGAAAGCCTGTTGGCCCACCAAGCCCATTTTGAGTTCCGACTTTTTCAGCGCGTTGATAACTGACCTCTGTTGCCAGTGAAGCATGATATCTTCCGGCTTCACCATCCTCGCGAAAGCCACTCAGTAGAGAAACTTTCATTTTAAGAAATGGACTTTTAGAATCAATGACTCCACCAGTGAAAGTAATTCGATTCCACGCATATAAATTAATCGCAGGTTTTAATATAAATATTTTTTCGTTGGTATGCTTGCCTGCAGCTGCGGTTGCAATTGGACGAATCGAAGCATCTGGCGTTAGTTGCAACTGTTGGCCAGTTGCACCAGAAAACTCAATACCAAAACCATTCAATCGACCTTGATGCTGAGGAGATTCAAGCTCGGCAATTGGCAACGTTAAATCCAAAGTCGTACAACTCGTTACAAAACTAATAAAAATAAAACTCAAGTAAAATTGAATTTTCAATTTTTTAAATTTTGTACTTTTCGACTTTTTGATAAATACGTCCAAAAATGTTTTCTCCGTTTTCGCCGAGCATCTTAATCTCTATTGTATCACCCGCGCTCATATACGGCGTCTTAATCTCATTTTGATGTATTTGCTCGAGTGTTCTTTTTTCCACAAGACAACAAGAACCCATGGACATGTCTTCATTTGAAACAGTTCCGCTGCCAATCAAAGTTCCAGCAGCCAAGTCTCGAGTCCTAGCGGCATGAGCGATCAATTGTCCAAAATGAAAATGCATTTCTTTAGCGTTGGCTTTACCAAAGAACTGACCATTGTAATCAACCAGCAAAGGTAAATGAATTCGTCCGTTCTTCCATGCGCTACCTAGTTCGTCGACGGTGACTGCAAAAGGAGACAATGTTTTGTTTGGTTTACTTTGGAAAAATCCGAAACCACTCAAAAGCTCTTCAGGAATTAATCCACGAAGACTGACGTCATTTAAAATCACGCACAATTTGATATGCTTAAGCGCCTCTTCTGCAGTGGTCCCTTTAGGAACAAAATCGACAATAACTCCGACTTCGGCCTCAAAATCAGTACCGTGTGAAAAATCAATCTGCGGAATGTTTTCCGTAGGAGCCATGAACCGACCAGATTCCGCTTGATACATCAAAGGGATCGTCAATAGCGTCTCAGGCAAAGCTGCTTTACGGGCTTGTCTAACAAGTTTGATGTGATGAATAAAAGCTGAACCGTCTGCAAAAAGCCATGTTCTTGGCAAACAAGATTCAAAAATTTTCTCATCCACAATTTTCACTGCACCAGAAATTTTATTCTGATTTAAATCTTGATACTTTTTTTGCAATAAAGGTTCTGCCGTCTGCCAATGTTCGATGGCAGTCAGTAAATTCGGAGCCACATCCGTAGCAGACACGTAGAATTGATTATCGTGACTGACAACAACCAATTCGCCATCTTTGGACTTGCTATTTTTAAGCGATGCTAATTTCAAATGTAACCCCGTAATTTAAAAATTAAGAAACTATTCAAATGCAAACAAAACATTTAATCCAATGCCACGAGAATTTTTCAAATCTTTCGCAAGATCACTTGATACAGTCTCGAAAAATAAATTTAAACCAAGATTTGGAGAAAATTTAAATTGAGCACCAAACGTAATCGGCATAATTAAACCTTTTACATCCGTTAATGTGCAATTCGTACACTCGTCTCCTAATTTCATCGCAAAACTTGGTCCTAAATAAATTCCTGCATAGTCTTCGAATTTAAACATGAAATGCGCTGGAACTTCGGCATAAGTTAATTTACCGCTTGATTCTGTGCCTGAAAAATCAAATTTAAAGGGGCGCTCAGAATAGAACAAACCCGTTCTTAATCCAAACTGTGGAGTAAAATTAAATACAGTTGAGCCACCCAATTGAATTCCTAGACTTTGTTTGCTGGAAGTTGCGCCCACTGTATCCATTGAGTTCCATTTAAATCCAGCTTCAAGAGCTGGCATCGAGTATGAAACCTCAGCTAAGGCTGCTGCAGAGACCATTGTTGTTAAAAGAGCTAAAATAATTTTTTTCATAAATCCTCCGGAATATAAATTCCTTGAATAGAATACCACTTTTAAACCTAATCTACAGTAGCGGTTAAGACCCTCTGCGACAAGTGTTGGCCTTTACGCACAAAGAACAAACAATGTCTTATGCATGATTTAAAACTCTATAATTACTTTCGCAGCTCCACTTCATTTCGCGTCAGAATCGCCATGGAAATTAAACAACTTCCCTATGAGTACATATCCATTCATCTTTTAAATGACGGCGGAGATCAAAATAAGCCCGAATATAGAAAACTGAACCCGATGGGGGGAGTCCCAACCCTACAGCATAAAGAATTTTTGTTGGCACAATCTGATGCTATTATTGAATATTTAGATGAAGTCTTTCCACAATCACACAGGCTTTTCCCCAGTGATTATCAGCAAAAAGCCAAAATTCGAGAATTCTGTCAGATTATCAATGCTGATATTCATAGTTATGGAAACCTCAAAACTCTGCAGTATTTAGAAAAAAAATTTTCGGCCACCGATGAAACAAAAAACAAATGGGTTCAAGACTGGTTTTCTCAAGGCCTTACAGCTTGCGAAACTCATTTACAGAAGTCATCAGGACAGTATTGTTTTGCTGATACATTAACCGCAGCCGATTGTTTTTTAGTACCCCTCGTATTCACTGCGAATCGATTTAAAGTTGATCTCGCGAGTTTTAAAACGATCAATAAGGTGAATGAAAACTGTCTAAAGCTCAGCGCATTTCAAAAAGCTCACCCTTACAGGCAGACTGATACCCCTCAAGATCTTAAAATAACTTAATTGCTGGCAAACTGAAAAGTTTAGCCTCGGCCAATAAACAGAAAGCTCCATTTATCAATCGCTGGTACAAAGATAAATACCAGCATTGAAATATTGGTCCACATAAAAAAGGCGAACCAGCGCTCTTTCGCATCTGATTTGTAAACTCGGAAAAATTCTTTCAAAAGAAAAAATGCAAATGGAAATATAAAAAATACATAAAACCAACTGGTGTGTAAGAAAAACGGCGAAGCCATCGCCACACCCGCATAAGCAAATGTATAAAGCCCCACATGGAAAAGAGTTTTAGGAATACCTAGCGCTGTTGGTAATGTCGGAATACCACCGGCCCCATAATCGTCTTTGTATTTGATCGCCAGCGTCCAGAAGTGGGGCATCTGCCATAAAAACATAATCAAAAATAAGTAGATGGATTCGCTTGTAAAAATATTGGGATTATTCACCGCGTACCCAATAGTCACTGGCAAAGCCCCTGGAATCGCTCCGGGGACTGCTGCGAAAATCCAATTTGGCTTCCACCAAAGCGTGTATAAAACATTATACAAGATCACAGAAACCACAGCTACGATACCCGCAACGATCGACAATGAGAAAAGTAAATTCACGCCAGCGAACAACATTGCACAAGCCAGAATTCCACCCGCCATAGGTTTAATTTTTCCGCTAGCAATCGGACGATTCATTGTTCTTGGCATTTTTTGATCCAGTTTCCACTCTTGAACTTGATTCAAGGCTAAACTGCCAGAACTTAAAAAATAAAGTCCGCCGATAAAAGTGATCAGATGTTTGTAATCAAAAGGTGTTTCAATAAAAAAACCGGTGGCATACCCTGCAACACCGGCTAATAAAACAAATATCACGATCCCAAATTTTGTCAGCTGACTAAAAGTTTTAAACACGTCCTATAAAACCGAATTTACAGTCGCGCGTGAATAAATATCAATAATACTGATCAAGAAAAGCAACGCGAGGAAGATAAACCCCGTCGCAAAAATAACTCTGTTCATGATGTTCTCATATTTCAAGTGCATGAACCAAGCCATGACGAGAAACGCTTTAACTGCTGCAATTGCAAAAGCAATCAAAGGAGCGATCGCTCCTAAGTGTTCGCGTAAAGAATGAAATCCAACAGTTAGAAAAGTTAAAACAAACAAAGCTCCAGCGACTTTCATGTAAGTCGCAAATGGCATAATGTGATGTTCAGCGTGAGTTGATGATTGATTGTGATTTCCCATATATGACTCCTTGATTATCCGACCAAATACAGTAACGGAAATAAAAAGATCCAAATTAAATCGATGATATGCCAGAAAATCCCAACACCTTCGACGGCAACATAGTAATTCGGATTAAAGTCGCCGCGCATACAGCGGAATAAACACCAGCCAATCATGGCCATACCTAAAAGAACGTGAATACCGTGCAGACCAGACATACAAAAGTAAAAACCAAAGTACATTCCCAAATTTGTGCTGACCACTGGCTTTTCACCTAATGATGAAAGATGGTGATTTAACGCTTCCAGATCTAACAAACGACCCGGATAAATTCCCAAATGAAATTTATGCGTGTACTCAAAATACTTAATGACCATGAAAATCGCACCACAAAGAATTGTCACAGCTAGAGCTATGACAGCTTTTTTAGGTTTATTGATTTGGCAGTAATAAATTCCCAGAGCCATTGTTAACGAAGAAAAAATCAGAACAAGCGTATTGATAAAACCTAAACGCCAATCCAAGAAACGCGCACCCTCAGCGAACATCTCTGGATACTTCATATGGTAAAGAGCATATCCAATAAACAATCCACCAAACATCAAAATCTCAGTTGTCATGAACAACCAAATTCCTTGTTTAGCAGATGAAGTTTGATGTTCAGCGTCTCTGTAGTGTTCCTGAACTGGAACACCATTAATCATTTTACTTGTACTCATATGGCCCCGCAGTCACGACTGGTTCGTGATCAAAGTTATGAACGATCGGTGGAGATTCAGCCGTCCACTCCAGAGTTTTTGAACCCCATGGATTTTTAGGCGCTTTTTCACCGTTGATTAATCCGTCGATAATCACATAAAGAGCAACAAGGAATCCAGCAGCGATCATCCATGAACCAATTGTCGAAATTCGATTCAAAGGTTCATAAGCTGGGATGTAATTGAAATAACGACGAGGCATTCCCATTGCACCTAAAATGAATTGAGGGAAGAAAGTCACGTTGAAACCGATAAAGATAAGTACCCAAGAAACTCGTGCCCAAGTTTCTGAAAACATTTTTCCAAACATTTTCGGGAACCAGTAATAAAATCCACCCATGATCGCCATGAGAGTTCCACCAACCATCACATAGTGAAAGTGAGCCACAACGAAATAAGTATCATGGAAATGAACGTTAACAGGTAAAACTGCCAACATGATTCCAGTCACACCACCAATGGCGAATAAAAATAAAAAACCCAAAGCAAATAGCATCGGCGATGCAAAAGATATTGAACCTTTATACATCGTCGCAACCCAGTTAAACATTTTAATCGCTGTCGGAACACCCACGAGCATCGTCAAGAATGAGAAAATCACACCCGCAAGTTCTGATTGACCAGAAACAAACATATGATGTCCCCAAACAAAGAACGATACAGCAGCAATCCCTAAAGATGAGTAAGCAATCGCAGTATAACCAAAAATTGTTTTCTTAGAGAACGTTGTGATCAATTCAGAGATCACACCCATCGCTGGCAAAATCATGATGTAAACTGCAGGATGCGAATAAAACCAGAAAAAGTGTTGGAATAAAACGGGATCACCACCTAATTTTGGATCAAAAATTCCTACCCCAAATGTGCGTTCCATCGCTAACAACAACAATGTGATCGCTAAAACTGGAGTCGCAATCACTTGAATGATCGCTGTCGAGTACAATGCCCAAACAAAGAGCGGCATTCTCCACATTGTCATTCCTGGGCAACGTAATTTGTGAACAGTAACGATAAAATTTAAACCCGTTAAGATCGAACTCATCCCCATGATGAACGCAGCTAAAACCATTGTTGTTACAGCTGTTCCAGATTTAATTGAATACGGCGTATAAAAAGTCCAACCAGTATCAACACGAGTCGAAAACATTGTGAATGTCGCAAGTGCTGCTCCAAACATCAAGCAGTACCAGCTTGCTAAATTCAGCTTTGGAAACGCAACGTCTTTCGCGCCAATTTGAAGCGGCAAAAAGATATTACCCAAAATCGCTGGAATACCTGGGATGATCACCATGAAAACCATGATGGCTCCGTGGTAAGTCAAAATTTGATTGTAGACATCACCATTCGGCAAAAGCTGACCCGTTGTTTTACCTAAAGCATCCACCGCATTATACGCAAATAATTCTCCGCGAAGTAATAAAGCGGCAATACCACCCAAAAGAAAAAATGTAAGCACCGAAATAAAATACAGAATACCGATACGTTTATGATCTAAGCTTGTCAGCCAAGACATAATCCCTTTTTCTGCATTTAAATAGTTACTACCATGTGCTGCATGAGCCATAACTGTACCCCTTTATTTAAGACCTTTAATATATTCAATTAACGCTGTAACTTCGACTTCTGAAAGCTGACCCTGAAACGCAGGCATTGCCGAGCGAGGACCAAAACCTTTTACGATTTTTGCTTGAGAATTCAAAATAGACTCACGTAAATAATTTTCATCAATCGTTATTTTTGATCCGTCTACCATTTCGTGATTTTCAACACCAAATGATTTTTGTAACGATGGACCCACTTTAACCGCTGGATTATTCACGTTATGACAAGAAGCACAGGCTCTTGTTTGGAATATTTTTGCACCGCGCTCAGCTAAAGGAAGTGTTGAAACTTCAGATTCAGTGGTTAACCACTTATCGAAATCCTCTTGTGAAACAACTCTTAATTTCGTAATCATGCCCGAGTGTTCTGTTCCACAAAACTCAGTACAGAAAACATGGAACTCTCCCAATTTATCTGCATGAAACCAAACCGCAGTATAGCGTCCAGGAACGGCATCCTGCTTTATACGGAAACTTGGAACATAAAACGAGTGAAGCACATCTTCTGCCGCTAAGATGATTTTAATATCGCGACCGACAGGCACTACGATCTCAGTTGATTTAACACCGTTTTTGTACTCGACAGTCCAAGCCCACTGTTTTCCAGTGACATGAATCTCGAGAGCATTTTTAGGCATAGTGCGCATGTCGTGATAAATCATCCAACCCCATGCAAAAACGAATAAAAATAGAATCAACGGAATCACAGACCAGATAATTTCCAAACGCGTATCGTGCGTAATGTAGGCGGTTTTATCATTATCAGATTTACGCTTATACTTTAATGCAAAGTAAATCATTCCCCCGATAACGATCACGCAAGACAAGAAACTGATCGCCAACAAAAAGCCGTATAAGTTATCGACCCCTTTAGCGATTTCTGTTCCTTGAGTTGGCATGAAGGATTCTGCCTTCGCCATCACAACCGTCAGTTTTTGTAATATCCATAAAAACATGGTTACACCTTCTCTCTTCTTGATCTAAATAAAATAGGCAACAACCAAACACCTAAAAATAAAGTCATCAACGCTCCACCGAGCTGAACCACTCGGAAAACCTGAAGACCATACTTAGACTGGTGCTGATCATACTTAAAACAAAATAACATCACTGAATCGACAATATTTCCAACCTTGCCATTTGCAGTTTCATTCAAAGCTAATTTCATGTCGCGAGCATCGAAATCAACACCATGCAAGTACCGTGTGATTTTACCTTCTGGGGAAATCATAATCGCTGCCGATGCATGCGACCATTCCTTGGCATTTTCATTCCAACGATATTGAAAACCAACTTGTTTCATTAACGTATCTATAGTCGCCTGATTTGCAGTCAAAAAATGAAATCCATTTTCAGTCCCAGGTCGGCCGTAAACTTTCATGTAAGAATCTTTTTTCTTTTGAGCAAGATCAGATTTTTCAGGTGTATTTTCTGTAGCATCAAAACTGAAAGCAACAATATTGAATTTTTCGCCAGGATTCCAATCGATCTTTTTAAGTGCATCGACAACACCATTAAAATGAAAACTACAAAGCCCAGGACACTGATAATACATCGGACTCAACATCACCGGTTTGTGGTTTCCAAAAAAAGTAGACAGTTTTACAACTTCTCCTTTTTCATTTTTCACATCAAGATTTAGATCAATGTTTTCACCAATCTTTTCGGCGATTGTAACACCTTTAAGCTCTTCAGGTGTTTGTGCTGAGTTTGTTTCTTGCTGAACTCCTGTGTAATGAGGAGCATTTCGCGCAGATGTGCTTTGAGCGATCGCCCCCGAAGTGAACAGCAGTAAAGAAAAAACCAAACTCAACTTCATGAATTAATTCTAGTCAGCCGTCGCAGCAAATGAAGCTAAATCTTCAGCTTTTTGTTCTAATTTATTTTTAGTGATAGATTCAATAAAGTTAACAACAGCCCAGCGCTCGTAAGGTTTTAATTGGGCTTTGAAGCTGACCATTCCAGTTCCAGGTAAACCATTTTGCAAAACTTTGTAGTGCGCAATAGCTCCGCCGCCCGCTTTCCATTGTCCTTCAACTAAATTTCGAGCCGTTGGAATACCACCAACAAGATCCCCTTTAGCACCGTGACAACTTGCACAGTTCATTTGATAGAGTTTTTGTCCTGCTTGAACGATTTGTTCATTAGAAATCCACGGTGTTTTTTCCGAAGCCAAATCATATTTAACTGCATCAGCCGGTGCTGGAGTTGATACGTTTTCACCAAGGTCTACGCCACCTTGAATAAAAACAATATAAATAAAAAAGACGGTGACAAATGTGATCGAGCCCAAAAGCGCCAACAGACCACCACGATTATGAAAATCTTTATTTTCAGACATACGACTCCTGATAACTCGCCCAAGCGAATTTAAATTTCAAAAACAATTAAGATAACGTGAAACCTAGGTATATCTGAAATTTGTCCAGCAATCAATCTATCGCTTCGAGATCACTAGTCTTTTTCAGACACCAACATGCCCGCAATTGCAGCACGGCATAAACTAGTCCTGTGTCCACTTTTGCAAACAGATTATTTATGTGATTCTTTAATTGTGAACTTTCCATGCAAATTTTTTTATTTTTTCCTCACAGCTTTGCTCCTTTTTACAACATCTGGTTGCAAGAAAGGGCAAGCGTTTCGATTTGGTGATCAAGATCTATTTGCTTTTGGCGCTCAAGACGGTTGTCATTTTACAAGAAATAATCTTGGGGTGCGAATTTCATGGAAAGGCTCTTTGCCGGTCAACATGATCATTCATAAGTCAGTTCCAGAAAAATATGACTCCGACATCAGTTCAGCAGCCAATCGATGGAATACAGCGGCAGGACAAAACCTAATCAATGTTACCAGAGACAATTCGTTCAACGAGGGCCCAGGAAATGATCGGAAAAATATTATCTTCTGGTCCAGCGATTGGGATTCGACCAATTCCAAAGAACAAGCCCGCACGATCTCAAATACGGACCTTAGTCGGATCGTGGATTCGGATATTAAAATTAATGCAAAAAACTTTTCATTTGTCTTAACTGCGCAAACTTCAGGCTCGTCAGCGGTCAATCTAGAAAGCCTTATCTTGCATGAAATGGGACATGTTCTTGGTTTACAACACTTTGAAGGATCGGGAATTATGAGTACGCACCTGGCCAGTGGAAAATTAAGGTTTGATTTCTCGAGCGAAGAATTATCGGAGTTGTCTTGTGAATATTAAATCGACAAAATACATCAGCCTTTTTATAGCCGCAATTTGCCTTGCCAGCCTAGCAACTTATATCTTTTTTTCTAGAACCACACCACGTAATATAGCGACAGAGAATTCAGCAGCACAAAATTTGTCTGAAGTTCAAAAACAAAAATGGGCCCTCACTGAATCGTTTCAAATTCGACAAACCAATGAATCTTTGCAAATTGATGTTCCACATTTGGTCGATCTCTGCGCAGACAATAATATTCTTGTCTTTCAGCTTTCTGCTGATGAGGTCAGTGTGGCTGGAAACAGTCCTCTGATTCAGTTAAAAGTTTCATGCAACTTAGCGCTCGAAAAAATGCAAACTCAGTTTGAAGTCAGTTATTCTGATCTGAGCTCACTCCATCAACTTAAAGCAATCAAGTGGCCCTTTGGAGAAATCAGCACTGAGTCAATTTATACGGATGAGCCGTTTCCGCTGAAGTGGAGCCTAACTGAAATTTCAACTGAAGGTACAAATAGCTTTCAGATTAATCGATTTGAAATTCAAAAAGTTTTTGGAAATAATTTCGAATTTGAGCTTCGTCAATAACTCGCAAAATTGTTATTTTTAAAATTCTATTTTACTAAAATAATCTGCTCTGTCACGTCAGAGTTGCCCGATTTTTCTGCGTCTGTGGCTTTAGATCCAACTGGTATTTTATGATTTTTAGGGGTGGTATGAGCAGACCCAGATTGCTCGGCAGCAGATTCCTCTTGGTATTGTTTTTTTATTTTTTTGTTCAATTTTTTTAATCGCCCCTGAATAGTTGGAGCATTTTCCATCTCTTCAATGGATTGATTTTCAAGACGAATATATTTTCGACCTGACTCCAACCCTTTTTCAGGAAACCGGAACTGAAAATCAGCTAACAGTGCATTGTAATCTTTTGTTAAACTTTGCAAGCGATCGTGCTCTTTTTTCAAGAGAGCGATTTCTTCTTGTGAAAATTTTGCTTCATTACTTTTTTTTGATTTAAGCAAATCGGCGACGATATTTTTTTGTGCATCAACTTTGACTTTCAGTTCTAACAGCGATTTTTGAACTGCGATCCACTTCTCGTCTTGCTGCCCTGAAAACTCTTTTTCATGAGTTCCCGCACCAGCATCAGCAGCGGGTGGCGCCTCGCCATGTTGGGCGCTTACAGATATGCATGAAAAAAAAATCAATGAAATGATAGCGCCCGATAAATTAGCTTTGAACATTTTGTTTCCATTCCATTTCGATATCTAAAAACTGTATTCGCTGCGCTAAAACAAAGGCCTGGATGGGATTTAAATTTTTAAATTCACACTCACCATTTTTAATCGTCGAATAAAGCTCTTGTGCGATCCATCCAAACTTCGAATCATCAACAGCTTCACGAAAAAGCAACATTGTTTCTTTGGTGTCCAAGCCCGTCACTTTTAAATCATAAGACAAGGCAGAAATGGTATTGTCTTGATTTGCAAAATCAGTAATTTCAAGTGCCGCACTATTGAAATCAGAAACACTTTCAACTTGAACAGGTGCTTCAAATGGATTTTGATCTGTCGCTAATTCAGTCGACATAGACTCTAATGATCCATGAGCAGAGACTTCGTTCAATTCATTGGTCTGAAAAGGATTTTCGATTTGAGGCTCAGGGCTTTGGAAATTGACGGCGTCGAAAGACTGAATTTCGACGGATTCACCATGAATACTTTCTCCCTCAACCTGTGGTTCATCAGGTATCGGCAATGACATATCACCAAATTCAGGTTGGCCTGTGATATCAATAAAATAAACAGCTTGGCATTTTGGACACGTGTACATTGACAGATACTGAGCTTCTGTCAATGGAACTTCTTTTGTACACTGTGGACAAATCACTTGAATCCTTTGTGTTTAATCAACTCTCGGCCTTGATTATCGACCCTTACGTCGATCCGCTCTGTTGAGTGGACGATCATTACCACGTGGAGGACCTGCTACCATGCGACGCTTTGTCGGCGCTGACTCTTGAGTTGCAAGGCCTGCTTCGGCAGATACAAAACCAGAATTCTGCGAAAATGAGTCTACATTGTCTTCTGGGGCTGAGTAATTTAATTGTTCTAAATCTGGCTCTTCAGGGCGCATTTTTTCAATGGCCTCTTCGGCACCTTCTGCAACCAATTGAACACGCATAATTTTTTCAACGGATTCAGACTTAATCACTGTATTTAAAATATCGAATGCGCGGAAAGCTTCTTTTTTGTATTCAATCAAAGGATCTTTTTGAGCATAACCCCGAAGTCCAACACTTTCTTTAATTTTATCGATCGTATACAAATGCTCTTTCCAACGCTGGTCAATTGCAGTGAGCATGATCATACGTGTGATTTGTTCAAAGAAAGGACCCATCGATTTCTTCTGATGATCGAAAATCTTTTTCACATTGTCTGTGATAGCCGCTTGAACTTGTTCCGTTGAGGTCATATTTGCAGTATCAATTTTAAATCCAAACTGCTGCTGTAAATTCGTATTTAATCCTTCAACGTTCCAATCCGAAGATTTTGTACCATCGGGAACTGTATTGTCTAAAATCACAGAGACAACATCACCCAGCATATCCAACGTTGTTCGCTCTAAATCTTTTCCATCTAGAATATTACGACGTAATTTGTAAATCGCATTTCTTTGCTGATTCATCACATCGTCGTAATCAAGTAAGTGCTTACGAATATCAAAGTTATGGCCTTCAACTTTTCGCTGAGCACCTTCGATCGCGTTCGTGACCATTTTATGTGTGATAGGTTCATCTTCAGGAATATTCAACATCGTCATAATTTTTTGAATACGTTCACCGTTGAAAATACGCATCAAATTATCTTCTAACGACAGATAAAACATCGATTCACCCGGATCAACTTGACGACCCGAACGACCACGCAATTGATTATCAATACGACGAGATTCATGGCGCTCAGTCCCTACGATGTATAAACCGCCAGCCTCTAAAACCTGTTTCTTTTCATTTTCGCAATGAACTTTAAAACGCTTTACAGCATCTAAAAACTCCGGAGAATCATCGTTACCAATTTCTTTTTTAGCTAAAACTTCGGCGTTACCACCAAGAACAATATCTGTTCCACGGCCCGCCATATTGGTTGCAATTGTGATCGCACCTTTACGTCCTGCAAGCGCAACGATTTCAGCTTCGCGTTCGTGATGTTTTGCATTCAGAACGTCATGTTTAACGCCTTCATTTTTTAAAAATCTTGAAATGGCTTCTGATTTTTCAATCGAGGCAGTACCCACAAGAACTGGTTGGCCTTTCGCATGGCGTTCACGCACATCTTTGACGATCGCTTTGTATTTTGCTGTTTCAGTTTTGAAAACAATATCTTCGATATCTTTACGACGAATCGGTTTATTTGTCGGGATCACATGAACATCAAGATTATAGATTTTTTTAAACTCGACAGCTTCGGTATCGGCTGTTCCTGTCATACCAGCAAGCTTTTCGTACATTCTGAAATAATTCTGGAATGTCACTGAGGCTAAAGTTTGATTTTCATTTTTAACATCAACTTTTTCTTTCGCTTCGATCGCTTGGTGTAAGCCATCACTCCAACGACGACCCGGCATTAAACGGCCAGTGAATTCATCAACAATCACGATCTCGCCATCTTTGATCATGTACTCAACATCAAGTCTGTATAAATGATGGGCGCGAATGGCTTGGTTCACATGATGCAAAATTTCAATATTTGCAGGATCGTACAAATTATCTAATTTGAGAAGTTTTTCGACTTCACTGTTGCCTTCATCAGTTAACGTCGCTGATTTTGATTTTTCTTCGATTTTGAAATGCAAATCAGCTTTTAAATAAGGAACAATTTTATCAATTGTATAGTATTTATCAGTGGATGCCTCGGCGGGACCAGAGATGATCAACGGCGTACGCGCTTCATCGATCAAAATAGAATCGCACTCATCCACGATTGAAAAGTAAGGCTCACGCTGAACATATTCAGCCAAGTCAAATTTCATGTTATCGCGCAAATAATCAAATCCTAATTCATTATTCGTCGCATAGGTGATATCACAATTGTAAGCCGCTCGACGCTCGTCATCGTTCAAGCCATGAACGATAATTCCTGTTGTGAGACCCAGCCAAGAATACAATCGTCCCATCCATTCGGCATCACGCTTGACCAGATAATCATTCACAGAAACAACGTGAACACCACGACCAGTCAACGCATTCAAATACACGGGCAAAGTTGCCACAAGAGTTTTACCTTCACCGGTTCTCATCTCAGCGATCGAACCACGATTTAAAACGATACCACCAATGAGCTGAACATCATAATGACGCATACCTAGTGCACGCTTAGAGGCCTCACGGCAAACTGCAAATGCTTCAGGTAAGATATCAAATACAGTTTCTTTATTTTTCAAACGATTTTGAAATTCAACAGTTTTATTTTTTAATTGTTCATCTGTTAAGGCTTGAATCGAAGATTCAAATTTATTGATTTGATCAACGATCGGCTGAATTTTCTTCATTTCACGTTGATGACTTGTTCCGAATACTTTTGCGAATATTTTTTGTACCATAGAGGACAAGGATAGATCCTCTACGGTTTTTCGTCAAAGACACAGGTAGGCAGAACTTTTTGGAAACAAATAGCCTTGTCTTTGGTCTGGTTTTAATTAGTGTTTGTCTTTTTCTTGTTTTACGAAATTAAACTCATCATCCAATTCCACAACAAATGGCTCATATTGCAGCATTTGATTACGTCTCATGTACTCTTCGATGGATAGTACAGAAATAATTTCACCAAAGCCTTGGCTGAAATACTTTTGACGCTTCATGCAGACTGTTCCGGGCAGCAATTTTCCAACGAATGGCAACGTGATCAAACTGTACAAACCTTTGGGCGTCACTTTTGTGGCTAAGAACTGAGTCTGTGCCAAAACTTGTTGAGCTGCTGCTCGATCAGCGATAACTCCAGCTGGCTTTGTCGCTGCAGCTAGAACCTCAAGAACCCATTGATTTGAATTTTGCTGGTCCAGATCATCCGACAAGGCAGCTGCATTATATTTTTTGTCGTGCCATTGAGCACCGATTTTCTCTTTCAGTAAAATACTTTCTAATCGATTCTGCAATTGCTGTTTTGGAACCATAATTTGTGCACGGTATCTTTTCATGTCATCGGCAAAAACGGCTCCTAAGCCTTCTTCCCAAATGTACGAACGATCACCTTCAGTCACCTGTCTTGCGGGGTCTTTGTCACAAGTCCACAGTAAATGCATCACATGCCAATGAAAATTTTTATCTGATTTTGGATGGTTTTTCATAGCTATGGCCACATGCGAGAAATCCATTTTGCGCTGGCTATCAAAATACGAACGTAAAACCTGATAATTAATCTGTCCTGTTGCACCGAACTCGCCTGACATATTCAACTGATCACTTTCGGTTTTAATTTGCGTGACCATTTGACCCATATTCAACATCTGCCCCGAGGAATTGAAATCTTTCAGAACTTGAAATTGACCCAAATCCGTTCCCGACCGACCGATGATTGCAATTTTAAATTCACGATTTTGCGAACGCTCAAGTTGATCTATCTTCATCAACTGAAATGCCACTTCATCAGACATTGCTGTCGCCGTGTCTACTTCGGCTTGAGTCAATTGTCGGTAATTACATTTTGGAGTTTGTTTGTAACAGAGTCCCGGAGTTTTTGAGTCTGCCATTTCGTCAGTCATACTTAATTTTTCTTGGACTAACTCTTGCGCGTTCACATATATATGTGCCGATAAAATTAGAATTGAAATCAATAATGTTTTCATATGTCCTTCTTTTTAAAATTTTGGAGGTCATTTCGACCTCCAATAGAATAACTTTGAATTAGTTTTGACTCTGTTTCGACGCCATTGAATCAAACAAGTTTGAAATTGTCTGACTTGTAAAGCGGATTGAACCTGTCACTGATCCTGTTGCTTTTTCAGAAACAGTCACAACAACTAAAGATCCCAACTTTGAAACTTTCATCGAAGCTTCGAACGCATCAGAAACTAAGCCACCCGTTTTTGTCACGACTGCAGAAACTGCATTCGCCGTAGATTTTAATGCATCTGTCGATCCAGTAATAATAACTTCAGATCCATCACCAATCACAGTTGCAATTTTACCAGAAGCATTCACAGCCAGTTTTAAAACATCACCTGATGTATCCACAACCCAACCGATCACTTTTCCTGAAGCATCCAGTAATTCGCCCGCCGCATTCAGTAAAAATTTTCCAGCTTTCACAGAAGTGTTCGAAGCCCACTTCACAGTTCCCACGATCACTTTTCCCGAAGCATCTAAAACAGTTGATGCTGCATTCGACGTATTTTGCACGCTGACAACTAAAGCATCACCAGCTTGTGTCATCGACGCAGGAATTAATCCTCCACCGGCGGTAACTGCTGAAACAACAACTGCAGAAGCCGCTGTTGAAACAGGATGAGCTTTTGAAAAATCGAGAACTAATGTTGACGTATTTTTACTGATCGCAAAACCTTTCACTGCGATTCCTTTTGCCGAAGCAAAAGCTTTTTGTGAAATATCACTGGCACCTTGTGCAATTGAGACCAAAGCATCAGAAGATTTTTCTGAAACCATCATAATGCTACCGCTTGATTTGATCACAACACCTGCTGCGATATTTAAAACCGCTTGCGACGCATCTGCCGCAGAACCGCTTGATCCCTTCAAAGATCCCGCAAGATCTGCAAAACTGATTTGCGCTGCGAATGTTGTTGCTGCCACAAGTGCCGCTGTTTTTGTAAATGTCCTTTTCATATATAGAGCCCCCTCTTAGTTATGAAAATGCATTTCAAATTTTATTTAAAAAATGAAATACATTTTTCGTTTGAAAACATTTGTAAACATCGGATTACAAATTCAGGGCCAAGAAAAAGAGAGTTCTAAAACGAACAGATTTAATTTCAGTTTTATAACTGACAGAAAATGTTTTGGTTTTGTAAAGAATGAAGGAAGTGATTGTTATTTAAGCTCTGAAATCTGAACTTGACGAAAACCTTCGTAAATTCCGATCGCAACGGCCGTTGCTAAATTCAAACTACGCACCGGACCCGTTTGCGGAATCATGATGGCTCGATCAATATTTTTTTGAATGATATCGGGATCGAGCCCCTTGGTTTCTTTGCCGAAAACCAGCCAGTCACCCCGCTGGAATTGAACATCGAAATAAGATTTTTGAATTTTTGTTTCGAAATAAAAAACCCGCTCAGGATTTTGAACAGTTTGAAACCAATCTTGATACGTCGGATAATAAAACCATTTTAAATGTGGCCAGTAATCTAAACCCGCACGCTTTAACTGGGTGTCGTTGATTTCAAAACTCATTGGACCAACAAGGTGCAATTCACAATTTGCACCCACACAGGTACGACCGATGTTACCCGTGTTCTGTGGAATTTCTGGCTCAACAATGACTATTTTAAAAAGCGTATCTGCAGTACTCACAGCAAATGCTTATAAACCTCTTTACCTAAAGAACTCAAGGCTAACCTTCGACCTTTATCGACAATCAGCTCTAATTTCATCAGTTCGCGGTACAAAGTCAGATCTTGAATCGGAACTATATCGCGCCCTTTAACAGCACCTAGTTTTAAAACATAAGATCTTTGTCGATCTGTCAAAGTTTGTGGCAATGGAGGATTTTCATCCAACATTTTTTTCCAAGCTGCGTCTGTTATGACTTCTGCTTTTGAAGTTAATTTTTTAGGATTGAAAAAATACACATCTGCCGTCTCGATTTGGCCAGAGCTTTTACGCACTTGAGCCTTACTGCGGATATGCAAACCTTTTGCAGGATCCGTTGGATGAACTCCTTGTAAAGTGTCTACAAGGGCCATCAATGTCTCGTCGAATTGAAGTTCGACAAGTTGACCTTGTATGATTTGAGTTTTTTCAGCCGTTAAGACTGGAAAGCCAATTGGTAATTTATAGACCGTGGCCTCGATTTGCGCCACTTCGTATGAAATTACGAATGGTGCAAGTTTTGAAAAATGCATCATGCCCTCGGTCCACGAACCGATCATGAATAAACGCATCGTCGTCATGAATCCCCCTCGATTTAAGACAGCAACAGTTCCTAATAAGTGGGTGTGTTGTAACAGCAACACTTTCAAAGCGCAATTTTAAAAACTAGAATTTGAATAAAAATTGTTTAAGTTCACTGAATTTTACAGCGCAGTGACCTATTTTGTCCTCGTAAAGTCTTGATTATTTGGAACAAAATTTGACGTCGAATGTTTTTTCGTTATTATAGAAAAAATAATTCAAACTCAGTATTTTGTATTGACGTTATAAATGTATCTAAATTTTAAGCAGAGGTTTTTATGTCAGATCACGTAAAGAATTTTAATCATCACTTATGGTATACCGAAAGCGAAGGCATCATCACAATCGGTATTAACGATGAAGGCTTGGCAGATATTACCGAGATTAATTCCGTTGATCTGCCACCTGAACAAGAAAAAGTGGATTCAGATTTAGCCTTTGGCAGTATTGAAACTGATGATGGAACATTAGATTTATTTTCGCCGATCGAAGGAACAATTATCGAAGTCAATTCACAAGTCCTCGAAGACCCTTCAATTATTATGGAAGACCCTTATGAAGAAGGTTGGCTGGTCCGCATTGAAGCTGAAGGCGAAATCGAAGACGTCGAAGAAGACGATGAGGATGATGACGACGACGATTTAGACGAAGATGAAGAGGATGAAGATTCCGACGATGATGATGAACGATAGTTCGTCATCAATTCCATCAAAAAATAAAACACTCACCTATTTTTTAATCTGTTCAGTGGTCTGGGGCTTAACCTGGATCGCCATTAAATATCAAATTGATGCCATCAATGGCAGCGTTGCCGTTTTTTATAGATTCTTTTTCGCAAGCCTTGTGATGTTCGGCCTTTGCCTACTGAACCGTGAAAATTTAAAATACAGTCTGAATCTGCACCTGCGATTTTTCAGCCAAGGTTTTTTTATGTTTTGTCTGAACTTTGTTCTGACTTACTGGGCTACTTCAATGGCAACATCCGCGCTGGTGGCTTTAGCTTTCACCTCTCTGATTTTTTTCAACATGTTCGGTGCAAAAATATTTCTTAAAATTCCGTTCGAGAAAAAAGTTTTTTACGGCGCAGCGATCAGTTTTTTGGGAATGGGACTGATCAGTTTTAATGAATACGATCATATTGCATCACAACCCTTGTCAGTTTGGGGATTTGCCCTGAGTGTACTTGCAACTTTATCGGCTTCGGCGGGGAACTTGATTTCTACAAACAATCGCAGACTGAAAGTCCCCATCTTAGCGAATAATGCTTGGGGCATGTTTTATGGATCTATTTTCACTTTGATTTTTTGCCTCGTGACCCAGAAAAACTTTACGATCCACTTCTCACAATCATTTTTAATTTCGTTTTTATACTTATCTCTTTTTGGTTCTGTTCTAAGCTTTTGGTCTTACTTAAAACTGATTGAAGTTGTGGGTCCCGCAAAAGCGGCTTTCACAAGCGTTCTTTCACCCGTGATAGCCTTAGCAGTTTCAACAGTGTTTGAAAATTTATCTTGGAATATCTATCTTGTTTTAGGAGTTCTATTCTGCTTACTCGGAAATTTTGTCGCGCTTGTGCGTTTCGACAAACAAACTAAATCTTAAATTACTCGTCAGCCGTTGCGACAGTTGTTGGGTCCGATGTTTCTGCGGACTTCTCATTTAACAATAAAATATCTCCAACTTGATAAGCTAACTCACAAATGATGGGACCTAAAAAGAGTCCCAAAAATCCAAACAGACTCAGCGAACCAATCAGCGCCAACAAAGCCACAAATGGATGAGCCCCTTCTTTTTCAGCAGAGGTCAACATATAGGTTTTAATCACATTATCAATACTGCCAGCGATGACCGCAGCAACTATCAAAATCACACCACCCGTGATATTCGAATTTATAAAACTGTAGATAATTAAAACTATCGACATAGGCGCAGAGCCAATCACAGGCAAAAAAGACATAAAGAACGTGATCATGAAAATCACCATAAAATCTGTATATCCAGCAATGAAACAAGCGATTGAAATCACAAAGGCTTGAACTGCGGCAACCATCACAGCAGAAACTAAAACCAAATGACAAATTCGCTGAACTAAATCTGATAATTGATTTATTTGATGCTCTGTAAATAAATTCAATTTTAAAAACCACTTGTTAAAAAATTCTGTCTTCGTCAGCAGCATGTATAAAGACACAATAAAAATAATAAAATTAAAAATCACAGCTGGTAACTGGGTGATCAAAGACGTCATGACCGGCAACACCACTTGTGAGACTTTGGAAAAAATGGCATTTAAATCAACATACGAAGCCAAATCAACTCCGAATTGAGCTGAAATCGATTGCACCCAAGTGTTCGTGGCTTTTAATACTGTTTCGAGCTGTTGGTAGATCGGCAGCTGATCAAGGCTACCTGTTTGAACTTTCTTGATCTGATCTAAAGAACTCAGAATCAAAATAAAAAGTGGTGCGCAGAATACGGCTAAAATCGAAATCAAAGTCCCCGCCACGAGCGTTCGATCTCTGTTAATCTGAGGAAAACGGATTTTTACTTTTTTCAGAATAGGATTTAAGGCAAATGCAAATAGAACGGCAAACAATAATGGCACTTTAAATGGCCAAAATAAAAGCGCGAAAATGATGTATACGATAAATGCGAGAATTTTTTTGTAATCACGAAATTGACTGAGCATAACAACCCTTCTGAAATACGAACCGTTAGTATTTCCATCTTTCAGGAAACACTAGCGTAGTTCCTTTGAAGTCAT
>JBPOIE010000096.1:0-3594 GCA_052034855.1 Bdellovibrionota bacterium | reverse complement strand
CCCGCACGTTGAGGGTGGGAAGTCAGGAGAAAAAGCGGACTTTGGTGACTTTCATAAATATCCGTAATTATTTTAGATTAACATTTTTTACCCCTCTAAGAGGGTATCCAAGTGGGTAGAGGGGTAAAACTTGACCGATGAGGTAGTTGTTAAATTGAATTTTTGCTGAAGAAATGATCAATTTTTTGATTTGGCTCTTAAATGGCCCAAGTTTGAAAGATAATTTTCAACCCATGAACTTGTATGCTTTGTGTTTTAAAAAGTTAACCTTGGGCTTTTAAATGCTAAACAGAGCTGTTTTAAAAAGTAATCTTAGCCAAATAAAAAGGGAGCCCCAGCTCCCCTTGACCCCTCGGTAACCCAGATTTTTTCAAAATCTGGGTTTAGAATTTTAACTAGTATTATTTAATTCTAAATAATTACTTTCTTTTTTAATATCAAGATCCTGGTTTAGGTTGTTAACTTTTGATTATTATTGGTTTGAATTCTTATTTGAAGCTATTTTTGTGCTGCTTTTTCTATCGAGCCTAGTGCAATTCGATATGTTTTGAACGCCTTAAAAACGATTTAAAGACGCCTAATTTTTAATCATTATTCAATTCACAGAACTTACTAAAAGCTATGTTTTCTAAAATATTTTCTGAAATATTAAACCTTTGAGAGTTTTTTATTTCTTCTATAAATCTTGGATTATTATTTTTATAATCCTGAAATTTTAAATATAACTCAGATTTTAAATTTTCAGCTTCATGATTTTTAGCTTGGTTTATTCTTAAAATCTCAGCTTCAATTTGCGTTTGCAGCTCAATCGAATATTTTTGACTTATGTAGTTTGAACCTTTTCTGAGAACTCCAAAGAATAACGCTAAATTTGGTTTTACTCCTTTTTCGATGTCGTAGGCATAATGATTTAAGGATTCTTGGATTTCGTCACCACTTAAAATTTTTAGATTTAAAATCGACTCAAGATTTTTTTGACCAATTCCAACAGACTTCAAGTTTTCTGGAATTTTAAAAGTTGGTTCTGTTGTTATTGTATTTTTATTTAAATAAAGATCATTACTACTATAGCCACCATTTAGACTCTCTTTAGATGTGTGTTTAAACCGTGTTGAAATAGTGTTGAAATAGTGTTTATCAGAAATTAATTGATCATAAATGTCTTTTTCTAGCTCAAAAACTACCCAGCCAGATCTTCCAGATTTTACATTTCTTTTATGGATAAGACTTTTCTGTCCAAGTCGGTATATTACAGTTTTTAGTCCATCTGTAGAGTGATTTAGAACACTCTTTAGCTTTTCAGAAGTTAAAGGTTCAGTATATAAAGCTCCATTTTTTTGACATTCATAGGATATAAAAAACAAAAATTCTTTTTCTTTTCCAACAATGGTGTCTAAACCGTGTTGTTCGACTCTATTTCGACTCTGTTTAGCAGTCTGTTTAGACTCCATTTCAACACTTATAGACGTTGTTTCAGTGTTTTTAAAAGAGTGTTTAAAGGTTGTTGAAACTGTGTTTAAACCTTGTTTCAACTCCTTTTCAACACCATTTTTTAATTCAAATTTCGCTTCTTCAATAAAAGTTTCGTTAGCGTTGGTGCTATTTTCACTATTGTTTTTTTGCTCTTGTTCTAGAACGCCAAAGCCCTCGTAAAGCCTTCTTCTTTGTTTAGAGGCCATGCTCGGCTCCTGAGAAGATTGATGAAGACTTTAGTCTGTTTAATTTTGATAGTTCTAAAATTACATCGTCAAAATCGTTCTTAGCTGAAGATTTTGAAGACATAGCAAAGATTGTTTCTCCGAATTTTTGGCTCTTCGGTATATCAGAACAAATTTTAATAATCGTAGGCATGAGATACTTAGAAAACTCAGGGTGTTTTTGTAAGTAAGATAAGGCCTCAAGACTTAATCTCTCTCTTCCATCAAATTTTGCGAATAAAATTTTAACTTCAGGTTCAGATAAACCAAATGACGACCATATTTTTTTTGCTTCCGCAGTTAATAATTGAATACCTTTAAGACTGAAGACATCCGAAATAGTAGGTATGATTAACATTCCATTATGAATTGAAATACTCGCTAAAGCTGAAATTACTGAAGAGCCGAGTGATGGCGGGCAATCTACCAAGACCGCATTAAATCCAGCAGCTTTTAATTCGCTGACGATGTTTGCTATCGCTAGTTTTTGTTTTACTGGAGACGAGCCTAAAATTGAATCAAGCACCGTGTTCCCCAAGTTGCTGCTAAGCAAATACAAGTTAGTTTCGATTTTCTTTAAGCTTGAAACAACTGATTTGGGATCATCAATGACATCAACTAAAATGTTGTCGTCATCTTTGCTTAAATAACCAAGAGACAAACTAAGGCTTCCTTGTGGATCTATATCAATTGCGGCCGTTTTGTATCCCATTGCGGATAATCTGGAAGCTATAATCGAAGTAGTTGTAGATTTTGTTGAAGCTCCTCTAAGATTAACCTGAACAGAATATAAAAAATCAAAAGTGTGACCTTGTTTTTCTAGGTACTCTTTGACTCGATTCTTATCTAACAAAACTCTTTTGCCTTGTTTTGTAGAATGATCTTTAAAGTATTTAAGAATAGCTGTAATTGATTTTCCTGTAATAGTAGCGAGTTCGCCAGCGCTTAATATGTATTTATCTTGTTGCTCCATTAAACCACCTCAGATTCAATGGTTTAATGTTTTAAGCCTTAAGGCAAGTTTTACTCAACCCTGGTAACACTTGGCATTATTCATGCCGTTTTAGCTAAATTCTCCATCAAAATTTTTCGCACAAGCTTTTGGATATCTATATTTTGTTTTTTTGCCGATTTTCGCACAAGCTCCATCAGGTCATCAGATAATCTGATCGTTAGGGTTTTATCCTTTTTTTGAAATTCTGTCGCATAGAAGCTGTCTAATGGCTTCCATTCCGTTTTTTCAGCCAATAAACTACTTAGATCTCTGTCTAATGGGTCAACTTCTGATTTAATCTTCTTCTTAGCTTTTAATGCTTTCATATAATTTCCTTATCTCTTTCGCTCTGGCCATTCGGGCTGAAATTGGTCGATAGTAAAGTTTCTTACCCTTCAATCTATAAGTGAAGGCGACAAACATGAATCCTTCTTCAAACGGGCCAAAGGCCATAAACCGCTCTTCATCTTTAGAATGAACGTCGTCTCTTCTATAGCTTGGATTAGATTGAAAAAACTTTTTTATTTGTTCAATCGTTAAACCATGCTTTTGAAGCTTCTCCTCATTATTTTCGTCGATGTCTATCAATGTTGTTTTCACTAAGACTATCATACCTCAATGTATTCGTTTTGTACATACATTTACAACTACATTTTTTATCCAAATCAATTATAACGTACTTAAGGCCTGTTTTAATACAATTATTCCTTTTTAAGTCGTCAGAATTCAGCCTTGGAATTAACTCACATTGTTTAACATAATAATTCTTTTTACGATTCATTGTTCATAAAAAACCACCGTTTCCTATGAACAGATACAGCGCTGTTTTTTAGGTTTTTGATGGACGCATTTCGTCCACTTAAATTCTGTATTGGTTATTTCTGGAATTCTCGGATTTAATCA
>JBPOIE010000014.1:0-45584 GCA_052034855.1 Bdellovibrionota bacterium | reverse complement strand
AATTGGGCTCTGAATTTTTTGAGAGTTTGCCAGCTTCCTGATGGGGAGACATCAACGATAACTTGCCTAATTGCATTGGATCCCACATCAATTGAACTTATACGCATAGAGTAATTTAATCGCTTTTTTCATTTCATTGCAAGACAGTCCGCATGTTTTCTGTGTAAGATTTGACTATGGAACGAAATATAGATAACCAACTCGAAGAACTTAAAAAATTAATGCTAGAAATGGGTGGCTACGTCGAAAAGTCTTTGGCGACAGCGATGGAAGGTATTTTTAAACAAGACCTTAATTTACTCAGTTCAGTTCATGAAATTGAAAAAAATGTGAACGACATGCAATTGAAAATTGACAATGCTTGTCTCAATATCCTAGCGAAACAAGGGCCTGTGGCCAAAGATTTGCGACTGATTCTATCGATGATTAAAATGAATACAGATCTTGAGCGTATGGGTGATCAATGTGTTAACATGGCCTACATTGGCAAGGACCTGATTAAACGTGGTCAGACAGTCAGTTTTGCAGATATCGAAAAAATGTCCGTATCTGCACGTTCTATGGTCAAAGGATCCTTGGATTGCTTTGTCCGCTTGGATTCTGTTGCTGCTGAGAAGATTTTAAAAATGGACGATGATGTTGATGATCTTAAAAATCAAGTGGTTAAAAACTGCATCGAGATCATTAAGCAAAACCCAATCTTTACAGAATCTTGTCTTGATTTGATCTTGATTGCTCGTAATTTAGAGCGATTAGGTGATCATGCAACGAACATCGCTGAAGATGTCATTTTTGCCTTCACCGGAAAAGACATTCGCCATGGTGCTACATAATCCCAACTCTAAAATACCGGTTCTGATTATTGAAGATGAAACTTCAATTTCTGAATTATTGAAAATGACTTTGCAGGACTCTTATTTTCAAAATTACAATTTGAAAATTGAACAAGTCCAAAGTTGCGAACAAGCACGTTTTTTATTTCAAAATCAAAAATATGATTTGGTGCTTTTGGATTGGATGCTGCCTGGTGAACAGGGGATTGATTTGCTTCGAGCAATTAAATCATCTCAATCAGAAAATGCGACGGCTTCGTTTTTAATGATGACTGCCAAAACAGATACAGAATCAGTCGTCCAAGGTCTCGAGGCTGGTGCCGATGACTACGTCACAAAGCCTTTTGACTTTCAAGTTTTAAAAGCTCGAATAAAAAATATCCTTCAACGCAAAGTGATGTCCCAACAACAATTGCAACCTAAGGATCAAGTTTCATATATGGGACTTGAAATTGATTTCGCAAAAGTGACAGTAGTATTAAATCAAGAAGCGATTCATTTGACGCCCTCAGAATTTAAACTGTTAGGCTTTTTATTAAAGTCTCAAGGGCGAGTTTTAACTAGAGACCAACTCATTGATCTGATTCAGGGGCAAGACGTTTCTGTCACAGGCAGAACGATTGATACACATGTGTTTTCACTCCGTAAAAAATTAGGTGCGTGGAGTGATCATATTGAAACTATTCGTGGTGTTGGCTACAGGGTAATGGCAGAGTGATCTATTTTTATGTCGCAAGCTTCATTCTGATTTTTATCGGAGCTTATGCGCTTTGCTACACAGTTTTTAAACGTAAAATAGGACGTCAAATTCAAAAAATGCTCCTTGTAATGCGAGCTGATGAAATTGCTCTTGATAAGCCTTTTGACGTTTACGAATCATCAGATGACTTTTTTTCAGATCTTGAAAGAGCCTCTGCAAGTCTACGTCGTAAATATCTAAGGCTCAAAAAAAACTCGAATGACGAGCAAAAAGCCTATGAGACGGTATTCTCTGGTCTTAAAGAAGGTATTGTTACAGTAGACCAAAATTTGAAAATAATTTCATTTAATACGCGTTTTATGCAGTTGTTTAATTGGTCTGAAAATATTTCTTCACAAAAAATGACGACAATTTATCTCCAAGATATTATTCGCCAACCCGAAGTGATTGAATCATTTAAAAAAATATTTCTCGATCAAGAAGTTATTAAATCTGAATCAGATCAAATGGAAATTTTTATAAGTCCATTACCGGTTTTAGATGAAAATCAAAAATGGGCCATGGGCGTTTTCTATGATTTGTCAGAATCTAAAAAAATAGATCAAATTCGTGTTGATTTTGTTGCAAATGCTTCCCACGAGCTACGTACGCCATTGACGGTCATCAAAGGTTATTCGGATTTGCTCTTACAAAAGATGAAGTCCGAGAATAGCGCTCAGATCGCACTCGTTGAGCCCATTGTGGAAAGTACGCAAAACATGACACTGCTTTTGGACGATTTACTGAATCTATCAAAGCTTGAGAACTCTCATAAAGTGGATAAAGAGCAACTGCCAATTCAAAGTTTAACAGAGTCCATTTTAACTGAATTTGATTCTGTATTATCAATGAATAACAAACAAATTGTTTGCAGATTTGATGCAAAAACAGTTTATGCGGAAGAGAGCGGACTACGGCAAATCATGCGAAATTTGATTGTGAATGCGATCAGGTACTCGGGCCCCTCTGCACCGTTGATTTCTGTCAGTTGGAGTGAAACGTCCACTCAAGTTTTACTGTCTGTGAAGGACACCGGTCCGGGTATTCGTAAAGAAGATCAAGATCGTATTTTTGAAAGATTTTATCGCGTTGATAAAGGGCGTGCGCGCCATCAAGGAGGCTCTGGATTAGGATTAGCCTTGGTCAAACATCAAATGCTCAATCATGGTGGAAAAGTGATTTTAAAGTCTTCAGCTGAGGGCACTGAGTTTATTTGCGAGTTTAATAAAATATGACAAATCAAAAATTCCAAGATTATTTCCAATCCGTTTATAAAGAACGTTGGCCGCAGTTATTTGCAGCACTCAAAATTGATGTTCAACATGTGCAAAGACCCAATTTATTTTATCAAACGGGCTCAGATCAGCTCGAATTTTATAAAATGGATCCTGCAAGTATCCTCGTTGCGCGTGCCTTAGAAGTTCAGCAGAACGAAAAAATTTTAGATCTTTGTGCAGCGCCGGGCGGGAAAAGTCTGATCTTGGCTGAAGCCTTAAATTCAACAGGTGAATTGATCAGTAACGAGTTTTCGAACTCTCGTCGCGAGAGGCTGATGCGAGTTTTTAAAGAGTATATTCCGATGGATCAAAGAGGGAACGTTTTTGTGAAAGGTCAAGACGGAAATCAATTTGGATTACGTATGCCGGATGAGTTTGATCGAGTTTTGGCAGATGTGCCGTGTTCTGGAGAACGCCACCTTTTAGAAAATAAATCTGAGTTTGAAAAATGGACTGTTCGTCGCAGTCAGAATTTGGCGGTACGACAGTTTTCGTTACTGTCTTCGGCTTGGCTCACTTGCAAACCTGGCGGACGTATCGTGTATTCAACATGTTCGATTTCTCCCATTGAAAATGACGAGATCATTCAAAAAATGGTTAAACGAAGATCTGTGCAAATATTGAGGCCTGTATTTTTAAATTCAGAATTGAGTTTGGAAAAAACAGAATATGGCTATCAAGTGTTGCCGGACCGATCAGGATTCGGTCCGATGTACTTTTCAGTTTTGCAAAAGTAGAATTGATAAAATAAATTAGTTACAGTCAGGTGCTTCTTCAAGTATTTTCCAGCTAAAACGAGTCTCTGTGGCCTCGGTTTGTTTAAGAGTAACAATTTTTTTATTTGCAATTCTGGCGCTGGAGTTAAGGACATTGTCAGTCGTGACGATACTTGAGCCTGTTTCAGGATTTGAGAATTCCATCGTAAATACGGGTGATCTATTGATCATTAAACTGATGCCGTTATAGATATAATACAGACTAAATGCAGGATCTGATTTTTTAATTTGGTTTTCAGTGATCTGATTATTTGCAAGATTAACTTCAAAGTTTTGATCAGGCTCTTGGTAATTCACTGAAAGAGAGTTTTTTGATTTTGAGTAAGTTGCTTGTAATGGAAAGTATTTTTTAGTTGTCGTAGGATTTAATTGAATTCTGGTTGATGTTTGCTGAGTAAAGTTAAGCAGATAATAAATATTTTTGGTGTTCATATTATTTGGTATTTCTAACATTGCGACCTCAAAATCTCCATTGGCCTTTTGGTAAGCGGTCGCCATCGAATTAGCTTCGCCCAAAGAGTTAGGAAAATTTGCAGGGGCGAAAGTTTTTTGATTTTTTATAAAGTGTGTTCCATTCCACTGGTACAAAGCATAAGTGTAATTGCTGTTGCTGAAATCGACAGAGAAAAAGTAGGGTTTGTTATTATTGTCCACGCCTAGATCTTTGGGAAACAGATTCATGCCGGTCGAGCTTAAAAGCTGTTGAAAACCTGTCGTCTTTGAGTACTGGTAAATATACTGTTTTTGCGGAACACTATTAAAACAGAAAACATGAAAATAGATATTTGAGATGGAATCGCCAGTGATCAATTGAATTTGGCAAAAATCAGCAGCTTCGCCTAGGGAAATCTGACCATTGATTTTAAAGTTAAGTTTTTCGGTTGTTGCTGTTTGGTTTTTATATAAAAACAAATTGTATTCTATACCGTTACTCGTAGCAGTTGCACCATATACATTTGATGTAACTATAAAGTAATCTTCGCCAAGTGGTAAAGCTGTCGTGAAGCCTGAACCATATGATTTAACTATTGCATTTTGAGCCGCCGTGGAAGGTGTCGTTGAAAAACTTGCACGCTCGACAAACTTTGATTTTAAGCACGATGTTGTGCCAGAATCAGGAGTACCCACAGTATCTGGACCACCTGAATTTGTTGAATTTTCAGTGAGAGGTGCAACATTCACTTTCCCGCAATTTTGAAACGCAAACAAACTCACAAGAGTTATCAATAGGACTGTCAAAATGGATTTGAGATGAATGTTGAAATTGATTTTCATAATAAGGCACCCCTTGTAGCTCGCGAAGAGCTGCATAGTTTCTGCGTTTATATCCCCACTTTAAGGGTATCAGATGTGCCTTATGTTTAAAGTTATTATTTTATTTTGTGTTGAATTTATCAATTTGAGACGCAAGTGTTAGTATCAGCGCACTTACGTGCAGATAAACTAACCTCCACCCAAATTTTCTTGAGCTTTACGTCGTTCCTCGATCTGTTTTTGTTTTTCAATTTCTTTGGTCTTAATATCCAACAATCGTTGATTGAAAAGTGGTTCTGACGTTGATTTTTGGTAAAATGAATTAATTGATTCCATTAAATATTTTTCAAAATTCGTATCACTGATCCACATTCTCTTTTTTTCTAACTCGTCACTGATCATGAGTAAGGTAAAAGGGTGTGACATTTGAATCACTTTGTCTTTACGGTTATCACTACTGATGCTATTAAAGAGTCCTTTAAACCAGGCGATTGCTGGAACTGCAGGACCCGCGAGTGCACCGACAAACATGATTGCTAAACTGTTCTCAGATTTTTTTTGCAATTTTTCGCCGCCATGCCATAAATCAAGCGCTTCTTCATGGCTCAAACCTTGTTGATTCACTTGTAGCACGTAGTTTTTTAAATTGGCTGACGTGGTGTTGAGTTCATATGTTTTACAATGTTGATATGCGTTTGCACCGTAACGATCCCAACTTTTAGGGCAAAATGCATAAATATTGAAAATATCGGGTTGCTCTTTTGAAATTGGCGCAAGTTCATAAATCACTTGAGACGGGTTAATAATAATGTAAGCCCATGAAGATATTGAAAATGTTGTGATCAATAGAGCAGTGATTAATTTCATATTTTTACCTCTTGAAAAGAGATATTCAAATTAGAAGCCGTCGTAACTCAAATGTGCAGGAGATTGCGTTGGCAAAGACAAAAAACGTCGAGCAGGTGTCGTATAACTGACAAGTCTCAATATGAGATGACGATTCATTTTAACTGGCTTTTGAAGACAAGCTTTTTTTGTAACTTGGGAGGTCGTAATAACCATACGTTTTCATACGGTATACTTCTGTGACCACCGAAATGATTTCTTCTTTGATCTCGCCAGAGATTTCTAAGGGGGCATAGTTTTGTAAGTGATTAAATTCTTCCATTAATTGCTGATGGATGCGTTCGATAAATTCAACGGCAGTTTCAGCTGGGAAAAGTGAGTTGTGGATTTCTTCTTCAATAATTTGAGCAATCAATAATTTCATTAACTATTTTTTCGGAATCTGTTGTGCAATCTTGAGTCTGCGCTTAGTCTATATTATGTGAAATCACCTCATTTTTTTGAGTTTCAATCATTAGTCCAGTATTTTGCAGATGAGCTGGAAGGCGCGCAACTGCAGGAAGTTATGTCGTGTTCAGACGGTATTGTCTTGAGTTTTTATCGCTTCCATCACTCTCCAAAAGCGGTTTGGTTGGTGATTGATCTTGACATGCAATTTCCATTTATAGGCATGTTTAACAGCAATCCTTGGCATGGACTTAAGTCACCCAAGCCTTTAGGGTTATTTTTAAATTCAAATTTTAAAAATCACAATATTTTTAAGATTAGTCTCGTTTCAGAGCAGGGTCGAGTGGCTCGTTTCGATTTTTCATCGGAACTTGACTTGTATTTTGAGGTTCGAATTATTCCCAAGCAACCAAATATGATCGCCGTGAATGGCAAAAAACAAATCTCTTGGCAAAAGCTCAAGGATTTATCTCACTCAGGAAATGAAGAATTTTTAAGTTCTGAAGTTGAGTCCAGATCAATCCCTTTTATTTTTAAACAGTGGTACGACCGTAGAGCTAAAACTGCGCGTAAGGATCAAAATATCCCCAGTGTGAGTCAAAGTCCTTACGATAAATGGCTCAAGCAACGTCTTAAAGATATTGAAAAAAAGACGAAGGCGATTCAGTCTTTAAATGAGCAAATTGAAAATCCAATGATCGCCTCGTACTTACAATTGGGTGAGCATTTAAAAATATACGGCTTTAAAGATCTACCGCTTGAGCTTACAAAGCTGGTTGATTTTGAAAAAAAAGTTTCTTTTAATATCGAAAAAAGCTTTGAGAAGATGAAACAATTGCAATCTAAAGCGATCGGTGCAGAAAAACGAAAACAAATTTTAGCTGATGAAATTTCAAAATTACAAGACATTTCAGAGGCCGCATTCTCTCGCTCTATCCAAATTATTTCGCAATCTAAATCAACGCAACAGCTACGGCGCAAGACAGAAGCTCAAGTTCGTAAACTTTTGCTCGATGAAGCGAAGGGTCTGATTTGTTGGATGGGAAAATCCGCTGTGGAAAATTCAAAATTACTTCGTGAGTCTAAAGCATGGGATCTCTGGATCCATTTGAAAGACTATCCCAGTGCCTACGCTATTTTACAAAAAAATAAAGACCAAAAAGTTTCGGACGATCTTTTATTAAAGGCTGCAACTTGGCTGGCTCAGGAAAGTTTACGCACAAAAAAACAGATGCAGGGCTCAAAACTATCTGTTGTGATTGTTGAATGTCGACACGTTCGAACAATTAAAGGCGATAAGCTAGGGCGCGTTACGTATCATCACGGTCGTGAAATGTTGATTACAGTTTAGTTTTTGCTATCATGTAATGACGCTAACAATGGATGGTGGCACTCATGATCGAAGTCTCGAATTTAACAAAAAATTATGGCGAACGTACGGCGATTCATAATTTGCATTTTAAAATTGAAAAAGGTGATGTGGTTGGTCTATTAGGACCTAACGGAGCAGGTAAATCGACAACTATGAAAATAATCACTGGATTTATGTCACCGAGTTCTGGCATCGTTCGGGTCGGTGGTTTCGATGTTTTTGAAAATCCGCTCGAGGTTAAAAAAATCATTGGTTACTTGCCAGAAACTCCGCCCCTCTATTTAGATATGTCTGTGGAAGATTATTTGCGATACGTCGCTGAACTCAAACAAGTCCAACCTGACCAAATTAAAAAAAATATAGAGCGTTCTCTTGTTAAAACACAGCTTTTGTCAGTAAGGCATCGATTGATACGAAATTTATCTAAAGGTTTTAAGCAACGAGTGGGGATTGCGCAGGCTTTAGTTTCAAATCCAGAAGTTCTCGTGCTCGATGAACCCACAGTGGGTTTGGACCCTAAGCAAGTGGCCGAAATTCGCGAGCTCATCAAAGAGCTCAGAGGATCACACACAATTATCTTGTCGACGCATATTTTATCTGAAGTGCAAGCCACCTGTAACAAGGTGATTATTATTCATCATGGGAAAATTGTGGCTCAGGATTCTATAGATCAAATTGAAAAAATGAATCAAGGGCATGTCGTTTTAACTGTAAAAACCAGAACATCAAAAAATTTAAATTCCGTATTTGTTGCGATGAATGGTGTTAAAAATGTTCATTGCATCGATGATCTGACTTATAATATAGAAATTTCAGATGAAGGTGAGCTGACAGATTTAATAGCCACAGAAGTTTTAAAATCAGGTGCTGGACTTGCTGAGCTGACACGATCTAAAAACCAACTCGAAGACGTTTTTTTAAGATTAACATATGGTCAAAGTGCTGAATCTGGAGTGAATGTATGAAAATGATTTGGATTATTTTCAAAAAAGAATTTCTTGGTTTTTTTAAAAGTCCGTTGTTTTACTTACTCGCCTTTTTGTCAACGATCTTACTGAGTATTACGTTTTCCATGGGATTGCAAAATTTTGCAATGACTCAATCGAATTCGATGTTCCAAATGGGCATTTCTTCTCAGCAAATGAATATCCATTACGCCGTGTTTTTGCAACATCTGTCATTTTTAAATTTAATGTTCATGTTTTTTGTTCCAGCTTTAGCAATGCGTCTCATTGCTGAAGAAAAGAAAAATCGTACATTTGATTTGCTTTTAACATCGCCAGTTGAGTCTTATCAAATTGTGGCCGGAAAGTTTTTGTCTTTATTTTCAGTTGTATTTACAATGACTGCGATCGCGTGTATTTATTTTATCATTTCTCGTCGCATGTTCGATTTTAATTGGGCGCCGACATTGATTGCGGCTCTTGGAATATTACTTGTCGGTGCCGTTTATAGCGCGCTGAGTTTGTTCGCTTCAAGCTTAACTGAAAACACAATGATTTCTTTTTCTTTAGGAATTGTATTTAACATTGCTTTGTGGGTTCTTGGTGGATTGTCTGATCTATTTGATGGTCCGGTGACAAAGCCTCTATTTGATCAAATTTCCTTAAATCAGCATTTGCAAGCTATGATTGAGGGCGTTTTAAAAACGAATGGTCTTGTCTTTTTTGCGAGTCTTATTTTCCTTTTCTGTTTTTTAACGGAAAGACTTATTGAGTCTGCGAGATGGAGAGCCTAATGAAATCAAAAAGCCATTTAATCATTAGTATCGCTTTTATTTTGTTAATTTCACTGGGTGGATTATTTTTTGCAATTCAGTCATGGATGCCGTTTATGTGGTTTTTGCTCGTTCCGGGAGTGCTGGGGATATTCGCTTGGATTTTTTTAGAAAGATATTTATTGATCGATTTCTTTACCATGAAAACCACACAGCATGGTTTAAACATGGGTATGCTGATTCTGATTGTTGCAACTTTGCTGGTGTTCGTAAACTTTATCACTGTCAGATACAATAAAACATGGGATTTGTCTGCGACAGGTCAATACACACTCTCTGAGCAGAGTAAAAAAATACTTGATCAAGCAACCTCAGATATTTATGTCAGATTTTTTTATAAAAATGGCATAGATGGTGTCGATGCCACTAAAAAGTCATTTGCCTCACTTGTTAAAGTTTACCAAGAGTATTCTGCGAAAATTAAAGTAGAGTACGTGGAAATGAATTCGAAACCTAAGCTCACAGAAGAATTTGGAGCTAATAAAGGTTCAGGTGAAGCATTTATTCAGTATTTAGGACAAAAAAATAGGATCGAAGGACAATTTTCTGGGCAAGGTCTACAAAGTTTTTCAGAACAACAATTTACAAATGCACTTATAAAAACAACGCGAACAACTAAGAAAAGTGTTTATTTTATACAAGGTCACAAAGAACGTGATCTGATCAGTGAAAAAGATGAAACTGGAGTTTTCTCATTTAAACAAATGCTCGAGAAAAATTCACTGAATGTATCGACACTTATTCTTGCTGAAAAAAATGAGATCCCTGCTGATGCAAGTGCTATTTTGATTGTTGATCCTCAGTCCACGTTTCAAAAATTTGAAATCGAGACAATCGAAGCCTATTTGATTAATGGTGGTTCTTTAGTCTTAGCTTTAGATCAGAAAAACACAGCAGGTTTAGATTCTGTACTGAATCATCTTGGACTAGAACACCAAAAACACTATGTTTTTAATATTCTAAACTCTCCAATGGGGCAAGTCGTGAACTCGGGCCAACCGACTGTGGCGGTTCACTATTCACAAACAAGTCCTATTACCAAAATGCTAACGACCAATGCCTCATCGGTCTTTCAAAAGCCCAATTCTTTAAAAATAACTTCAACACCAACCTACCTGAAAGCTGATGTTCTTGTGAAATCACCAGAGGCCTCTGTGGCGCTCGAAAATCTGGACAGTTCGGATTACAAAGGGAATCCAATGTCATATCCGTTGGGTGTTGAGCTAAATGGTAAGTATACTGAGTCTGCAAGTAAAAATTTTTCGGCAGTTGTATTTGCAGACGCAGATTTTATTTCAAATCAATTTATATTTCAAAACTCAAATAAAGATTTAGCATTAAATACAGTTTCATCGCTAATCCATGAAACTGATTTGGTTTCTATTTCAGCCAAAGAACCTATGGCGACGAAAATGATTTTACCAATACCAGAATTTAATCAATTTTATAAATTTGTCGTTGTCGGCATATTTATTCCTATCCCATTTGTATTTTTATTGATTAGCTTTGTCATTTGGATGCGCCGCAGACATGCATAAACATATATTGTATTGGAAAAAAAATGAGCTTTAAAAAAACAATTCTTCTTGGATCCATAACAGTTGTTCTTGGTTTAGGACTCTATTATTTTGAATTTGTACGAAGTGAAAAAAATAAAATTGATGCTGTTTTCAATCAAGGAGTTTTGCATTTTCAACCCGACGATATTAATTTTGTGCAGATTCAATATAAAGAAAAATTGATCACCTTACAAAAAATTGATAAAGGTTGGCAAATATTGGAACCGATTCAAGACGCGGCTGACGGAAGCATAATTCAAGCATTATTAAAAAGTGCGACTGAGCAAACCATGCAAAACATTGAGTCTCAATCGACTCAAAATTTAGCTGAATACGGGTTGTTAAATCCAGAAGCGATGTTACTTTTTAAGAGCAATCAAGGTCAGTCTGTTAAAATTCAATTAGGAACTCAAAAAAATTTTGAAGGACTTTCTTTTGCAAAGATGAATGACGACCCGCAAATTAAACTTCTTCAGCCTTTTTGGGAGCAGCAAACGCGGTATAACTTGACTCATTTTCGAGAAAAAAGACTCTATCGCAATGATCTTTCGGTTTTAGAAGCGGTTAAGATCAAATCTCTCAATGATTCATTTACATTAATTAAACAAGATCAGAAGTGGATTCCAAAAGATTTTTCAGATCTTGATTTAGATCAAAATCTTGTCCGCCAAATAATTAAAGACCTCGCAGAGACGACAATTCAAGACTATCTTTTTGAAGGAGATCCCTCTGAGCAGGATAAAAAGAAAAAAGGACTTCTGCCTTCTCTGGTACAAATTGATCTTGAGTCTGCGATGGGACATTGGTCAGCCTCGTTGAATTTAAATAGTGAAGACAAAGCTTTTTACGCTCTCACATCAAGACCTACATTTTTAGTCAGTCTTGATATGTCTCGGTGGGAAAAATTTGCGAATCTGACTTTAGATTCTTTACGAGATCGTAAATCGATGATGACTTTTTCTAAAACTGAAGTTCAAAAAATTTTCGCCAAATCCGAAGGCAAAGAATATAATTTTTCGAATGAAAATAAAACTTGGACTTTAAATTCAAAATTACCTGAAAAAACTGAGTTTTTACCCGTCCAAGCTGAAAAAATATTAAGCGAGATTCATGATCTTGAAGTTTCTGAATTTATCAATCCCGAAGTCTCTAAACAATTTGTTGGAAATAATATGGTCATTTTAAGTTCTGCAAGTGATCAACTGGTTTTTCAATTAAATTGGGGGCCGCTCGTTAAAATTAAAACGAACGGAACAGATAAAGAAGTTTATTTAGCGCGAACGCAGTTATCAAAAAAAATATTTTCAATTGATAAGCAGAAAATTGACGACCTTCAGTTTGATCGAATATTTAAAAAAACTGAAACTGCCCAAACTCTTTAACTGAGGTAGAATGAAATGATGATTGAAATTAAAAGTCCAACTCGTGTCGATTTATCAGGTGGTACTCTTGATCTTTGGCCATTGTATAATTTTGTGGGTAACGCTAAAACAATCAACCTTGCCATCGATATCTGGACGACTGCGACTTTAGATTTTTCATCAGATGGTGCGATTCATATCGAATCATTAGATTATCAAAAGAAGTGGTTTTTTAAAAGTACACAAGACCTTCTTCAAGAAATCGATCCACAACTTAACTTATTTCAAAATGTCATACGTCCATTTTATGAAAAATACTCTGGTGTTCTTCAGCGAGGTTTTGTTTTAAAAACCAAATCAGAGAGCCCTATCGGCGGTGGGCTTGGCGGCAGCAGTAGTCTTGTGATTTCGATGCTCAAGGCTTTTTCTCGCCTCACCGGACACCAATTTGAATCCGTTCATCAAATTGTTCACTGGGCGCATAATATCGAAGCTTGTATTTTAAATACTCCAACGGGGACACAGGATTATTATCCAGCGGTGACGGGTGGGCTCAGCTTTATCGATTATTCGATTTCCGGAGTAACTCAAGCTGTGATTGATCCGAAGAATACTCCATTTGCTGAAAACTTTTTATTGGTTAATACGGGGCGCTCGCACCATAGTGGCCTAAATAATTTTGAAGTTTTGAAGTCTTCAGTACAAGGTGACAAAAACGTCTTGTCGGCATTAAGGCAAATCAAAACAATCAGTGAAGAAATGTACCAAGTCATTCAAAATCAACAATGGGAAGAGCTTCCAGATCTATTTCAGCGTGAATTTCAGTCTAGAATTCAACTTACTCCAGCGTTTAGCAGTCCAGAAATCGAAAAATTATCTGATATCAGTTTAAAAAATGGTGCTGAAGCTGTTAAAATATGTGGAGCCGGTGGTGGAGGCTGTGTTCTTGTTTGGGTGAAAAACAACAACCGCCAGAAAGTGATCGAAGCTTGCGAAAAAGAAAAGTTTCAGTGGCTCAAGGCAAAACCCGTAAGTCCACTATAAAACCAACATTCAAACAAAATATTAAGCCAAAAGCTTCGGTCAAATCTCCGTCTTCAAATATTTCATCGATGCCTGCGAAAGCAGTTCGTTTTGTTGGTGTTTCACTCGCCGGAGGCAAATCCGACAAAGCTTGTATTGCGGTTATAGAATATTACCCAGAAAATAAAAAAGTATTTTTATCACGACTCTTTGAAAAAATTAAATCAGATGAAAAGATTTCAGGAGATCTGAAAATTCATGAACTCATTTATCAGAATGGTGAGACTCTCAAATATGTAGCTTTCGATACACCGTGGTCATTGCCAAACTGTTTAACATGTACTTTAAAATGTCCAGGCTTTGAAAATTGTCGTGAGCCGCATATCGAGTGGATGTGGCGACATCAAGAAGATCGTTTGAAAAAAAAGAAACCAAAAAAATTATTTACGCCTTACACGCAAAGATGTGTAGAGTTGTATTTTGCAACAGAACTTGAAGAAACATTTAATCTGCATCACGCCATGGGGGCGAACAGTGCACCGCTGTTGGCAAGGGCTGCATTTATTCAAAAACGTATTCCATTTGATTGTATCGAGGCGTATCCTAAATTAACGATGTGGCGCATGGGGCAATATCTTGGACTGATGAAGTCAACTCTTCGTGATCACAGAGCTGCATTTGGTGGTGAAGAATCACGGGCTCAATTTATTCAAGCCATGAATGAAAAGAATCTGACGTTTATTTATCATCAAGATGCAAAAAGCATGATTGAAAATAGTCATGCCTTTGATGCTTTCTTATGTGCCTTGACGGGTTTTTTGAAATTTAAAAATCAGACAGAACCACGCCCTAAGAAGTTTCCTGAAAACGAAGACTGGATCGAGTTTCCGAAGGAAAAGTTGGATTTTTAGTTAATGAACCTCTGGTAAGGTCTTAAAGAACTCTTTCAACTCGGGCATTTGTGAGGGTAATTTATCAAAAGTATTAATCCAAGTTTCCGGAGTTTCCATACAAAGTGTGACATTTAAAGCCGGATTACATCTTCGTAATTCATTTTGCATATGTTGAAACATTTCACGGCGAAGATTCGCATCATAGCGCAGTTTATTGCCTTCAGATGGAAACATTTCTGCGCTGCTAACGAAGGATTTCATTCCAAAACGTTCACGCATCATTTGTTTTTGTTCAGGTTGGAAACGTAAAGTTCCTAAAGTGATTGTTTGTAATTCTGTGGCAGAAAAATTTCGTGTCAGTTCTTCAGCTAGAAAAGAATAATTTTGTCTCCACTCTGGATGCCAGATCATCGGATCGATGTGAAAGGCAATGCGATAGCCTTGATCACGGCATTTTTTTGCAGCTTCAATGCGTTCATGAAACCGTGCTGTCCCGTGCTCTTCGGCATCGATAATTGCAGGTGGGTTGATCGACCAACTGACAACGATATTTTTCGCCCCTGGAATATCAAGGAATTGATCCACTTTGTTTGATTTTGTTTTAAATTCTAAAATCCAATTGGGATAATTTTTAAAAAAAGCAATCAGTTGTCGCGAATACAATGTCACTTCGTCCAATGACAAAGAATCAATGACTTCGCCAGTGCCCACACGAAAAGGTTGATTCGGATGAAGCTCGACCATCTCTTTAAGCTCAGCAAGAGCTTTGTCGATATTGGTGAAGACTTTCATCACCGGAGAATTGAGATAACTTTGTAAATAACAATAGCTGCAATTCATATTGCACTGGCTACCCAGATTTAAAACGTGATAATTACAACACGTCAGGGATTTTTTTTGAGTCGCCCCCGGACAGCGTTTAAAAAATTGGCCTTTGAATTCAGTTAAGAATAATTGGCGTTTTGATCGGTCATATTCTGGCGCCGTCATCATACCTTTACGAGCAGAGTAAGGTTCCTGATCTACGAATTGAATAATGTCAGCAGGGTACAGACTTTGAACTCTTTTTGCGACATCTGATTCGCGACTGATATTGTCGATAAATATTTGATCAAATTCAGGAATCATAATTGATCTTTCACCCGTTCAAGTGCTGAAATTGCCTTTGTTAGGTCCGCTTGAGAGGTGACGAAAAGTTTTAATTCAACACCTGCGCGGTCACCGCGACGTTCAAATTTGGTCTTAGCGCCCGTGGGCCAGGGTAACTTTTCAAATTTAGTTTTTAAAGCCTCATCTGAACTTGTTGTTTGTGGGAATCTTAATTTTTGTAAGTGAGTCTTCCATGGAGTCAGGTTTTCAGATTGATCAAAAATGGGATGATTGAAATCGATCAATAGGATCTCAGTTGCAAGCTCAATAATCTGAACTGTTTCGCTAAAGCTCGCATTCAGAGACTTGCACTTTAGAAGCACATCGACCATTTTTGACTTTTCGTCGTCCGTTTTTAAAAGGTTTAAAAACGGAAAGTCGGTGGGTATAAACTTTTTGTCTAAAACCCAAGCGGTAAGGCTATTTTGCTGATTTTCTGCAATTAAAAGTAGTGTTTCAAGCATATGACTATGTAATAGAGATTCTTTTCTTTGGCAATTGCTGAGTCATTTTGTATACTTTTTCTATGAGCCAGCAGCCACTTCAAAACCGATATAATGCGACTGATAACATTGCTTGGAATAAGCGCGCAGAAATCAATCTGGATGTGGTCTATTTTAACTATAGTTCGGGAAAGAAAAAAAACACTTTTTCCGAAGTCTATGTATGGGATTTAGATAAAACTTATCTTGATACCACAATCGATTCGATCAAAGGTTTATTTGCGACTGTTTTTGAAAAATCATTTTCAAAAAAAAATGTTCCCGGCGCGAATGAACTGATTAAAAGTCTTGCCAGATATCGCAAGAAAAATTTCTCAGAAGTCGAGTTTCCTATATTTTTTGTTTCTGCGTCTCCGCCGCAAATGGAAAGTAAAATATATGAAAAATTCCAATTGGATGAAATCTATCCAACAGCGATGTTTTATAAAGACAACCTTAAAAATTTACGTCCTTCAAAGTTTACTTTCTTAAAAAAGCAAGTCGGTTATAAGTTGCAGGCCTTATTGCAGTTGCGTTTACACTTAGCAGATGATGTACGAATGATGTGCTTCGGTGATGACTCTGAATCCGACGTGATTATTTATAATTTATTCTCTGATGTCTGCGCCCGAAGGCACTCAAAGTCTCAACTTGAAAAGTTGCTTGAGAAAATGGGCGTCGGTGTTTTGCAAATTGAAGAGATTCAGCGATTGCAGGCTTTAGCCCCAATTCAAGATCCTGTCGAAAAAATTTATATTAATTTAGCAACAGACACCGATGCTGGATATTATACAAAGTTTGGTCGCAGAACTTTGGCGACTTATGACTCGTTTCAAATCGCTTTAGATTTAGTGCAAGATCAAAGATTATCACTCGAAGAGCTGGGAAGTGTGATGAATGAAATGCAGACTAAATATAATTTCAGCACAGGACAAATCACCAAAAGCTTCGAAGATCTGATTCGACGTCGCGTGATGGGATTGTCCTCGTTTGAAATGATTAAAAATTATCTCATAGAAAAAAAAGTAATTCCTTTGTCGTGGTCGACAAAAATTGAACCGCTTCGAGAAAAGACAGTTGAAAATGGACATGTGTATGAACTTGATGGCTTACACGAGCCTTGGATTCGCACGGAAATAGATTATCTTTACGATTACTAATTTGGCTTATTCAAACTTTAGTGGAAACACGGTCGTCATGGATTTTCCGCTGAAGCGTGGAAATTGAGTTCTGGCGATCACCTCAGAGACACAAGCTTTGAAAACTTCATCAGAGATATCTGATTTTGTGACGTCAACTTGAGTGACTTTTCCGATCGACGAAATTTCAAATGATAAAATAACTTGGCCATGAGCTTGTTCTGTTTTTTGAATCAACTGGCCATAGCATCTAAAGAAGTCAGATTTTTTTGAATTTAAAATTTCTTCGATTTTACTTTGAGTCAGAACAGTTTCATCGACAGTAAATGATTTTCCAGATTTTCTGATATGATCTGCATTCTTTTCATTACTCAAAGCAAAGTTCATCGCTGACAATTGACGACCTTCTTTGCGAATATCAAATGAAGGTTTTTTGCCAAATTCATACACCATGAGATCACCTTGTCGAACTGTCACTAAAACAGTTCCAGACTCGGTTTCTTCGATCAGGGCCTCTGAATTTTCTTGGAGCAAAAATTCTCCGCCACTCGCGGTGAGAACGATCAAAACATCAGAACCAGCCTCTGTTTTGATCAAATCTAAATTTTTTATTTTTGAATCTTTTTTAAGTTGAATAGAGTCAATTTGATCTAGCCCTTGAGTTAGAGCAGAGCCATTGATGTCGACTACGGTTGCTACATATTTTTTATCTAAAAAATCAACAGATTGATTGGGCACCACAAGAGATGCCACAATCAACAGAAGTCCCAAAATAATAAGTCCTGGAACAAACCACGATTTCATCGGAGAAGGGTTTATTTTGTTGGCTGAGCAGGAGTCGTTGCTGCAGGAGTTGATTCAGTTGATGCCGCTGTTGCAGAAGCTGCAGCAGGTGTTGTTGGCTGAGCTGTCGTCGCCATAACACCAGTATCGACAACAGATTTTTGAGATTTAGACATTAAAACCGCTAAACCTAAACAAGTAATTGCTAGAATGACAGAGACGGCTTTTGTGAGTGTGTTTGCTAAAGTTGCTCCGCCAGTGGCTCCAAGGACTGAGTTTGAAGAGGCCTGACCTGAAAACATTCCGCCACCTTTTGAGTCTTGCATTAAAACAAGTACAATAAGGCCTAAGCACGCTAAAATATGAACTGTCGTTAAAAATGTAATCATGAAAAACTCCTTCGGATTTGAATAAAGAAATTAACCTAACTAAAACTATGAATTTCGTCCAGCCCAGTGTTTGGTCACACTAAAATTACGCACTGTTTAATAATGACAATTCGCCTCGAATCGGTCATATCTAAGTGCATGATTTTTTTGGTCTTTGAAGGTCTTGATGGTTCGGGTAAGTCGTCTCTGATGAAGAGGCTCGAAACTTATTTAAATCAAGCTTCAATTGTTTCAATTATGACACGTGAACCGGGTGGAACACCTCTAGGTGATCAACTTCGAAATTTAATTCTTGAAAAATCCAACCAACCACCAACAGCAAAAACGGAACTTCTGATGTACCAAGCCAGTCGCGCACAACATGTCGATCTGGTGATTCGTCCGGCGCTCAACGAAAAAAAATGGGTTTTGTGCGATCGATTCAGTGCCAGCTCCGTGGCCTTTCAAGGTGGCGGGCGTGGCATTTCTGTAGAACAAGTGGAATGGCTCAATTCATTTTCAACTGAAAATTTAATTCCTGACTTAACCATTTTATTAGATCTTTCAGTTGAGGAATCTAAAAAACGTCGACAAGGACGCTCTGACCAGACGGGTGAGCAAGAAGACCGTATCGAATCCGAAGCTGATACTTTTCATGAACGCGTACGCCTTGGTTTTCTAAAACAAGCTGAAAAATCTCCTCTGAATTGGCTTGTCCTTAACGCGGCAAAAACTCCAGATGAACTCTTCGCAGATCTTATGCAAACTTTGAAGGTCAAAAAATGGCTCGTTTGATGGACGGCCTTATCGGCCATAAAACTCAAATCGAAAATTTAAAACATGCCGTGAGTTTTCAAAAACTTCCGCATGCTATGATTTTCTCAGGCCCCTCAAGCGTGGGCAAAAAAAAATGCGCCATTGCTCTCGCACAAGTTCTGATTTGTGAAAATAATAACCTTAAAAATGCTCCACCGTCAGATTCTGCGTGTGGGGAGTGTGGTTCGTGTTTGCGAGCTGCAAAACTACAATCGGAAGATCTTAAAATTATTCAACCTGATGGGGCTGCGATCAAAGCAGAGCAAGTTCGTGATGTTCTGGATTACTTGTCTTTATCGAACTTTGGTAAAAACAGAGTTGTGATTTTTGATCAAGCACATTTGATGAATCCGACGGCTGCGAACTCTTTATTAAAAACATTAGAAGAGCCTTATCCCAATGTATTTTTTATTTTGATTGGACCGGAAGTTTCGAACTTTATGTCGACGATTCGCTCAAGATCTCAAGTGATCCGATTTTCTGCACTCACCCAAGATCAACTTCAAGCGATCAAGCCAGGTCATGCGGCATGGGCGTATAGCTGTGCGAGAGGTCAGGTCGAACAACTCGAGCAATTAACTTCGACGGAAGGGCAAAAACTTCGCGAAGACAGTCTGCAATTTTTAGAGATGTTTTGGTCTGACCCTGAATTTATTTTCTCAGAAGACTGGAAAAAGACTGTGAAAGATCGTGAACATGCTCGTCAAATAGTTCATTTGTGGTCGACAATGATTCGTGATGTTTTACTATTAAAAACATCAGCGCAAAAATTTGTGATGAATTTAGATCAATCCATACGTCTTAAAAAACTCTATCAAATCTCGACGCAAAAAATTTCTGATTTCTCAACAAGTCTGTTGTCTTTGGATCGCGATCTGATGGGGAATTGTGACAGTACATTGGCCTTTGAAGCATTGTGGGTGAAGTATGCTCGAAAATAAGCTTGATCATCAGGTTGAATGGATTGATATGCATTGCCATTTGGATCGTCTTGAGGGTGGAGCAGAGTTCGCCTTAAAATTAGCAAAAGAAAATGGCGTTCAAAAAATAATCACAATCGGAACTGAGCCTGAAGATCTGCAAATCGTATTAGATCTTGCGAAAAAATTCGCTCCTGATGTTTATTGCACGATCGGAATTCATCCTCATGAGGGTGTTAAATACACAGACGAAATTGGTCAATTTTTATTAAAACACGGCCCGGATCCAGAGGTTGTTGCAATCGGTGAAATTGGTTTAGATTATTATTACGACCAATCGCCGCGAGCAGAACAAATCGATGCTTTTGAAAAACAATTGGAGATTGCGGCAAAGCTCAATTTACCGGTCGAAATTCATACGCGTGATGCTGAAGAGGATACCGTGAGAATTTTAAAAAACATGAACGGTCGAGTCCATGGTTTGATTCACTGTTTTACAGGCAGTGAATGGTTAGCCAAAGAATGTTTAGACTTGGGATTTAATATTTCTATATCAGGTGTTGTGACTTTTAAAAGTGCACAGTCATTACGTGATATCGTTCAAAATATAATTCCATTGGATCGAATTCATGTGGAAACGGATGCTCCATTCTTGGCACCAATTCCACTTCGTGGAAAAACAAACACGTCAGCGTACATGATTCACACGGCAAAAGTGGTCGCGGGATTGAAAAATATCACAGAGCAAGAGTTGGCCATTGTTACAAAGGCCAATGCTAAAAAATTATTTAAAAAATTAATATGGGATTAACAAATTAAAGAATTTAACAAAAATTAATTAACGTACACAAAGTAAGGAGTCTTTTTATGGCACAAAATAATATGAAAGTTGGAATTAACGGATTTGGACGTATTGGTCGCGTATTTTTCAGAGCAGCCTTTGGAAAATTAGATATCGTTGGAATTAATTCATTAGATGACTTAGAAGGTATCGTTCACTTATTAAAATATGATTCTTCACATGGTATTTTTGATGCCGATGTGACTCACGACGGTGAAAACTTAATTGTGAATGGCAAAAAAATACCTGTATCACGTACTAAAGATCCTGCGCAAATCCCTTGGAAAGCTTGGGGCGTAGAGCTTGTTATGGAATGCACGGGTGCATTAAAAGGAAAAGATGATTACCAAAAACATATTAATGCTGGTGCGAAAAAAGTGATGATTTCGGCTCCTGCAGATGGTGTGGACTTAACAGTCGTTTATGGAATTAATCATACACAGTACGATACAACGAAACACACATTTTTATCAAACGCGTCTTGCACAACAAACTGCTTAGCGCCTCTTGCAAAAGTTTTAAATGACAATTTTAAAATCACTTCGGGAACGATGATGACGATTCACTCGTACACAAACGACCAAAGAATCTTAGATTCATCACACAAAGATTTACGTCGTGCTCGTACGGCGGGTGTATCAATGATCCCAACAACAACTGGAGCTGCAAAAGCTGTAGGAATCGTTCTTCCTGAACTCAAAGGAAAAATTGACGGATTGTCTGTACGTGTTCCAACTCCGAATGTCAGTCTTGTCGATTTTACTTTTAATTCTGAAAAAGAAATGTCAATTGCGACAATCAACGAAGCTTTGAAAAAAGCGGCTTCAAATGAATTAAAAGGTGTTCTTGCTGTTGAAGATAAAGAACTTGTCAGTATCGATTTTAACGGAAATAAACACTCATCGATCGTTGAGAGTAAAACAACAATGGTGATCGGTGGAAAAACGGCGAAAGTTTTATCATGGTATGATAACGAAGTTGGTTTTTCAAATCGTATGGTCGACATGGCTATTTACATGAGTTCAAAATAAAGGATAGTTATGACAATTGTATCATCGACTCCCGTATCTCCGGGATTAAAAAATATTAAGACGATCCGTGATTTTGAAATTACGGGTAAGACCATTTTTTTAAGACTTGATTTGAATGTTCCTCTAGAAAAAGGACAGATCACAGACGAAACGCGAATTACAGCAGCGTTGCCAACTGTAAAGTATTGTCTTGAAAAAGGGGCAAAGCTGATTATAGCTTCGCATTTGGGTCGTCCCAAGTCTGCGGACGATAAACAGTATTCAATGGAGCCTGTCGCAAAAAGATTGGGTGAATTATTGGATGTTGAAGTTGTTCTGATGGAAGAGCCTAGTTCAGAAGGTGTTAAACACATTCTTTATGGTCATATGAGAAATCAAATCATTTGTCTTGAGAACTTACGCTTTGATGAAGGCGAAGTTGAAAATAAAACTGATCTAGCGCAAAGCTGGGCTGCCTACACGGATATTTATATCAATGACGCTTTTGGTGCCTGCCACAGAGCACATGCAAGTATTCATGCGCTTCCTGAATTGATGCAAGATAAAGGAATTGGTTTCTTGATCGAAAAAGAAATCAAAATGCTCGACAGTTTGACGGATCATCCGAAAAAGCCATTTATTGCAATTTTAGGTGGAGCAAAAGTCTCTGATAAAATTCCAGTGATTGAAAAACTAATTAATGTTGTTGATGGTTTTGTGATCGGTGGAGCAATGGCTTACACATTTTTAAAAGCGCAAGGCATACCTGTTGGAAAATCTTTGGTTGAAGCCGATAAAGTGAAGTATGCCAAAGAGATGATTCAACGTATGGAAGCTCGTGATAAAACTTTATTATTACCGGTGGATCATATCACAAGCACAAGCTTTAATGATGTGACTCACATGAGATTAAATCCTTCTGTAGGTCTTGCAGAAAACGAAATGGGCTTAGACATCGGTCCACAAACAATTAAAAATTATGTGGCTTGTTTATCAAAAGCGGAAACAATTTTTTGGAATGGTCCAATGGGCGTTTTTGAAACTAAAGAGTTCTCAAAAGGAACTTTTGCAGTTGCAGAAGCTTTGGCTAAAAATCCAGGAACTAAAATTGTGGGTGGCGGAGACTCTGCAGCAGCCGCGGAAGCATCGGGATTTGCGAGTCAAATGACTCACATTTCCACGGGCGGTGGAGCGAGCCTTGAGTATCTTCAAGGTGAAAAATTGCCAGGGCTTGAAGTTTTACGTCCGCGTAAACAGTCAGAATCAAGTCCAGGTGTGAAGTCATTCTAGAAAAAGAGTTGAAGATGAAAAAAATATTTGCAGCAAATTGGAAACTTCAAAAAACGCCGACAGAGTCTGCAGACTTTGCCGAGCAATTTTTAGCTCAAATTAATCCGCTTGGTGCAGATTTTTTTTCAAACAAAGAAGTTTTCATTTTTCCACAAAATTATTCTTTGGATGTTTTGACAAATAAATTTGCATCATCGAAAGTTCAAGTGGGTCCTCAAACGATCCACTTTGAAAAAAGCGGTGCATTCACTGGTGAAAATTCGGCAGAGCTTTCGCAAAAAATGGGCGCAACACTTGTTCTTTTGGGTCATAGCGAGCGTCGCCAGTTTTTTCACGAGACAAATTCTGCGATTTCAAAAAAAATTATTTTGTCTCAGAACCTTGGTCTTTTACCTATAGTATGTATTGGTGAATCACTGGCTGAGCGAGAAAATCAGAAAACAGAACAAGTCTGTTTTCAGCAGCTGACAGAGGGATTGTCTGGTGTAGATACTCAGAAACGTATCGTGATTGCTTATGAACCTGTCTGGGCGATTGGCACTGGCAAAGTGGCGACCACGGAGCAAGTGGCTGAGATTCATCACAAAATAGATTCAAAAATGAAATCATTAGGTTTCAAAGATTTTCAAATTTTGTACGGTGGCAGTGTCAAACCAGAAAATGCACCACAATTAATTGCTATTCCACACGTGGACGGCTTTCTCATCGGCGGGGCATCTTTGGAAGTCACAAGCTTTTTAAAAATCTGTCAGTGTATTTAGCTGACTGACTGTAAATACTACTTATTCGATTTTACAGGATCAGCAGTTTTAATTTTTAAATCCAATTTTGTTGGAAAGTTTGTTTCAATTATTTTATTAAATCTGCGAGCAGCCACTTGGCAAGTCTGTTTCACATCATTTGATGCAATATTTTCTGCATTACACAACTTGTTTAAGTCTTTAGTGAACTTTTCGTAAACGTCTTTATTTTTTGGATTCTTCCAAAGTTCAAGAACCTGATTTAACTGTTCCGTCGAGTCTGATAATTTTAAACAGTTTTTGGTCGCATTCACAGATCGTTCGATACAAAGAGGTTTCTCTGAACAAATTTCTTTTGATTCGACTTTAAAACAGTTCTTTTTAAATCCAAAAAGTAGTGGGTTACATAATATTTCAGAATCTGTTTCGCATTTGAACATGTCAGTTCTGATTTCACTCAAAACAAAATCAGTCGGCAGTTTTTTGTTCGGTGAACATTTATCTCCATATATGACAAATCCTGCATAGATACAGTAAGGAGCTGTCGGATCAGATTCCGTTTTTACACTTTGAGATTTTGTCGATGGAGTTTTTACTTTTTGATCTTGGGCTTCTCGTGCGACAGGTGCATTGGATCCTAATTTCTCAGAAGTCTTAGCAGATGAAGGTTCATTTGATTTTGACGTTGTGGCTATCGAAGGAGCCTTGATCTGTTGTGATTCAGTTGGAAAATCTTGTGCAAAATCAGTTTTCAATTTTCCATAGATACGTCGATCAGCATCTGTATTCAAATTTTCACTGACTTGATTCATACGCTGAACAAAGCGAATGGCATTTTCTTTAGATACCTGCAAAGCAGTAGGAGCGTTATTTTCAGCAGCAGCTTTTTTATACATGCGAGCAGCTCTCATTAAACTATCAAGTCGATCAAGTTCAGTAACTGTGTTTGCAGACGGCGTATTAAATTCAGCTCGTTGGGTCTGGGCAACAGCATTTGGAAAAAATAAATATTGGTAAATAGAGACTTTCGCATTCTCTGTCATCTCTTCAAGAAGATTTCGAATTTCTTTTAAATATGATTTTTTCTCGGGCTCTGTCAGTTTGAGAAATTGCTCTTGAGTTAAGAATTTAAAAGAATTCTTTTTCTGTGCGAGTGACGGCATCGAAAAAATAACAATGAGAGCGAATATAAAATGCTTTTTGATCAGAAATAAATTTTTATTGTTCATGCTGTTTTATCGGTATTGAGAGTCCCAATAATGAGCTTAAAACTCGGATTTCTGCTGTTCGCAAGAATTGTTTTTGCGTCAAGTCACTAGTCGTATCAGTTTGAAAATGAAAACCGTAAAGTTCATATATTTGAATAGAACAGCGGATTGATCCTTTTTGAGACGGGACGTCCGTTTGCATTTTAAATATTGCAATCAGTCCGAAACACAAATGGTTTAACAAAGGATTATCTATGGACCAAAAATCAAATAACGAAGCGACTCAAAATGAACTTGTTTTACATGTGCGCCGTTGTCATATTTGTGACAGCGTGACGGAAGCTTCGGATTCGATTGTGGATAAATGCCAATCTTGTGGAAAAGCATTAGCTCCCTTTGTCTTTTGTGAGTCAGCCTATGAAAATCAATTTGAAAAACTCTCTGAACAAATTTTTAAAAGTACCAATCAAGGACTAAGATCCATCTACCCACCACTGATGGGAATTGCATTGTATTGGTAAAAAATGTTAGGATCATGTCATGAAACATCCATTAGCAATTACAGTTGACGATATCAGGCAAGCTCAAAAAACAATTCAAAATGTGATTAATACGACACCCTGCGATTTTTCAAAATCGGCTTCTGATCTGATCGGTTCTGAAATCGTTTTGAAACTTGAAAACACGCAGCGGACTGGAAGTTTCAAAATTCGTGGTGCGGCAAATAAAATTGCCAGTCTGACGAACGAAGAAAAAGCACGTGGTGTCATCGCTTGCTCTGCAGGGAATCACGCGCAAGGTGTAGCTCTCAGTTCAACGTTGAATGGAGTGAAATCTGTTATTGTCATGCCAGAGAATGCGCCGATTGCTAAAGTTGAAGCGACAAAAAAATATGGTGCTGAAGTTATTTCCTATGGGCAAACCTTTGACGATGCTAAAGAGTATGCGTTTAAACTTGCTGCCGAGAAAAAATACGTTTTTGTTCATCCTTTCGAAGATCCTAAAGTGATCGCCGGACAAGGTACACTAGGATTTGAAATTTGCGAGCAGATTCAAAATTTGGATTCGATTGTTGTTCCTATTGGTGGTGGCGGTTTGATCAGTGGTATTGCTGTGGCGGCTAAGCACATCAATCCAAAAATTAAAATTATAGGTGTTCAAACTGAAGTTGTGAGTACGATGGTGCAAATGTTTCGGACTCATCACTTCACTCCGATCACAGCGGCCATTTCAACAATCGCGGATGGTATTGCGGTTAAAAATCCGAGCCAAGCGATGTACGACGAATTTATTTCTAAATATGTTGATGACGTCACAACAGTCACTGAAGGGCAAATTGCAGAAGCTATTGTGTTTTTATTAGAACGCGCAAAAACAGTGGCCGAAGGTTCCGGCGCAGTTGCTTTAGCTGCGGCTTTGACCAAAAAAATCAATCTCGGAAAAAAATCATGTCTGCTTGTTTGTGGTGGCAATATTGATTTAAATATTATTTCAGATATTATTGTGCGTGGACAAATTCAACGTGGACGTTTGTGTGAATTGTCAGTGATCGTGCCTGATGTTCCAGGAAGTCTCAGTCGACTGACTCAAATGCTGGCTGAAAATAAAGCGAATATTCTTGAAGTTCACCATGATCGTATCAAACATGGTTTAAGCTTGAAAGAAACTCGTATTGATTTTGTCATCGAAACTTCGGGGCATTCTCATATAGAAATCATTCGTCAGGCGTTGATAAAATTGGGTGCTCGGTTCGCCTAAAATGGCAGTTTGAATTGTTAAATTTTCCAACTAAAACTAATCTCATCGCCTTTTTTTAAAGTATACTGTCCGTGATGAGCCATTTCATTATTAATTTTAATCCATCTTAATTCGTTGTCAGTGGTGGATTTAACACCGTACAAATTCAGTTGTGAAGGCGTATCTAGTTTGTACTGAAGAGTTGCCTTGTATTCGCGATCAGAGTGACTCAGTAATTTTTTAGTAAACAAATCACCAATTAAAAAATCGATTCTTGAATTTGATAAGAAATTTGAAAGCTGCAAATGATCTGCATTCAATGAAAAATAAGCTGTTGAATAAACTTGAAACTTTTTATCATTTTTTTTGCCCTGAGTATTCATTTGGTTCAGGCAGTACTTCATCATTTGTCGAGTTAACTTTTGCAGTTCGAAATTGTATTCCCCCGTTGCAATTGACTTTGAGACAACAGACTTTGGTGGAAGAACCAATTTTAAGTGATCTAGAATAGGTTGAGACAAGCATCTTTCAAAATTATAAAATTTAGAAATCTCAATAATCAATCCGCTCTCAACCACATGAGAAGCACAAGAAAATTGATCTGCCATTGAAGTTCCAGATAAATCCAGTTTGAACGATTTAACTTCTTGTTTTTCGTCGGCTGTCGCATTGATTTTTATTTGTTTGTCGCGATATTTGATCATCAATTCGTGTTGACCGTATGATTTTAAACTGAAGTGATCTTCAAAGATTGATTTCGTCAGTTTAAACCAAGATTTCTGAAAACTTTCTGCCGAAATAGAAAGAATAAATTTTTTGAAAACTTGCATCTGACTCATTTTAGAAATTTGTTTTTCAAAGAAATTTCTAAATTTGTCAGCGGCTGGTTGTGATTCGATCAGTGCTTGCCAAATGAGTACATTTTTTTGATTGCTTTCAACCAAGGGAGTCAGTGGGATTTTAAATTGAACTTCATTGAGTTCCGCATCCCAAACCACAAACAGATTGGCATGAAGACAACATATGAAAAAAATGCGGTTCAGTTGTGTTCCCCCATTTTCAGGATCATTCGATATAATGATGTCTCCTGTTTTGGGTGATAAATACTTTTTAGCGATTTGAAATAAGACAATACGACTTGTTGTCGTTTTAAAAGAATCAGCATCTTTAGAATAGATCAATTCACCTTTGCTATTCATGATCGAGGCATTCTTGAATGGTGATAATAAAGATAAAAATTTATGTGAATCAAGATGTGTCGACATTTTAAAGTGCACCGATTTCTGTAAAAATAGACTCAGTCCATGAAAAAGCCGGACTTTTTTTATGAATCAGGTTTGCGAGGTGTCCGGTCCATAGTGTTTTTTCTTGGGCAGAGACAGGATGACCGAGTTTGAGTTCAAGTTCGAAATCGATCAGTTCTAAAACAAATTCGATCAGATCTGATTTTGTCAGTTCTCTCGATTCTGAACGTTGCCCTTTTTCAAGAACTTTAAACTGTGATTCTATTTTTGTTTGAAGCAGTTTATTTTCAAGTTGCGGGAATAATGTCTTAAAATAGGGGTCGGCATTGATATGCTCCCAGAACAAATCGATCAACAAGGATTTGACTCCGCGTCCAGCGATCATTGGGCCGGGTTCACTGCTGGCTGGTGATTTTGAAAATTGGAGGCGTGAAGTTTCGTCGATCAATATTTCAGTGAGCGGGTGTAAGGCAATGGATGTCATTAAAGAATGAGGTCTTGAGATCAATCCCCAAGGGCTATCCCAAAGCATTTTTTGTTCTGAGCCTAAAATCATCCAGCATTCGAGATCAAAATGAACTAGGTTTTGTTTTTTAGATTTCTTCAATTGATGGCTGAGGAAATCTTGACTGCTAAAATACAGATCAAAATTATCAAATGATTGTGTGGCTTCATGAAAACGGTCGTTGAGCCAAAAATGAACATTAGGTTGATTGAAATTCTCTTTAAGTTCAGAGACGATTTCTTCTTTTGTGCCTTCAGATCCCGCGTTTAAAAGTGTTTTTCTGACAGCTAAAAGATCCTGCGGATGAGTGCATTCAAAAACTTTAAATCCATGTTCTAAAAAAAAGTCTTTGATGCTTTGAATTTCACTTGCAGGAATGAGCTGAGCATCTAATTCAATTGCAACTTTATTTGCATCGGGATTTATTTTTTTGATGCGCGCAAGTTCGGTTGTTAAATACTCAGCCGAAGTGTCATGATCAACCGAAATCACTAAAGCCGAAGCGGCTAGAGAAACTCGGGATGTATTTTCAATCACATAACTATTTTCAAAACCACGATGGACAACTTGAACAACACTTCCGCCTAGACGAAAAGTTTTAAGCCTTTCAAGGTAACGGCAAACGACGTAAGTATCGGTGATTTTAAGATTTAATTCTAAAAGATTTTTTTGAACTTGGTTTAAAGTTGTTTTCAGCGAACTTTGCGGTAAGAAAAAACTTTTTTTGAACATCACCTTTGATTTTGTTTTTCCAATCGTACGAACTTCGATTTCGGCATAAATTTCACCAAGGTATACGGCTAAAACGGCATCGATTGATGGTGATTGCAAAACAGTGTCATCTGCAGCTTGGTTCTGAGGTGTTAAATTATCTTGTGTTGCTGCTGGGCTCATAATAGTTTGAAGAAATATAAAGATGAAACGATAAAGGGTCAATCATGAAAGTATCTGCTGAAATTTTAAATCTTATTCCGTACAAACCCGGTAAACCGATTGCTGAAACACAAAGAGAGTATGGTCTCACTGAAGTTTATAAGCTTGCAAGTAATGAGAACCCATTAGGTCCAAGTCCTAAAGCCGTTGCGGCAATTCAAAAATCACTAAGTAATCAACACAGATATCCAGATCCTGCATGTTATGATCTTGTTCAAAAAATTTCAGAAAAATGGAATGTCAGTCCAACGCAAGTGGGGATTGGCAATGGTTCCAATGAAATTATTGATCTGTTGATTCGAATTTTTTGCGAGCCCGGAGATTCGATTTTAACTTCGCAAGCTGCTTTTGTAGCCTATCAGGTTTGTGCTCAAGCTGCGCGAGTCAAAGTTCGCACAGTTCCGTTAAACTCTGATCTTGTCATGGACTTAAAAGGGATAGCTGATGATTTCTTTAGAAATCCGACCGCTAAAATTAAGCTTATTTTTATTCCGAATCCGAACAATCCAACTGGAACAATCGTTGGCGGTGCAGAACTGTCAGAATTTCTAATCCGATTGGGTAATCGTGATGATGTATTATTAATTTTTGATGAAGCCTATACTGAATATGTTCGTGATCCACAGTTTAAAGAAGCTGCCAAGTTCTACTCCCAATATTCAAATGTTATTGTGTTGAAAACATTCTCAAAAGTGTATGGTTTGGCGGGGCTACGGTTGGGGGCAATGCTCGCTCCTGAATACGTTCTTGAGTACTATAGCCGAGTTCGAAATCCTTTCAATGTGAACGAACTTGCACAAGTCGCAGGAATCGCTGCACTTGATGATCATGACTATATTCAGAGTTCTCAAAAAATTGTTTGGGAAGGCTTGGATTATTTTTACAAAGAATTAACTAGATTAAATCTTCCTTACTTTAAATCTGAAGCGAATTTTGTTCTCTTCGATACAAAACGAAATGCGAACGTTTGTTTCGAGAATCTGCTTAAAAAAGGTATTATTTTGCGTCCTGTCGGTAACTACGGTTTTCCGAAATATCTGCGGATGACTATCGGACAAGCAGAAGAGAATAAAAAAGCGATTGCGGCCATCGAAAAAATGCTGACCGAAGTTCCTGAGCTCGTGTAAGGTTCTGTTCCATGGGTTATGTCATCACAATCGATGGGCCTGCGGCCTCTGGCAAATCATCAGTCAGTCGCGAGCTCTCTAAAAAATTAAATATTCCATGGGTTTCGACAGGTTCATTTTACCGTGGCTTAGGTTATGCTGCCATCGAATCCAAAATCGATTTGCATGATCCCATTGCCTTATCTGAATTGTGCTCTTCAAAATCTTGGAAAATTGAAATGACCACAGAGAGAACTCTTGTGTGGTTTAACGGACAAAATGTGACTGATTTAATTGCGCAAGAGCAAGTTGGAAATGTGGCAAGTCAAATCAGTCATTATCCTGAAGTTCGCCAATCATTGTTAGATCATCAACGAAATTGTGCTGTCGACCGAAAAGGTTTGATCGCAGAGGGTCGAGATTGTGGAACTGTTGTTTTTCCACATGCCGAAGTAAAGATTTATTTGACAGCAAGATCTGATAGTCGTGCTCATCGTCGTGCTCAGGAGTTAGGTATCGACGAAAAAGTCACAGCTGAGCTACAGCAGCAAAGAGATCAACAAGATTCTACGCGTAAAACTGCGCCTTTAAGTATACCCCATGACGCACTCGTAATTGATACAACAGAGCTATCACTTGATGGTGTGGTCGAAAAAGTTTTACAATATACACATGGAAAAATATAAAAAGCACTTTCGAGTTGTTTTTGTCTCTTGTTCCTTAATTCTATTTACAAATTGTGCCAGTCTGACAGAGCAAGGTTATGAAGCTCTGAGTGAATCAAAATATGATGAAGCTCTGAGGCTATTTCAAAGTGCGGTTCGTAAAGACGATTCAGATCCTAAAGCTATCCAAGGTTTAAAAACGGCTCAACAAGCATGGATCGAAAAAAAGCTGATTGATGTCAGACTCCTGCGACTCGCTAATAATATTGGGGAGAGTGAAGAGCTTCTCAATAAATTGATTCAATACCAAAACGCATGGCAGGTTTTCCCATCAGGTCCTGCGTTTTCGACGCAAAAGGAAGAAATTTCACTTTTGGCCGATCGAATTTTTGGTAAAATTAAAAAATATGTTGAAAATAAAAATCCCATCGCTGCTCAGGTTGAATATGATAAAAACAGATCATTATTGATTGAAACATTAAGGCAGGATACGGCAATCCTTGAAAAATCAATTACTACTGCGGGAAAGTCATACTGCCTGCAAACAGAAAAAACAATTTTACCCAATGAGTATTATACTTACCAATGGTTAAAACAAACATGTTTTATTTGGAATGAGCAGCTGAAAGCTAAAAAAGTGACGAATACGGTGAAACTTTTCAAGTCAGTTTCCTTGTCATCGAAAATTGCAGGTCTAACAGATGAAGAGCAAGCCAGTTTGCGCGAAGTGATTACAAAATCATTTTTAAATTCAAAGTGGTATGATCAGTCGAGCTCAGTGAATGTCTCTGTACAGTTTGACGGAAAATTTACAAGTCAACAGTCTGAAGTGGATGCGATTCGCACAGCACGTTATACAGTTCAAGAACCCTATGAAGTTTCAACGATCAGAGCCAAGGAGAAGAAAGAAGACAGCAGCACTTCGCTTGTAGGTGTGGTTTTTGGTCTCTTGTTCTCTTCACCTTCTAGGGAGAGAGTCGTCGATAATTATAATGGAACCGAAACCGTTTATACGACTGAATATAGGACTGTTGAAAAAAACTACGGATATTCTGTGATCGAAGTGAACGCGCAAAAAAGAATTCAAGGTTTGGTGATAGCAAAGCTCAATGATCAGTTTTTTAAAACAGAGATTGCAGATCAGTATAAATTCAGAGCAGATCGGCACGATCAAAATTTTCCACAAGCGGGACTTAAACCTGAAAATCCTCGTGTGATTAGCCACCAAGAATGGCTGACGGCGATCAGTCCGACGTGGATGGGGAAAATGACCGATGAGTTAAAAAAACTTTGGGTGACTCGTTTTTGCCAAGAGCCTGACAAAAAAATGACAATTTCAGTACGTGAGCAAATGCATCGGTGCGCTGAACAGGTTGATAATGTCGTTCCAGCTTCTTTAAATGAGTTTTATAAGCAGAATCACGAAGTTACATTTGATGGCTGGAAAAGTATTGCTCAAGAGCGGGTGAACTAGTTGGTTTTCTGGACCAAAATCCGGCCGGATTAGAGCTTATCAATTAGGCGAGTTGATCGCCAAATCCCCCCTAAATCTATCGTTGACCCATTTTCAAAAACCTCGTAGAACATCTGTTCACCTTAGGGGTCCAAGAGGCGCCTTTGCGTAGAGAAAGAAAAAAAACAAAGCATGAACAAAACAATAAGCAAATCCCAAAAGGAAAAAATGTCAGTCCTAGCTATGCTAGATGCTGAAGACTCAAAAATTGCAGCAAACCCAGGTTTGAATGCAAAGACAACTGTTAAGACAGGCGAATTTGAAACTCTGTTTCAAGCCGCTACAAAAGATCAAGACTTCAGAGTTGGCGATGTCGTCAATGGTACTGTGGTTGAAGTTCAATCTGATTATGTCCTTGTCGACATTAATTACAAATCAGAAGGTTTAATTCCAATTAACGAATTCAGAGTCGTTGATGGTGTTCGCCAAGTTAAAGTTGGTGAAACAGTTGAGGTCCTTATTGACCGTATCGAAAATGACAACGGCATGATCGCATTATCAAAAGATAAAGCTGACATGGCTCGTGCATGGACTGATATCTCTAAAGCTGCTGAGAACGAAGAAATCATCGAAGGAACTGTTGTTGCGAAAGTTAAAGGCGGATTATCTGTTGATATCGGCGTAAAAGCTTTCTTACCAGGTTCACAAATTGATTTACGTCCAGTTCGCAATATGGATGTTTACTTAGGTAAAAAATATAAATTTAAAGTTATTAAGTTTAACAAAAAACGTGGAAACATCGTTCTTTCACGTCGTGCAATTCTTGAAACTGAACGCGACAGCTTAAAAGCTCAAGCAGCAGATACAATGAAAGAAGGCGCAACAGTTCTTGGTCTTGTTAAAAACATCACTGATTACGGAGCATTCATTGATTTGGGCGGTTTAGATGGATTGTTACATATCACTGACATGAGCTGGGGACGTATCAAGCACCCATCTGAAGTGATTAATGTGGGCGATGAAATCAAAGTTAAAATCTTAAAGTATGATACTGAAAAAGAACGCGTTTCTTTAGGTATGAAGCAATTAACCGAAGACCCTTGGTTAACAGTAATTTCTCAGTACCCAGTAGGCCAAAAAGTAAACGGAAAAATCGTTTCAGTTGCTGAATACGGTGCTTTCGTTGAGCTTGGTGACGGCGTTGAAGGTTTGATCCACGTTTCTGAAATGTCTTGGACAAAACGTGTAAAACACGCGAACCAAATGGTTCAAGTAGATCAAAAAGTTGATGTTCAAGTTTTATCTATCGATTCAGAAAATCGCAAGATCAGCTTAGGTATGAAACAGCTTCAAACTAACCCATGGTTAGAAATGAAAGATACTTACCCACCAGGAACAATCATTGAAGGTGAAGTTAAGTCAGTGACTGATTTCGGTGTTTTCATCGGAATCGAAGAAGGTATTGATGGATTAGTTCATATTTCTGATTTCTCTTGGACTAAGCGTGTAAATCACCCTTCTGAAATGTTCGCAAAAGGAACTAAAGTCCGTGCGGTTGTTTTAGGTGTTGATACTGAAAACGAAAGATTCTCTTTAGGTGTTAAACAACTTGAAGGCGATCCTTGGTCACACATTGAAAGCAAATATGGAATCGGAACTCAGCATGAAGTTAAAGTAACTAAGATTGTTGATTTCGGAGCATTCGTTGAACTTGAGAGCGATATCGAAGGTTTAATTCACATTTCTGAATTAACAACTGATAAAGTAGCTGCTGTTGAAGACTTCATTAAAGTTGGCGACAAATTAAAAGCAGAAGTTATCACAATCGATAAAGATGCTCGAAAAGTAGGCTTGTCATCTAAATTAGTTAAATTGCGTGAGCAAAAAGGCGATGTTGATGATTATGTTAAAAAAGCAACTGCAACTGCAAAAACAAGCTTCGGCGACGTTTTCGCAGATCAATTAAAAAACCTTAAAAAGGATTAATTGATGGGGAGTGAAAGCTCCCTACATAATACAAAGCGAAATGACTGAAATAAGTCTTAAGAGGAACCTGAAAGGGTTCCTTTTTTTATTGGATAATATCACGGAGTCGATATGAAAACATGGTCGTTTGGTAAAAAGTTTTTTGTAGTTTTGTTTTTTCTGATTGTTGGAATAATCAGCTATCGATTTTTCTTTGCAGAGCAACAGGATGACTCAAAACGAAGTGTTTCTAAGAATGAAATTCTACACTTAGAAATTAATGGCGTCATCATGAACGGCAAAAAATTTCTACACACATTAAAAAAATATAAAAAAGATTCTTCTGTCAAAGCCATTGTCATTGAAATCAATTCTCCGGGGGGTGCGGTTGGACCGTCTCAGGAAATTTATTACGAAATCATTCGCGCTAAACAAGAAACAAAAAAACCTGTCATCTGTGTATCAACGGGTTTGATTGCAAGTGGCGGTTATTACGCGGCAATGGGTTGTGATCAGCTTATTGTTGCGCCAGGAACAATGATTGGTTCGATTGGTGTTATCATGGAGTTTGCAAATCTTGAAGGTTTGTATGATTGGGCCAAAGTGAAACGCTATACAATTACATCAGGAAAATTCAAAGATTCTGGATCTGAATACCGAGCGATGCGAGATGATGAACGTGCATTATTTCAAAACATGATCGATGAAGTCTATGATCAATTTCGCAAGACGGTGGCTGTCGCAAGAAACTTGCCGATCGATTTTGTTTCTCAGTATGCAGATGGTCGAGTGATGACCGGAGCGACAGCTGTGAAGTTAAAATTTGCCGATGCTGAAGGAACTTTTGAGGACGCAATTCGAATGGCCGCACAAAAAGCAAAACTTGGTGATGACTATCATGTGTTCAAACCACACAAAGAAAAAGCATCATTCTTAGAAATGATTATGGATGAGCGTAATGACGATGATGATTTAAATTCTTTGAATGATTTGTCGGAGCTGGGAGTTAAATTCTCATCAGGCATGAACGCTGAATTGGTGAACAAAGCGATTCAAAAAGTATTTAAAACGAAATTTCTTAATCAACCAATGTATTTGATGCCAGGAACATGGGAATAAAAAAAGCTAAATCCGCAAGTTCAAAAGTATCAAGTGTTCGTTTAGACGAACAGGTTTGGCCTATTGAGCGTGATATTTTTTTTCGCCCTGCGAGAATGAAATATGTTCGTAAGTTGATTAAACCTCAAGGATGTGTTTTCTGTACTTCAGCAGAAAAACCGGCGACTCAAAAAACACTGTGTGTATATAAAACTCAATATTCTCAAGTTGTCGTCAATAAATATCCCTACAATTCGGGTCACGTTCTTGTTTTGCCGCTTCGTCATATCGGTGATATGATGCAGTTGTCGATTGAAGAGTATTCTGATCTGCACCTGACTTTGAAGTTGGCTATCAAAGTGATTCAGTCAGTGTACCAGCCTCACGGTTTTAATTTAGGCATGAATCACGGAGTCACCGGCGGTGCTGGCATTCCAGATCATTTGCACTATCACATTGTGCCGCGCTGGAATGGGGACCTGAATTTTTTCCCGCTGATCGCAGAAACAAAATTAGTGATCGAATCTGCAGAGTCCACATTTAAAAAATTAAACAAAGAATTTATTCGTTTAAGTAAGAATTTACGAATTAAAAATAAACTGACAAAAAAGGAAAAGCTGTGAACCAACTCGCTGTGCCTCCATTCACTCCTGTTGTTAAAAGATTGATGATCGTCACTGTGGGCGCATGGTTCGTTCTGCAAGTCATCTTGGGGCAATTTTTTAATATCAAAGCCTGGGAAATTTTTATTTTGCATCCATATCAGTTGATTGAGAATTTTTATGTGTGGCAGTTGGTCACATATATGTTTTTTCATGCGATCTCTCCTTTTCATTTATTATTTAATATGTTGATGCTTTGGTTTTTTGGATCTGAATTGGAAAGAGTTTGGGGATCTAAGTTTTTTGCGATCTATTATTTTTTATCAGGTATCGGTGCGGCGATCATTTATTGTTTTGGAGTCGGAGCTTATGCAGCTTTAACGGGTGTTCGAACGCCATTAGTCATTCCAGTGATGGGGGCCTCAGGCGCATTGTTTGGACTCCTGTTGGCCTATGGGATCATTTTTTCAGAGCGTGAAACGTACTTTATGGGTTTGTTTCCGATGAAGGCGAAGTACTTTGTTATGGTTGCTGGAGCTGTAGATTTTGCATCACTTTTAAGCAGTGGTGTTGCTGGTGGTGAAGTCGCCTATTTGGCGCATTTGGGTGGATTGGCTTCGGGTTTCCTCATTTTAAAGACTCAAGTGTATCTCAAAGTCCAGCAAACGAAAAATAAGCTCAAAAAGAAATCGGGATCTTTAAGATTGGTCGTCGATAATGACAAGGTTAAGGATCAAAGTAATCCTAAATATTGGAATTGATTGATTAAAAGTTTACTTTTTGGTACTGATGTTCAGTGATAAATTCACACTCAATTCACTGTTAAACGTAAGGAGTTTATATGTCTTTAAATAAAGCTGTCGAAAATTTAAAATTTGATAAAAGATTATTGGATCTGAATTTGCGATTAGGTCGCCTTACTCAAGATGAATACAATCAACATTTAAAAGGTTTAGAAGATCTTGAATCTGATTCATCAAAAGTTGATCTTGAAGAATCTGACGCTGAATAATTATTTTTGCTGGTGAGAGCTTTGTAAAGAGCTCTCTTGAATTACCGACCACTCTTCGCGAAGAATTTTAAATTCTCCGTTCTCATCAACGACATATAAAGATTTTAAACCGCGATCTTTGTGTCCGTCTGATTCATAGTTTTGAAAAAATCTTAAAACATATTGTTTCTTTTGATTAAAGATATGCGGCGAACCAAGCCCGACATTCACGAATTTATATTTTTCTTTTAAGCGTAACTTGTGCTCCAACCATGACTTTTTATTAAATCTTGGCGGGGCAGAAAACTTATCTGAATATAGTTTGATATAAGTTTCAAAGTCTTGTGCTTGCCATGAGGCTTTCCAACGATCGACCCAGTCTAAGATTCTTTGTTTTTTTGCTAGATACTCAGACTCTGGCAAAACATTTACTGAATTATTAATGATGAGAAAACTTTTATTGAGTTTGATTTGAGTTTCTACTTTTTTAAGATTGTCATTTCGTAGGACAACGCATCCACGTGAACCTCTATTTAGAGGAACGTTGTCTGGCACAGAGTGAAGCCAAATGCCAGAGCCAGATTTGTTATCAGCTTTATCAAAAATATTAGGATAATTTGTGGTGAACGCCATAGCTCCATATTTTTCATACGGAATTTCAGGCTGCGTTTTTTTTGTTTCTAGAGCGTAAATTCCCTCGGGAGTTTTTTTATCATCTCGTCGTGTTTTATCGCCATCATTTTTGCCAATATCAATTTCATATTTTTCAGGCTGTAAAACATTTTTAGAGGGATCAAATACGTAGAGGTTACGTGTTTGTTTATCTGCCACAAGGATTGTTGATTGTAAAAGCGGGTCGTCAGAGATTTGTAAAACTTCAGACAAATAAATAGGTGAAACTGATTTATCAGTTTTTAGAGTCTCTGTTACGTCAGCAAATGCTGTAACGCCGAGTATTAAAAAAGAAGAGCAGAATAAATAAAACACTGTTTCTTATCGTATTTTTTTTCTGTGAGTTAAAGGGTTGTTCGTTATTTAATTATCTTGTGCAAATAAAATCAATCTTAAAGTCTATTGAATTTTGTTATGTTGTATCATTATGAGTCACATTTACAAAATGGGTTAGGAACCTTTTTTTATACTTACAAATTTGCTTAAGGCTCGATGTGTTTATTCCGATAAAAAGAGGAATGATATTTACACAAAAAGGTCATCAATGAATGCAAAAATAAAGCTCATTATTTCAGGTTTACTGATCACGTTAAATTTTGCTGCACTAGGGCTTGGATCTTATTGGGCGTACATCTCTACATTGGGATATGAGTCGCCAGTCATTACTGAACAATCATTACGTGCACCAGCAAGTTTGCCTGAGCATTTAAATCAGGGTCCGATGATTTATACGATGGATAAATTTGTTGTGAATTTATCAGGGCAGCCCAAAAGAACGATCCGCGTGCAAGTGAATTTGGATATGATCAGTGCCCAATCATTTGAGGAAATCATGGATTCTGAAAATCGAGCCAAAGCTCGAGATCGTATCGTCAGACTTTTAAATGAAAAGACATTTTCTGATCTAGAGTCTATTCAAGGTAAATTATTTTTAAAAGATAAAATCGTTGAAGAAGTGAACAAAGTCTTAAAAGTGGGTCTTGTGAAAGACGTCTACTTTACAGACTTCGTTATGAATTAGTTGATGAATTAAAAGCTAGAATTTCTTTTTCTTAGACATTTTCAAAATAACGTAGCCAATTAATGCCAACAGAAAAACAATAAATCCAATGACCATTTCGTTTTGAAAAATACTCTTTTTTCCATTTTCGTCAGAAGCCGATTCATCAGCGATTAAATCGTTGGGATTCATTGCGGAATTCACACCACCAAAAACACCTGTGCCGCCAGCAGAACCAATTCCACCGCCACTTGAGCTTGCTGTTAAGTCTTTTGCTGCGATCACGCGAAGTGATTTAACAGTCTCGGCAAAATGACCCGCATGTTTTTGATATTTTGAATTGTGCGCCGTGAAAGTAATTAAGACAGCAATCTGGTCTTTGATTGTTGGTAAATACCGTGTGTAGTAGTTTTGAACTTCGCTATTGACGTGTAAAGAGTCCAGCCACTTTTGATCGTTAATCAACACTTCGCGCGGAGCAATGGTAATTGTTGAGGTCAGTGCAGTACCATTTTTGGAAGGTGCAGAAATTGGTTTGTTGAGGTGCTCAAAATAAATAGGAAAACTATCGGTAGGACCTTTTTCTTTTGCAGTAAAAATAATGACAGCTTCTTTGGCCTCTTGTGGGTCTTCGCTGCGACAGACGAATTCTGTTTGCTCCAGTTTACACTTCCATGAATCAAGCATTTCAAAACTGATGTAGGCATTTTTAAAAGTACGTGCTTCAACATTAATTTGTGTAAAAGAAATAATGCCAAATGCCAACACACTTGGAATAATTTGTAGTGATCTTGCTTTTGATATAAATCTCATGTTGCCTCGCTTGATGTATAGTGACTATTATAAACACAATCGTATCACGAATTAAAGAGGTAAAAATGTTAAACCTTTCACAACTCCAGACTTTTGTCATGGTTGTCGCTGAAGGCAGTATGACGGCTGCAGCTGACAAATTATTTTTGACTCAACCCGCAGTCAGTCAACAAATGAAAAACTTAGAGGATGATCTTGGTGTTGAATTGATCGTTCGTGGTGCAAAACAAATCAAAACAACAGCTCAAGGAGAAGTGTTGTATGAACATGCTAAAAAAATCTTAAGTTTAGCTGTTCAAGCCGAGGTTTCAATCAAGTCGATCGGTGCACAACTTCGGGGACAACTCCGCATCGGAACATTGAATTCAATCGGCTTGCATTTGATGAGTCCGATCGTCAGTCGTTTATTAAAATTTAATCCAGATTTTAAAATTAAAGTGGATTACGCCAAAGGCGAAGATCTCATCGAGCTTTTTGAAAAAGGACAACTTGATGTTGTAGTGCTGCCAGAAACTCAAAAAAATTATGGAAAAAATCTGAGTAACTCAGTTTCTCATGTTTTGATGAAAGAGGAAATGTGGCTGGTGGGATCAGGAAAAGACGAGTTTTATCCATCGACGGTAGGTCTTCAAGAAATTAAAAGAATTCCGTATGTTCACTTTGCGAATGAGTTCCCAGATTTTGATAAAAAACTTGCTGGGCAATTAAAAGACATTCCAGCCGTCTTTGAATCATCGAATGTGGGTACTTTGAAGCGAGTCATTGAAAGTGGTTTGGGCATAGGTTTTTTGCCAGCGCATTCCGTAAAAAAGCAAATTCGCGGCGGTCGTTTAAATAAAATTGCAGTGACTGATTTTGAATACAAAGTTGAATTTATTTATTACCGTAAAAATACAGGACCTGTTGCGGAATCTGCTGAGATATTCTTTCAAGCCTTAACAGGGGATCACGAACGGAGCTAGTTTTTAAAATAAAACTGAATCTGGTAATCCCATACGAGCGGCAATGACGCGAACAATTTCACTGGCCGTTTCTTCGAGCGCGCGTTCAGTCACGTTAAACACGGGCCATCTACGATTCTGTTTATACAGATTTTCAGCGTATTCAATCTCATTCATGATTTGCTGGAGTGAGGCGTATTCGCCGCCCGAATCTTGTCCAAATTTTTCAAGTCTGTTCTTGCGAATTCTTTGGAGAGAATCGATATCAATAATAAGGCCTACAACTTTGCGTTGATCGACTTTAAAAAGTTGTTCAGGTAATGGGCTCCCCATAACCAAAGGGATGTTGGCAACCTTCCATCCTTTGTGACTGAGAAAAATTGAAAGCGGAGTTTTGCTGGTACGACTGATTCCGACTAAAATGATATCGGCTTTATCAAGCTCATTCGTAATTTTACCATCATCGTGACGGACAGTGTATTCAATAGCTTCGATGCGTTTATAGTACTGATCATCGGTTTGTCTGAGTGCGCCGATTTGACTTGAGGATTGAACACCAAAAAAATTGTCCAAAGTGTATATTAACGGTCCGAGTAAATCTGACGACGGGATCGATTTTTCAAGGCATAATTCGGCGATTTTTTTGCGAATTAAAGGGCTCGCAAAGGTGTAGGCCAGCATTCCACGTTTTTCAAAACAGTCGTCAATGACTTTGGCAATTTGTTCTTCGGATCTTAGATTTTTACAACGTATGATATTAATTTCTTGTTCGGCATATTGAACAAGGGCCGCGCGCACCATCGTTGCTGCGGTCTCGCCGGTGCCGTCAGATAGAATAAAAATTGTGTGTGTTGTCGTATTCAGCATTTTAAATTATTAAAGCTGATGATTAATGAGAGCTTTTTGAAGAGAGTCCATTTTTAATTTGAGCCAAGGCTCTGCTTTTGTTGTTGCTAGGATAAATCCTACGTTCTCATCTACACGAATATAAAAGCTGTTCATTTTTTCAGATTGAAGGATATTTGATATTTGCAATTTGATAAATAAAGATTTTGGATCCGTTTTTAAAATTTGAAACAGATTAGATTTTGGCAGTTGAAGTTTGAGAGATTTATTTTCGCATTGAATGGTTTTTCCATACAAAAATTGATTTTTTGCTAAACCGTTCGCAAAGAAATAACCAATTTCAAAAAATGGAATTAAACGTGTAAAGAATATATTCCAATTTTCTTCAGCCGAGTTCATATAAGTTGCTAAATAACTGATGTTTTCGAGGAGTTTATCATTTTCAATCGGTTCGTAGCGTAATTGTAATTTGTCTAAAATAAAGTTTTCAGAAACGTGTTGAGGTACTGAATTGGATTGTTCGAATAATATTTCAATTTTTTTTGTGAGTGAGTCTTTTGTTTTCATGTTCTACGTCCTCTGTTGATAAGATTAGTAGATGTTTTGGATTAATGTGAGTCGGAAACAATTTGAAGGTCTGGAAAACTAGCTTTAAGGCTAGCTGGAACATCACTCATCGAAAACAATCTGAGATTATTGCATTTCAAATTTTTCAAATTACTTAAGAGTTCGTCAGATCCGATGTCTTTTGCGGAAGGTAACAAGCAGAGCCATCGCGTATGGAAATGGTTTTCAACACAAATATAGACGGTACGAGAATCAGATTTGAAGTTGAAGCGAGGTAAGTCTGTCAATTTTAAAATATTTTCTGTTTCTTGAGAAATCGAATTTGTAAAACCTTTTTTAATTTTTTGATTTAATGACGACAATAGAAAACCAGTGAAAAAATTAATTTGTTTCCACCAAAAAGATTCAGGGTCATTGACTAAAATCCACATATCGCAGCCTGCAGAAAAATGCTTTTGTCCTGTAAGCGGTGGTGAATTTTCTAAACTCATCAGTTGAGTTTCAGAGCTCATCAGGCTCTTTCGTTTCTGAGAATCTGATCTAGAATACCATTGACGAAAGCGCTAGATTCTTGTGTTCCAAAAATTTTTGCAATCTCAATGGCTTCGTTGATCACGATTTTGGGTTCTAAAGTTTCTTTGGCCATCAACATTTCGTAGACTGCGATACGTAAAATATTACGATCGACAGAAGCCATACGATCTATTTTCCAGTGAGCACTCGCTGTTGAGATTTTTGAATCGATTTTTTCGATATGAGCTTTTACACCTTGAACAACCGTCATTGTGTAATCCATGACATTGGGCTCGAATGTTTTTTCAAACACAGCAGAGAGGTCTTTAATATTCATTTGTGGAGCAAATTCAGTTTGAAATAAGATCTGTAGGGAAAGTTCTCTGGATTGTCGGCGCATCGGGCGTGGTTCTTTCTGGTTTTTGAGATTGTATTGATGTACTCGTCGCAATTGGAGGAGTGGTTAAGTTTTGAATTTGTTGCAAGTTTTGTTGTGGAATAGAACTCAAGCTTAATTGCGGACTCGCCGTATCAACCATGTCCATCAGTTCGTCGCCTTCAAGTTTTTCAACGAATTCCTGAACGTCTTTGAATGATCTGTAAACACTGGCGAAGCGGATGTAAGCCACATCATCGAGCTGTTTTAACTCTGCCATCATACGGCGACCGATCACACGAGATGCAATTTCGCCTTCTCCACGAGTGATGATCCACGATGAAATTCTTTCGACCACTCCTTCAAGTTGGGCAAGTGGCACAGGTCTTTTTTGACAAGCGGCTTGGAGTCCTCGAAGAATTTTTTCTTTATTATAGGGTTCCCTGCGCCCATCTTTTTTGATGACGAATGGATAGCTTAGCATCACGGTTTCTAAAGTTGAATATCTTGATTTACAAGATAAGCATTCTCGACGGCGGCGAATGCCTCCATCTTTTTGAACTCGTGTATCTAAAACTTTGTCTTCAGAATGTCCGCAGAAAGGGCATTTCATGACCGAAGGTTATTCTTGGACTTAGGGCGGGTCAATTCACGACGTAAACTAGACCGAAATGTCGCATAGCGTAAAGCATTTGGATTGGTCATCACAAACTTCGCTGTTTAAGATTAAATAATGAATAAATTAATACTGCTTATTTTTGTTCTCGGTGGCCAAGTTTCCTATGCTAATGCGCCTAAAGTAGGCAAAAGTGCAGCGGCCAAATATTTTCAAGCACAAAACAAATCTGAGGAATATGCTGCTGAGCCAATTCAAAGATCACCTTCTTCGATCGAATCTTTATCCGATCAAGAGCATTACTTAGCGGTTGGACTGGGTTCATTCACGCAAACAGACTCATATAACTGGGGATCTTCCACGAAAGAAGAAGAGGTCGGAAAATACGGGATTGATATGACGTATCGACTGACGCAAGAAGGTTATCTGTTCGATCAAGCGTTACGAGTGAGTTATAATGAGTTTAAACCAGTGAATGAACGCACAAGTAAATTAAGCTTTATGTATGCGATGACTTTGCCAGACGCAGGTTCAAAGTTTCCTTTGTACTTTGGCTTAGCGGCGGGGCCTGGTGTTTTTATGAAACAGGTTGAGGGTGAATCATCACTCAGTTTTGATTACCAATTATTTTTGGGACTCAGACTTTTTAATGTTTTCGAAAAAACTGGTTTTTATATCGAAGGTGGAATGCGCAATCATTTACTTATTACAAGCGATGGCCAGCTGAATGGGACATTTATTTCAGCTGGAGCGGTATTTACTTTCTAAACAAGCGGTCCTTCTGTTACAACGGCTGAATGAAAATTCATTCTCATCTTGTTTTTAAAATTGTTGAAGTCCTTGATCTTGTTTTTATCGAAAAAAAATATGCCGATAAAGTTTTAGAGAAAACGTTCAAAGCCAATCGTAAATTAGGTTCACGTGATCGTAAATTTTTTGCTGAAACTGTGTACGAAGTCATTCGTCATTTTCGTTTTTATGCGGAAGTGATGAAATCAGAATTGTCGTTGGATCTTGTCGTCGCGCACTTAGTGAAAACGCGAGGTAATCTTTCAGGAGATAAAGAATTCGCTGATTTTGATGTTGAGAAAATTCAAAGCCGACTGAAATATAAATATCCAACAGAAGTTCAATATTCTTTTCCAGATTGGATGCATCAGCTCGGAACTGCTGAGTTTGGCGAAAGATGGAATGATTTGATGAAGGCTTTAAATCAACAAGCCGAAGTGTTTTTAAGAACAAATTTATTAAGAACAACAAAGCCCGAATTGATCAAAGCATTATCTCTTGAGGAAATTCAAACAAAAGCGGTTGAGAAATTTCCAGATTGTTTAGTTTTGGTTGAGCGTAAAAATGTTTTTACAACAGAATCTTTTAAAAAAGGTTTTTTTGAAGTTCAAGATGCCGGTTCGCAAATGATCGCTCCACTTTTAAATCCACAAGCTGGGGACCGCGTTGTTGATGCGTGTGCAGGGGCGGGTGGTAAGTCTTTGCATTTAGCCGCTTGTATGAAAAACAAAGGCAAAATTATTTCCATGGATATTCACGAATGGAAATTAAATGAATTAAAAAAACGAGCAGCTCGCGGCGGCGTGGACATCATTGAAACCAAAGTGATCGAAACCAATAAGACAATTAAGCGTCTAGAAAATTCATTTGATAAAATTTTATTGGATGTCCCGTGTTCAGGAATGGGCGTGATTCGCCGTAATCCAGATACAAAATGGAAATTATCGATGGAAGAAATCGATCGCATGGTTTTGCTTCAGCGCGAGATTTTAAAAGACTATTCTAAAATGGGTAAATCAAAATCAACAATGGTGTATGCGACTTGCAGTATTTTACACCGTGAAAATGAAGAGCAAGTGAAATGGTTTTTGACTGAAACCGAAGAGGGAAAATCTTGGAAGCTCGTCGAAGAAGTCAGATTGTGGCCTGACGTCGATGGTTTTGATGGTTTCTATGCTGCTAAAATGGAACGCGCGATTTATTAAAATTGTATTATTTAAACAAATAAAAAAGCCCAACGTTATGTTTT
>JBPOIE010000057.1:0-18264 GCA_052034855.1 Bdellovibrionota bacterium | reverse complement strand
GTTCAAGAATTTAAACCAGCCTACTTCCACATGCTAAATGGTGCATATACTGAATCTAAGAAACAGGAAATCTCATGATCGCAAACTACCGTACCAAAACGAGTCATTTGGGTAACCTTAATTACCTGGGCAACAAAAGAAGTCCAATTCATCATACCCAGCGTTCGAAAGGGCTGGAACATGTCTAATTTAAATGCTATTATTTTAAGAGTAAATCAGTTTGGAGTATTATGAAACGTAGGGATTTTATCACAATAGCTGGAATGATAGGAATCGGTTTAACATCTGGGGCAAATGAAACTGTTTTAAACGACCCTATGTCTGAACAGTTAGCAGAAAGCTTTCCTTTTATAATTAAACTTTTACTTCCAGAAAATATGGATTTCGAGGCTTACAAATTGACCCGCGATAAAAAGCTGAATTATCAGCTTTTTATCGAAATTGAAAACTCTTACATTAAAACTGGAAAAATTAAGTCCAAAGAATTTCTTTTTAGCGGCAAAGAAGCGCAGCTTATTTATCAATTTGGATCTGAACAGACGAGAAGTGAGTTTTCCAAATATTTGAAATCTAATTTTGATATTGGAAATCGCTTTGTTGCGAAAAACCAAATCGAAGTTAAGATTGAGCGCGCCTAAACGCAAAATTATCTTTATTAAACTTGTTTTAACAATTTTTTTATTTGGTTCTTTTTTGCTTTTGTCTAATAAAGCTAAGGCAAGCGAAGCTGAAACCGCTAAAGCGGCTTTTTTATTTGCCTATCATAATCCAGCCATAAATCAAATATGCAGTCCGTATCCAAGTTCGAAAATGGCCTTTTGCCAAGAGGGCTATGGCGCCGCCTGGATTCAAAAATACCGTGCAAAGGACGTCGTATCCAAATTGTTTTTGACTCATCAGGACCGATTTCTTAATCGACTATGGATTCTTGGTTTCGGAATCGGTGCAGCACAATTTCCAAACTCTTACGTTGGCGATGTTATCGGTGAAATCAATGACCTGGGACCAATTACAGGTTTCAAAAGCTATCTCATCGATGGAGTTGGTATGGGACTTTACGTGACATATAAAGCAGAATTAAAAAAAGCATTTTCAGCATGTCGACTCCTAAATGGTTCTGTCGATAGAAAGCTTTGTTTTTTTGGAATTGGAAGAGCTTCATTTTTTGCACAAAATGATTTGTTTTTGAAATCAGATCAGGGACTAGCTTCTGTTGAAAAGTTTGATCTCAAGCAAGGATATTTTTACGCTAGCTTATTTGCCGGACAACAAAACCCGAGTTCGCAACTTGTTTCTGAGCCAGGAATCATGGCTGCTTTTTTTGTTTTAAAAAAACCACTTTCTGCTGCGGTTGAGGATTTTTTTATAAAATGCAACTCACGCGCAGATCAACATCACTACCTGTGCGCTTTAAATTTTTCACGGCCAGACATGCTTTTTCTTAGGGAAAATTAAATCAAAATTTTATCTTTACAAAATAAAAATGCAGAGTTTAGAATGGATGCGCCTGCTTGGATTAGGAATCGATTGGAGGGATAAATTACAAAAATTTCACCTGCACAACCGGAAGCTGATTGGGAAATTCAAGAGTGTGCTTTTGAAGACATAGAACCTGTTTGGCAAAAGTATTTGTGGCCGTTACGGCAATCTAAAATAGAACCAAAAAGTGCCATTAATTTTGCCGGCGAGATTGACGTTGAGCTTCAAAATGAAAAAAGTTTTTTTTGGAGAATTCATCTGCAGAATAAAATTATTGGTGTTATCAGCGCTCAGAAAACCAAAGCCCAATTAAGAAGTCGTGGAATATGGGTACACCCCAATTACAGAAATAATCACCTTGGCCAGCAGCTTATAAAAACAGTGCTTGATAAAGCTGTCGAGCTGGGCCTTGTTTCTGTTTGGAGCATGCCCAGAATGAGTGCTCTGGCGTTTTATGAACGACTGGGGTTTAAAAAAGTTAAATACATTGATGGATATGAATATGGTCCTCATTTCATTGTGGAATTAAAGACCAATTAAAAAGTCTCTTAAGATGAATCAAGTCATAACCAATTTTTTTCGAAACATTTAGAAGAAAAATAACAACCACAAAGGCAAAGCATGTCTACAATACAAATATTTTCACAAGAACTCTCTCAACAGTTTGATTTATCTCAGAACCTATTTCCTTCAGAAGTAAACGTTTTTACTAATGGAGATCAAACTTACAAATCCATTGCTGGTTCTCTTTTTGGATACATTTTTAATGGCACTGTCAATGTTGAAACCGAAAAGGGGGATTCCTATTTGCTGAAAGAAGGCATGTATTTCAATGTTCCACGAGATCTAAGGTTATCTGGTTTAGGAAAAGCTTTAGTAATAAACTCTAGGAAGTCCCCAGGTCTTTTTCAATTCGGTGGGCCAATTGAAGCGTCAGGAAGGTTGGCATATATTGATGGGTGTACGACAACATTATTAATTTCCCCGCCAAAACTGGGCGAGCCCTGTCTGAATGCACTGTATTTTCCTCCTAAAATATTACAGTCACTGCATAAACATCCCAGTTATCGTATTGGCGTAGTCTCAAGTGGTGATGGTTTTGCGATAACAAATGAATCTAAAACTATACTTAAAAAAAATGCTGTTTTTTTAATTCCAGAAAATCTAGAACACTGTTTTCAGTCAGGAGAAAACGGACTGTCAGTTATTGCATATCATCCTGACAGTGATTGGGGCCCTACTGATGAGGTTCATCCGATGATTAATCGAACTATTTTAAGTTAGTAAATTTGTGTGCTAACAAACTAAATATATATTGAAACTTTCTAAAGAAAAGTTAAGATATTCTTAATACAAAAGATTAGGAAAACCTTGTGAGTCCACGCCTTAAAGCTTTGTTGCCAATTTTGGCAACCGTTTCTATTTTCTGTTATTATAAATATCGAGAGGCAGCAAATGATTACTTTCGTTTTAATAAAAAAGAAAGCTATTCCGAAAAGCTGGAATTCGCATATCAGAACGTTACCCAGAAATTAAATATTGTTCACAGAACTAGAAACTATGTTCCTTCGCCTGAGCTTATCAATTACTACGCAATGGCTCCAGCGGTTGATTTTGTGGCGGTGGGTGATTTGGATAACGATGGTTTTTCAGATCTTCTTTTTACAACGGCCACCCAAGGTGATGCGCTGAAAGTTTATCACAATATTAATGGTCTAAAATTCGAAGATGTTGGAGATCAATGGGGATTTGGTCAGGAAAAAAAAACTGAAAACATGGTTTATGCTATTGCCGTTGTCGATGTTAATAACGATGGCTGGCTGGATGTATATTTATCACGTGATCCTTGCCATGAACTTTACATCAATAATAAAGGTCATTTTATGCCTGCAGGCGAGGAGTATGGAGTATCTAAAATTTGCGGTAAGCGCGTAACGGGAATCGCTGTTCTAGATTTTAATAGAGATGGTTTCTTGGATCTGTACTTTACTCGCTTATTTGGTGATTCTGGAATGGATGGAGGGGATCCAAATGGTGTTACTTATTTTATTCCTCGAATCAATAAAGCGTCTCCGGGTGCTGGAAAAAATTTTCTTTTAGAGAATATTCAGGGTTCAAAATTTCAATTGGTTAAAAATGCTGGGCTTGAAAACGGATTTCTGGCTTGGGCCGCAGGAATCACAGATGTAAATGAAGATGGATACCCAGATATTATTGTGGCCAACGATTTTTCAGTCAGTATGGTCTATGTTAATAATAAAAATAATACTTTTAGAAACGAGACCTCAAAAACACTTGGTCTTCAATTTAATAGCGCCAACATGAGTTTAGAAACTGGCGACTTCAACAATGATGGGAAAATAGATTTTTTTGTTTCTAACGTCAGCCGCAGCACATATGCGGCGAATTCCTACAACTATCTTTATCAAAAAGAATCTCCTGGAAAATTTAAGAACAAATCTTTACAAAACGGCACGGATCGATGCGGCTGGGCCTGGGGCGCTAAATTCATTGATCCTAATCATGACGGCAGACTGGATTTGATGGTAGCCAATGGATTTTTTAACGATGGTCCCAAGCCGTATTGGTATCAATGGTCAATTTATGGAACACTACCTCAGTACTTAGTGAACAGCCCGAAAGTCATGCCCCCTTCTAGAGGTCATACTATCGAAGGTGACCAACCGAACTGCTTATTTATGCAAAAGCAAGACGGTACATTTACCGATGTAGCAGATCAAGCTGGAATCATAGATCAAAAAAATGGTAGGGGTCTTGCTGTTATTGATATTGAAAACGATGGTGATTTCGATTTTGTGATCGCCAATCATAATGATGAACCAATTTTATATAAACAGGTTAAAAACAACCCTGAAAATAATTGGATTGGTTTAAATCTCCGAGCTAAAGGAAAAAATATTTTTGCCATTGGTGCGAAAATCACATTCAAAATGGGTGACGTGGAGCGAGCGTATGAGCATTACCCAACAAATGGTTACTCGTCTCAGTCGCACAATAAAATAATTTTTGGCCTGGGCAAAGAAAAGAAAGTCTTAGTTCATGTTCTATGGCCATCAGGCACCGAAAAGACGTATGAAAATTTGCTTATAAATAAATACAATACGGTGGAAGAATAAGATGAAGAAAGTGATTGGTTTTATAAAAACAAGACTAGGCTCTCTTAGCCAATGGTGTGCCCATCACAGCTATTTATTCATCTTAATTTTTTTATACCAAGGAGACCGGCATTTAAGTCACTATTTGTATATTGTCAGCGCTGCTATTTGTATGGATCTTTTGCTACAGCGCTGGGTCGGTAGAAAACCACATTTAAACATTTCCGTATGGATTACCTGCAGCACGTGTTACATGCTGATGGTCACGAAGCATTTGTTATGGCCCTATTTCGTGGCGGTAGGATTTGGCATTCTCTCTAAGTACATTTTCACAGTGCGCGGACGGCATATTTTTAATCCGGGAAACTTTGGGCTTCTTTTGGCAATGTGTGCATTCTCTGATGTAGCTATGATGAGCGCAGGACAATGGCTAGGATCAAAAGAAATGATGATTTTCTTTGCCTGTTTCGGAATTACCGTATCTATCATAGCCAATCGTTGGGTCTTGTCGCTGACATATATATCAGTTTTCTTCCTGCTTCGTTTAATTAAATTCGGAATCACGGATATTAGTCTTTTTTATCTGATTGGTCCTATCTTTAGCGTAAGTGGATTTATTTTTGCATTTCACATGAGTACTGATCCAAAAACTTCTCCCGAATCTAGAAAAGGACAACTGTTGTTTGCGCTGATCGTTGCACTTTTTGATTTCGCCTTCAGAGAAGCGCAAATCATTTTTGCCTCTGTTCTAGCATTAACTTTGGTTTGTGCTATTCGTGCAATATTTCTCGAATATGGCAATGAAAAATTAAAGCGATTGATTGAAGAAACAACTTTCGCTAGATAATTTTTGATTTATACAGCGGCCAGTTCAGTTTTTCTTTCGTTAGTTAAACTAGAAAGATTAAGGTGGCCGTCTACAGAAATGACCCCCCGGTAGTGTTTGACAGCTAAAGCGCCGTGCCGCAAATCTAGCTCGTTGATAGTAAAATATGAATTCCCCGCATTGTATTTAATTTGCTGTGAGTCGATTTCAAGATGCGGGCTTCCATTATCATCTTGCACTTCGGTGAGTGGTATTTTGAGTGCCAATTTTAAATTGTGTGCTTGTATTTGTTCGCTTATTTTGTCTTCAGTTCTATCGCGGTGAAGGGGTAAATCCACGCCAGGTTTTTGAATAATCACCTGAACTCGTGTGATTTCGAAATTTTCATACAGATGTAAAATAGGATTAACCAGGCTTTTGACAAGTTGAGTGATGGGTGTTTCCTGCCATTTCCAGTGACAAAGTGGAGAGTAGCGAAACTTAAAGTCAGAAACTGGGCCATTTATTTGTTCTTTCACTTCTTGTCGATTTTCAATCGTTCTTAAAGATAAAAAGTACCAGGGTTCACAGTAGACCCCATCAACATCCCTGTTAAAACCGGCTTTTTGACCCTGGCTTTTAGTATACTCAATAATAGTTAGCTGATCTTTGAAAGAAATCTGATAGGGAAGTCGAAATCCGTATTGCAAGGGTATTTTTCTCATTTGCTTCATAGATTATAGCTCTATTCTGTAACAGCGTCTATAGCCAGTTCTGATAGAAATATCTAAACAACTTAAAAATTATTTCTATTTTTAAATAAACCAATATAAAAAAATCAGCCGTTGATTTTGTTCAGCATCTCGCCTGATGGGTAATGTAGACCATTGTGATTGTAGGTCTTTTCTATATAAACAGGATCTTTAATATTCAATTCAACTAGTGAACGATCAATGATGTCTTTGGACCAATTCTTAAATGAAAAAAAGCTAAGCGTGAAAATAACATGGATACGATCTTCTTCGGATTGATTTGAAATATGGTGAGGCTTTTGTGCGTTAATAATATAAAAACTGCCATCAGCCTCTAAGTGATAAGGTTTTCTATTGATGTGAATCAAGCACTTTGGGTTCGTAAAGACGGGTACGTGGCAATTATAAATATGCAGACCATCTGTATGAGACGGCATCTTAATGTTCGGCCGTGCGTTTAAGATTCGCCCTCTGAATAATTGCAGTTGATCAAGAGGTTTGTACAAATAAGATAACTTTTCACCGAATTCATTTTTTTTATATAATATCCGGGGCGTTCTGTAATACTTTACGGGGCCTTCTTCAGGAATATAGGCAATCTGATCAACGGCATCATAGATTGGATCGGCTTCGTCAGCATATTGCAGACCAATCCCGGCATAATCCTCATTGCTCCTTTCGCTTTTGTCTTTATTACGAAATCCAGCTTTATCGATAATTTCGGCAATATTTTTTTTGAGTTTTTGCATATCATAATTGGTCTTCACTCGAAGAATATCGAAATCGTTCGAATTGTTTTTAAAAAAGTAACTTTGAATTTCGTTTGCTGAAATGTCGATCATATCATAATATGTTATGATATGATCACGGCAAAGCAATGAGAATTTCATGATTGTGCTGACAACTAAAAATAGCTTTTTCCTAAAAGGAAAACTGAAAGTTGGGTGTTCACACGCGGCACCACTCAACAGAATGATAAGCAGGTTAAATTATAAACCTGAAGGCTTACGCTTTACTTTGGCTAGCGAAGAAGTATCCGATATTATCACACAACCTTCAAATACAATGACTTTCGAAGAACTTTGTTATCAAAGAGCCGTTCAAATTGAAAACTCCAGTTTTGAAAAAATTTATCTTTCATATAGCGGTGGAATTGATAGCTCACTTGTTCTTGTGTCTTTTTTAAAGTATTGGCAACCTGCAACCTTGCGAAAGCTCACGGTTCTGATGAATGTTGAATCAATCAATGAAAATCCAGTTTTTTTTAATCAATTTTTAGGGCGGGTTTCTATCGAAACCATTTTTAAGAGCCCCTCCCAATGGCTTCATGATGACATGAGTTGCTATATTACCGGCGAACACGGAGATCAGCTTTACGGCAGTGATATGATTGGTCGCGCTGTGATCATGTACGGAGATTCCATAATCCATAAGCCCTATGCTGATGCCGTACTAAAGCTAATGCAATATTTTCCTCAAGACGATGGGGTTGGGAAAAAAGTATTTGAACGGCTGCAGCCAATTATCGAGGAGAGTCCATTTCCAATAAAAACAGTTCATGATTTTCTTTGGTGGTATAATTTCACTCAAAAATGGCAGTACGTAAAGTACCGGTTTTTAGCAGATAGACTTTGGCAGGATCCTCAAAATACTGCAAAGCGAGTTTTTCATTTCTATGATACTCCTCAGTTTCAAAAATGGAGTCTTCTCAATCACGACAAAAAAATCAAAAATACTTGGAATTCATATAAATACCCGATGAAAGAACTCATTTTTGAATATGTAAAAGATTCTGCATACCTGAAGAAGGAAAAAGTCGCTAGTCTGCCGCAAACACAGGCACTTTTAGAATTTAATGACGGTTTTGATTCAAACTTTAGACCACTGAGTAAAGAGCAGATTTTAAGCCATGTTATTTAAAAGAAAGTATTTTTATATTTTATCAAATGGCAAGTTTCTGCAGGAATCAACCATCGATAAAAAAATGTTTTCATATGCGGAACTAAATATAGGAAAAGCAAGTTGGCCGATGATCAAAATAACCCAAGCTTTTCTAACAGTTAGCAAATTAAATAACGCGCCTGTTGAGTACGAGCTACTGAGGTTGAAAGCACATCTCATTGATTTGCTTGAGCTCAGTCAATCTATTCTGAACAAGAGAAATGTTATGTATAAGGAAGCAAAAGAAAACTTTATATGCGATTTGGATCCTCTAAAAACCAAGTTGTTTCATGATTTTTTAGAGAGTGATAGAAAATGCCTTGAGGGCCGAGCGGACTATGTCTTTAATAAATATTTAAATCTTATCTCTAATACCAATCAAATTTTAAAACTTGAGGAAATAAAATCAGAAATGAACAGCAATCTGTATTTGTTATCTTACAAAGTTAAAAGACCATATTATTTTTGATCAGATTTTCGTTTTCGAAAAAAGATAAATCAGTTTTGAAAACGCTATCGCACATTCCATAAGATTTCAGTAACTGTGAGCGGTAACGATAATCTATATCTTGAATTTTTTCAAATCCTGTCAACTTTGGCCTAGCTACAAGATTAAAGTGTCTGGAATACATTGCGAGTTTAAAATCTGAGCTGTTGATATATTTGGCGGATAAAAACTGTTCGCGCACAAAAGGGTCATTAGCGTATGAAAAAATAGCTTCCGGTGTAAACTGAAAAAATCCTGGGCAGCTTTCTCTGTTTCGATGCAATAAAAATTTATACCACGAAACCACTCTTTCACGTTCGTTTAATTGCCAGTCGTTTTTTTCAAGAGAAGTTCTTTTTAAAACGCAAACGCCACATCCAACGACCACAAATTCATAAATTTGGTCCATTAGGTACATAACATTGATGAGCTGTGGTGAAAAGCACTGTGAAATTTCAGCGTAATTCGATCCTTTTTCCTGCATCATTTTTTCAAAATCATAATCGATCAAAGTATATGAAATCGAATTTTTTTCACAAACCATAATGGCATAGCAAATATCATGAAAATTATAATCATTACTCATTCGACCTATATATGCTTTAACTGGGATCCCGGCTTCAACGAAAGATATAAGCGTGACCTCGCTATCGATACCACCTGAGCACAAAATACCGATTTTCCCACGGGATGCGCGAGATTGAATCAACTTTGCCTGATAAAGACAGGCCTCTTTGAAAGTCATTCCAATTGATCTTGGCTTGCCATATTGAACTTTCCAATTTTGATCGGCAGATTTTCTTTGAGAAAAAGGTTCCGAATCGTAGAAGTACTGAAAATGATTCTGATAAGTTAATTCAGGAAAAGCCATCAGGATTTTTTTAATACCTGCATCAGCAAGGTCTTTTTTCCAAAGAGATAACCATCATTAGTCGAGGACAACTCTTTATAACTTTCACTGTTAGTGAGGAAATCAGTTAATTCTTTAATATGATAAAAAGGTACTTGAGGGTAAAGATGATGGGTTAGGTGATAGCCCGCGTTGTGAGGTATGAATATAGAGTTCATAAAACTCGCTTCTACGTTACGGCTAGAGTTTAGTTCGTGTTCGTAGGTTAAGCCAAAATGTTCTGCAATACTACGAACGAGAAAAATCCCAGGTAGAAAAAACCACAATGGAACAATCCAGTATAAAACAAACTCAACGCCCAGGTTAAGTTGATAAATACAGACACCCGACAAAAGGTAGAATGAGTATATTAAAATTCTGTATTTCATTGGATGCTTGACTTTAAATAAAAAGTTCCAGATGCGCAAGAAACGTCCTTTGGGAAATTGGTAAAATATTTCCATTAAGAAAAGTTGTGCTAATTTTTTTTTAGATGTTGGAAAATTCCAATCAGACTTTTTCTTTCGCGTCCAATCAGGATCGGCTTCCTGATTAAGGTAATTGTGATGAGCTAAATGATTTTCTCGGTAACCCCAGAGATTAACTCCTAAAGGAAGTGCACAAAAAAGATCGGCAATAAAAAAATTCACTTTTTTATTCTTAGATAGCAATCCATGAACTGCTTCATGGATTAAAATCAACAGTCCATGCTGGCGAGCAGCGATGATTAATATTAAAAATACATAGGCTGCGGGATGATTGAGCTTCACTCCGAACAGTGTGGCAATAACAATCACAGAGTAATTATAAAATACAGCGACTAGGCTTCGCCAGGTGCACAGCTCACTTTTTTCTATAGCGAAAGCTTTGCTTTTTTGGGAAAATGATGACCCTACCAAATCTGCAAAGCGTAGAAAATCTTTTGAAGAATGACTGGTCAACATAGATTCAGACTACTGAACACTAGATCAGCGGTCAAAAAGTTCTTTCATAAAATGTGGTTTTAAAATCCCTCTGCGAATGATTAATTCTACTTTATGAGTTCGGCTTCCCATTAGTCGCCAGTAAGTGGCAAACTCGGGTGTTTCTCCAGGCTTAACAATTAATTCTGTTGAATAATCATACTTGTCAGTTTCACTAATAAATTTCTGATATGAATGAGAGTGACCGTCATCCCATTCTACATTTTTATTTACACGTGATCTTTCAAAGATATAATAGAAGGTATGTCTTTTAACCTTTAACATATCTGATAGAAGCTGATTAATCCCCTGTGACATAAATTCTTTGATTTTGTGAGACAAGCCGGAGCCAGTCAAAGAAGTAAGTTCGATAAATGAATAATAAGGGAGCGAGTCCCACATAACGACCCCAATAGTGAAAACAAGATCTCCAGCCGGGTTCATAATCCCATAAATTCGATAGATATCTTTGCTTCGAGTAAAAAATGAATTAAACTTTGCGTTGATACGATCTTCATCAGGCTCAATAACTTGGCCGTAGATTTCGCGCTTAGATCTCCAGAATTTTAAAATTTGATTTCGGTGGCTTTCATCCAGTAAAACCAATGAAGATTCCAATTTACTCTCCAGTCTTCCTTATGCCGCTGTATTTAACGGATGGGTACTTTTTTTCCACTCTTTAAAAAGAAAAATATCTTTCAAATTTAGATTTTTATCTCTCCAGATCCGAGTCTCAAGATAATAATGAACAAAGAAGAAACAATTAATGAATCCAAAATTGTTGTCAATATTTGTCAGTTTTTTGCTGTAGAAGTAACCGATAATAATCGAGACCGCCAAACAAGCGCCATAAATTTTAAATGCTTTCAGATTTCTATAAGATGACACTTGTGTGCCGGCAATTGAAGCAATGCCAATTCCTAGATAGTTTAACGAATGATGTAGATTATGAACAAGAAACTGTTGCACATAGTGTCCATAAAAACTCCACGGAAATAATACGAATAGCGATGATAGAAAATACCAAAGAAATTTTCTTTCGGTTTTCTTTCGAACCAGTTTTAAAATGAGCCAAGCAGTCAAGACTGCTCCAAGAATTTTTGCGGTTATTAAAAGTATTGGCGGGAAAAATCCAGAAATTCCGAATGCAAAAACAATCATAGGCTCAATCGAAACCAATAGCAAAAGTACGAAAAGAGATTTCACAATTCGCACGATTTCTGGAGACTTTTCTGAAAGAAACATCAGTGAAAGCCCACGAGCTTGGGAATTGTTGTGTATAAATCCTATTATAAAATTCAAAAAAATGAATATTTTAAAAAAATTAGAATCATACTTCCCTAGAAAATAAACCGCTGCAATAATCGCTAACGGTGGGGAAAAAAATTTAACAAAGGTTTTTGCTTGGGAAGGACTGAAAATGGACTTTTTATTCAGAATCAAATAGGTCATTACAAAGTGCGGTAGTCTAAAAACAACCTGATAATAAAGCATAATTGATAAAGGGTGGAAATTGTTTAAAATTAAAAGGGCTGGCGGAATCGTCCAAAGCGGGACAAAATAAATCCAAAAGAAAGCTTCTCTATCGAGCTTTGCCGAAGTGGGAATGAAACTCATAAGCCTTAGATTTTATCTTATAACCTGCTCACAATCAGGAAAACTATAAGTGCTTTTGTGTTTCTGGACATACGTCTAGAATTTGCTAGAGCTGTTCATCTTCCCTGAATGTCCATCGGCACGATGATATATTTTTTTAGATGAAACAGTGGGCTCTTCAGCAATGGGTTTGGATGCTTTTTTCCTTTTCGGTTGTAATTGCCGTTTTGGAGGGCGGGCTCCAGGCTTACGTATTCAAATTGAATTACAACTGGCGATCGACAGCCTCTTCGCTTTTTATGCTTGCTGGTCGGGTTATAACAGATCTAATTCCATTTTGGATTGCTTACCCCGGAATGATTTTTATGTTTCAAAACAAGGTTTTTGAATTCTCGATGAATCAATTCTGGCATTGGGCACTTCTCGCTTTCGTAGTAGATTTTGCTTACTACTGGTTTCATCGTGCAAGTCATCGTATCCGTTGGTTTTGGTGTACACACTCGGTCCATCACAGTTCAAAACAACTGAATTTTGCTGCAAATTATCGCCTAGGATGGACAGCACGTTTTAATCTGAGTTTCATTTTCTTTTCTCCGATAGCCATTTTGGGTTTTCCACCAGGTCTAATTTCTCTGATGTTTGCATTAAATTTGATTTGCCAATTCTGGATCCACGCCGAATGGATTCCGAAACTAGGTTTTCTTGAGTATATTATCAACACACCATCTTCGCACCGAGTACATCATGCAGCCAACAAGGAGTATTTAAATATGAACTATGGTGGATTGCTAATTATTTTTGATAGATTTTTTGGAACCTATACTGCGGAACTCGATGAATTACTCCCGCAATATGGCTGGGTTGAACCCCTGCAGACTGAAAATCCTATTGTGATCCAACTTCATCCCTGGAAAAATTTGTGGAAAGATTTATGTGCAGCTAAAAACGTGAAGACCGTTTTTAAAACCATGTATGGTCCGCCCTAGATTTTCAAGCTTTCAATAACCCTGACGGCATCAGCAATAGACTCTAATGAGCCTAGTGAAATCCGCAACTGTGGAAGTTTACTTAGTGGAGAAAAAACATATTTTCTTTTTTCAAGCGCTGCTACGATGGACTTTTTTTGATCAGGATTCGTCAACAAAGTTATAAAATTCGTTTCACTTTCAATACAATTGATACCCATTTTCCTTGCAGCCTCTTTGATCTTTAAACGTCCAGCTTCGACAAAAGCGAAGGTCTCACGAAAGCGCTTACCGTCATCTAATGCCAGGCGAGCGGCCTTAGCAGAAAAGGCACTTGTTGTATAAATAGTGAAGTACTCGGTAAAATTTTTATTTTGAGTTAAGTAGTAACCGATTCGTAAAGCTGCAAGTCCATAAATTTTTGAAAAAGTTCTGACAACAATCAAATTTTTAAATTCTTTAACCAAGTCGATTGAAGTCACATCTAAAAATCGTGGTGAAAATTCAGAATAGGCTTCATCAATAACAACGATAGTGTCTTTTTCAACTGACTTCAGAAATATTCTAATTTCTTCTTTGGTTTTAGCGCGTCCAAAGGGAACATGTGGATTAGACAGATAGATAAAGTCTGCTTTGGTCTTTTTTAATCCATCTAGATCAACTGAATAATCCTGTAGTAGAGGTACCTTCTTTGTTTTGATACCAAGGTGATCAGTGACTCGAAACAAATAATAAAAATCAGGATCTGATATCGCGAATGTTTTTTTTTGAACCATGATTGTAATCAGAATTCTCTCAAGTGTTGGTCCTGCTCCTGGGGCAATAAATATAAATTGTTCAGGAACTGAAATTTTTTCTCTAATTTTAGCTTTCAGCTTTTTATTCTGCTCTTCAAGAAATTTGTAATGATGGAATGCGTCCGAATCACAAGATTTTTTTAATTGCGCTTTTAGGTCATCAGAAATTCCAAGCGGGTGCTCATTCCTATACAGTATTTCGTAGTTTGAATAATTGGCCGATTCAGCGAGTATATTTGAGCTTGATGGATCCTGCCCAGCGAAAGAAAGCTTTGGCATAAATAAAAAAGTGAGAGCTGTTGAGGCTCCGGCTAACGCCTCCCGCCGATTCAAAGTTTTTTCAAATTTATTTTTAGACATGTAGCCATCTTTTCACGACCGAGAGGATGAGTCAAACTGTGGTCTCATTTTCAATTATAAATACTCTCTTTCTTTCTATAAAATTTCGTATATTGTAGTCTTAATGAAGACTCGGTTTGTTTTAATTATAACACATGACACTTGGATGTCCGCACAAAAGGTAATCCCATTTCAACAAGTCGCTAAAGCAAATGGTTATTCAACTATTCTGGTCGCAGCATCAAAACGTTATAGTATGAATGAAGATATTTTAATATTGGATCCCCTTAGTCATCCAATAGTGCTGTCGAACAAATTGAAAAAATATAAAAACCAAATTGACTTTGTTTTTTCAGGCTATGATATGGGAAGTGTCTTGATCGCTGCGGCCGCCGAAGAGGTCGGGGCAACTTATATGTCTAAATCTCTTGCCCAACATCTTCAAAGTAAATATTCGTTGTCTCTTTTTTTAGCGCAACATAAATTAAATACTCCTAGAACGTGGCTGATTCACGATCGAAATAACTTTAGTGAAATTCCAGATAAAATCAATTTGATGATAAAATCAAACGTGTCGTCAGGTGCCAATCCAAGACATTCGTGGGATTATCGAAGTTATCAAAATAAAAATGATCTGATCGCTTATCTTGAAGCTGAAAAATTAATGGACGCGTTTGTAAAAACTGCCGAGACTCAGGCGTTAAATCAAAGTATTGTCCAAGAAATGATGCCTAGTGATAAGTGTCTTGATGTTCATATTGTTTTTCGCGAAAAAGGTGAGTACAAAATTTTTTTAATTGGCGAATTTTTTTCTCGTGATTCTGATTTTTTGATCGTTGAAAGCAAATCTGCAGAAAACATTTCCGAGGCTATCTTGGTTCAAATTAAAATGTTTGCAGATTTTTTTAGTGCTCTAGGGCTGCAGAACATTGTAACAAATTTTCAGTTTGTTGAAAAGAGTAACTTACTTTACTTATTTGACTTAAATCTTCGTGTTGCCGGGATTTGGTCTTATCTCTATCCGCTTATGTTGCCGGACTTTTACGAAAAACTTTTTCTTTACTTTCAGGAAAAAAGCATAAACTTTGATTTGAAATATTCTACCTATCTTAAAACTCCATACTGGCTCGAAGAAGGAAAGATCATTCAGTCAATTCAGTTTCCAACATATGATAAAATGACAATACGTCTTGCCTATTTGGATCATTTGATTCCAGGATACAAAGTACCCCAAAATCAAAACAGTATTCAACCATCTCCACAAATATTTGCAGTAGGAAATTCGGCACAGGAATGTAGAGACAAAATCGTAGATGTACTGAATCGAACTCGTGTAGAATATAAAATTTAATAAAAAGGAAGAACATGAAATCTCCCAAAAAAGTTATTATCCTCGGCGCCAGTGGAGATCTGGGCTCTGCAGTTTCTAGAGTTTTTTATCAAAAAGGTTATCGTTTATCACTTTGGGCCTCTAAATTCGAAAACTTGAGCGAACTTAAGTTGGAGCTTGGTGGAGCTGCTGAAGTTTATGGATACGATTTTACTGATAAAAATTATGAAGCTCAAATTTCTAACGATTGGATTCATCACTCAGATGCCGATGTATTAGTAATTTGCACTGGTTACTATGATTCGAAATTTAATCACCTTCGCCCAACTTCAGAAATAGATAAATATTTCCATGTTAATTGCTTTGGCCCTGCTCAGGTTATGAAAATCTTTGCTAAAACCGCTGTGACAGACCAAAAAGCACGAAGAGTTGTCTACGTTACTTCAACCTCAAAATTAGCTCCAACTCCGACTGTTTATGCTTCGGCGAAAACAGCGCTTACAACGATGGCAAAACTTGTTTTTAATGAACATAAAAATGCTCCTGTCGGTTTTGTCGAAGTGATTCCAAGCCTTATTCATTCGAAAGCTTTGAATACTTTGAATTCAACCCAAAAGCGTTGGATCCGAGAACTTTCGGCTATAGACCTTGAGCAAATTTCTTTTCAGAGACTTTCAAAACATCAGAGCGATCATCTTAAAAGTACTTTACGCGATTATGTTCTCCCCGCAGAACAGGTGGCTGATTGCATTTTTCAATATGCTGACAGTTCGAATTTGCCGTTTCAAATGACTGTTGAGCTAAGAAGTCGATATAGCTTGTATGTGGGAATAAACGATCGCTAATTAACGCCTGCAATAAAACGTGTTGACCCGCAGAGCACTAGACCTGCGGCTAATCTTTTTAATAATTTGATTTATAAAATTGAAACTCTACTAACCCTTTGATTTGATGAATTTGTCATAACTATACAAGCCGCCATGGACGGGCAGCTGAGGCTAAGCGATTATCAAAAATACCCAACGTAAGCAGGAGGCGAACATGGGACGAGTTTTAGATCAATTTTCTGAGCATTCAAAAATAGATAAAGACATTATCGAAACGGAGCTGTTTGCTGCCTTTCGCGCCCTAGAAGTAGACCCCAATAATATGACAATCGAAGAACTTCGCGAGTCTTTACTGTTGTACCTCGACGAAGTCTTTTACGGCATATCTCCAGACCGGGTTCAATAATTAATTTTTTGAGATTTCCTTTAGTAAATTTTCAAGCGTCACTTTCGTCCGTTTATACTTTTCGGGAGCAACCTTAATCAGCTCCTGTGTTTTTTGATCAACTTTTCGTTGATCTCGCTAAAGTGTTCAATTTTTTAATATAATCCTCCATGCTATGATCCCTGTTGGCTTTTGCTCTGTTTATTAGTGGGAGAAGAGTCTCTCTAGGTAGAGAGCTGTAAAGGCTTCTTGTTTCAGCTACACTAAGACCAAAAGATCGAATATAAGGATACGCCCAAATGTTATCTACAATCTTGGCACCATTCTTTTGTTTCCATTTTTGTAAAAAATCTTCTGCCAGAAATGCAGGCAAGGATTTGCCAACAACCACTTAACTTGTTCGAACCAACTCTCTTCGGTCTCGCCCGGCAATCCTGAAATAAATGATCCCGAAAAAAGGCACTGTTCGCGATACTTATCAAAAAAACCGACAAGAAAACTTTTGATCTTTTCTGGCGGTGTCCCTTTTCCAGCTTTTCTCGCAACATCATAATTAAGACTCTCTATTCCCCAGTAAAGTCCTCGCGCTCCAGATGCAATCATTAAATCGGCTGTTTCAGGATACTTCACGGCAACATCAAATCGCGCATAACTGACCCATTCTATTTTGAACGGTAAGCTTAAAATCATATTGCAAACGGTTTCAACCTTTTCTCTTGAATCATTAAAACAATCATCTAAAAAATGATATGCTGTTGTGCTGAAGTTTTCATAGTTTTTAATAAACTCTTTTTTCAAAGTTTCAACAGGTTTGCGGTAACTTGATTTTTTCTCGTAATTACAAAATTTGCAGTTAAATGCGCAGCCACGAGAGATTTCTATAGGTAGCGCTTCCCCAGATCCAATCAACCAATGCGGCAACCACTCGTGTGTTGGACAATCTTTCTTTTGCAAATAAGCTCCTGCCGAGTCAATGACGTTTTTACTTCCAGGTAAGGTTTTGGCCCGACCTGTTTTGATAATATCAAGTACAACTTCAGGGAAAATTAAATCAAAAGATCCAACTGCTAAATAATCAACTTGTTCAATTTCTGCAAGTTCTCCGCGACGAAACGATTCAGACTTTGTCCCTCCAATAATAATCTTAGCTTTTTTTGCATGCCGATCTAAAAGAAACCTGAGTTCTACAAACCAATTTTTAACAAGTAATATGTCTTGATCCACTATGACATTTTTAAAATACCTATCCAAACTTTCGTGTCGACTGTGGTGTGGTGCTATCGCGCCATGAGGTGGTGTTAAAAAAGTTGTCGATATACCCAACAAAACAACGTCCTGATGTAGAAATTCCTTAAGCAAACTGAAAAAGTGAGGAATTTGATAGAAACGATCAATAACAATTGTTTCTATATCGGAGAGCTCAAGCTCGTGAGCAATGCGATATGGCCCAATATACCTCACCGCGCCCATTTCCCCAAACGAGGTGTTCTCAGTTATTAAAATCACTCTTTTTTTCAGACAAACTCCTCTGTGGTTAGTTCTAGCTTGAGATCAACAAATTAACTTCAGGAAAAAGCATGACTACGAAGCTCGC
>JBPOIE010000043.1:0-6672 GCA_052034855.1 Bdellovibrionota bacterium | reverse complement strand
ACGAGATAATTCACGCCATTAAATTGCTCTTGCGCCGTTCGCCCAGTAAACATCACCAGCGAACTGGGAACTGTAAAGTTGAAAGTATCTGCATTTCCTGTCCAATTCGCACCGGCACCAGGAGCTGCTAGAGTTCGATCTGCATGGACTGTAACCTTCGAAGGATTTCCTTCACAGGTTGGAGTTACACCATAAGCGACTCCTAAATCTACACACACATTCACTGTGTCTTTGAGCGCAGTCGCCTCAGCGACATCACTGACAACAGGCGTGATTGTCACCACATCACCAGGATTCACTTCCGGCGTTGGCGTTGTCATCGCAATCACTCGAAGACTATTCACTTGATTGAACTGTGGCAAATCATCTTTACTACATGAAAAAAGAATTATGTTACACAGCGATAGAAGTAAAATTTTTGGAACGTTCATATTAAAATTCTCCTCTGAGTCCCAAGGCCGGAATCGGCGGTAGTCCCATGACATCAATTTTTTGTGAATAATCATATGAGTATTGAAAGCCTTCTGGGTTTTTTATATTTAAAATATTTTGAATATCTAAGTAAATGCTCCAGATTTCGCGATCCAAAATAAATTTTTTATCGACCCTGAGATCAAGTTGTTGAAACGCTTTGTTCCGTTCAGAGTAAATCGCTCCGCGAATGGGAAAGTAAGTTTCATTATCTGCATCATAAATGGATCCCGTGATCGGCGTGAAAGGATTCCCCGTCACATAACGATAACGTCCTGATATTTTCCATTGATTCGAAAACTCGTAACTTGAAATCAAATTGAGATTATGAGTTTGATCGTATTCAAATTGATATTCGCCGAGCCCCGGTGTTGTTCGCAGACTTTTAGTATACGTGTAAGACAAAGAAGCCATAATTTGGTCTTTGGTATATTTTGCAGAAAGTTCTGCGCCATAAGCTTTGCCGGTTCCATCGTTATTGACGACTTCATAGACAGTAGCACCATCTCTGACAATGGTATTCGACGATTGGACCACTAATTTTGAGAAATCACGGTAAAAAGAGTTCACAGCTATGGATGTTCCTGTTTTATCTCCGCGTTTAAAATCGTGCTCATAGCCTAAAGTATAATGAATTGCGCGAGGCGCTTTGATGTCAGGGTTCCCGTATTCAGAACCAGACTCTTGTGGCTCTGGATTTTGCGCATATTGACCCACAGCTGCTTTATAAAAACGATATTCATCTAAATTATACTGAGCGGCTAATCGCGGTAAGAAAAATGATTCTTTCGTTTGAGAAAATCGATCAAAACGAAAATTGGGAATAAGTTTAAGTTGATCATTGAATTTATATTCAGTTCTTAAATAAAGACCTAAGTTACTGACTTTAGAATCTTTGATTTCAGCCATTCGATCATCACCTGCTGACACAGGATTATCGACGCCCCCTGAGCTTCGTCTGATCGGGACCTTAAAGCTGACATCGGCTGTTGAATAAATATTGTCCCACCCCAGTTGAGAGATGAGTTTTTCAGAGAACTGATGTTCCCATTCACCACGTGTAGTGAGCGCTGTGGTGTCTAATTTAAAATAACGTTCGCCAATATCGACGGCCAATTGATCTTTACCGATACCAAGACTTGTTTTAAATATATTTTTCTCGTCCAGTTGGATCGAATACTGAGGAATGATTCTAAAAAATTGAACCGTATTTGAGAAATTTCCGCGAATGGCAGGATTTTCACGAACGGGCTCAGAAAATACAAAAGCCAATTTATCCCGAGACCCTAGGAATGAGACTTTCAAATTCTCTTTCTCTGAGAGTTTATTTTGATACACACTGGTGATATCCATAAATTCAGGAGCCACAGTTAAATCCAGTGCGTCGTTATCTTTAAACGCCGTTTTTAAAAAAAATCCAACATAACTGTACCGGCCAGATATTAAATACGAACTGTGATCGTTGATTTTTGCCTCGAAAAGACCACCTGCACTTAGATTATCAACATAAAATAATCCCTTGCTGTCACGATCTTGCACCTCGGGGTTTCTTGATTTTAAGGAAATCATACCACCTAGGGCTCTTGATCTGTCGGCCTGATATCCGGCGGAATAAAAATCGACACTCTCAACAGCTTCAGGCATGACGACCGAACTGAGTCCACCAAAATGGAAAATGATTGGAATTTCATGACCTTCAAAATCGTAGGATGTATCTTTGGGATCAGCACCTTGAATCACAATCTGAGAGGAAAAGCCCTGAGTTCTATTCACGCCAGGTAAGTTTTGAACGGCTTTGACGGGATCACCATTCGCTCCTGGCATTTCAAAAATTTGTTTTCGACTCAAAGATTTTCGAGCCTGATCCCGCTTCAGTGAACTATCAACAACATCAATTTCAATGTCTGCTGTTAAATTGTCTTTTTCGAGATAGAGCGTAAGCCCTTGTACAGAATCTTGCAGTTGAAATGATCTCTCGAGACGAACGAATCCACCTGCATTAATAACGAGTTGCGATTCGAGAGTCGTAATTCCTTCAATTTTAAATTCACCGTTTTTATCAGTTGTTGCTGAAATTTTATCAGGCAAAACAAACACTTTCACGTCAGACAATTTAATTTTCCGTCCTTTCTCGAGGACAACGCCGGAAATTGAAATCTGCGAATGAGCAAATTCCAAGGATATGAAATGTGCGATGACGAATAAAAAAAGACATTTAATTTTCATGCAGTCCCTTAATTAGAAGATTTAAAATTAATACTAAATCGAATTTTTGTAGCAACAGGATCATCTTTGATTTTAGCTGGAATAAACTTAAGGCTTTTAGCGATCTCGATCGCTTTTTCATCAAGACCAAAATCTAATTTATTTAAAAGCTTGGCTTCTCGCACGACGCCATTTTGATCTATCAAAATAAGTAAAATTGCAGTTCCTGTATAACCCGCTTTTCGAGCCTCATCCGTACGATTTGCTTGAACTGATGAAATTAACTTTGCTCCGCTGGTGACTAAATAATCGTCTGCAGGAATTGGTAAAGAATCAGGGTCAGAATCTTTTAATTTTAAATCATCATTTTCTTTGGCGATTGTATTACCTTGTTTAACACGAGCTGAATCTGCATTGGCATCAGTGGATGTGATCGCTTTACGACTGAGTCCAAAAACTTTTTGCGTATTTTCAGGAATTGGCTTTACGGGCTCAATTGGTTTGGTTTCGTTTTTCGGCTGAAGCACTAAGTTCGGCGGTGCCACAACTGGATTTTCAATCACTTCAAAATGGACAGTTTTTGTTTTTTTGAATTGAACTAAGTCTAAACTGAATACAAGTATAACCGCTGCAATCAATCCATGCATTGATAACGAAAGTTGAAATGACGACCAGCGGTTAAAAAATGACATATTCACACGTCTCTATTTTTTTTCCTGCTCAATTTGAACTGCAAACTTTTCAAGACCCGCAGTCTTTAACAAATCGATCACTTTAACAACACGACCATAAGCCACATCGACATCGGCACTGATAATGGCCTGAGCCTCTGGACTTTGTTTCAATGCCTCGAGCGCTGCATTTTTTAAACCTTCATCATCAGTCAGCACACCATTCAACAAGATATTTCCATCACGGTTCACAGCAACACCCAAAGTCAGCATGATTTTCCCATCGCCAGAACTGACTTTCGGTAGCTTGATTTCTAAAATGTCTTTGACCAACGCAGGTGCCGTGATCATAAAAATCACAAGCAGCACAAGGACAACATCAACAAAAGGCGTAACGTTGATTGATGCAAATGTTGAATCTTCGGAATCGTTATTAAATTCTGCAGCCATAGGAAATTACTTCTCAGTTTGCGCAATCAACAGATCGCGCAAAGATTCGGTTCTCTGAATAGCTCGTTTAATTTGATTTGAAAAATGATTGTAGGCAACGACTGCAGGGATCGCGACAAGTAATCCCACGGCTGTGGCATAGAGCGCTTGCGATACCCCCGTCATTACGGCCGTACTACCGCTTTGTGACCCGAGATAGGCAAATGAACGAATAATTCCAAGAACAGTACCAAAAAGTCCTATGAACGGCGCATTCGCCCCCAATGTCGCCAGCACTGGCAAACCTTTTTCTAACGTGCCTCGTTCTTCTTTAATAAAACTAGAAATTGCGCGGTCAATACTTTCTGAGTTTTTAAATTGACGCGAATAAGATTCTGCAGATTTAAATGCAGAGGTAAAAAAATCATTCTGAGCAAGCTGCACGAAATTCGTTTTCTTTTCGCTGAGCATTTTTTTAACTTGTAAAAATGAATCTTCAGAAATTTGTGATTTTAAAAATCTCTTTCGATCAATCATAATTGAAATAGACCAAATCGAGAGTCCCACAAGAAGCAGTAACACCGCTTTTTCAACAATATCAGTGATAAGAATAATTGCGTTCATAAAATTCCTTCCAACAGTCTAAGTCTTTATTGAATCTTAGACTGAGAAGAAGGTCAATTTGATGAATTACTTGTTATTGTCTTCGTCACCTAAAATGTTAACCAGCACAGTGTAGTAATTTGATGCAGCACGTTTCTCCAAACGATTAACGATTGTTTGATAGCTTGTCGGAGTCTTCCAGTTGATCAGCGCATTATAAACAATGATCGCATTATCGGCATTAAATGAAAATAGTGATGGCAAGCCGTTGGCAATAATATCTAAATTTTTTGTCCCTGTAGAGTCATTCAAAACTCCCAACTGCGAACTTAACTTTGCTTTTTGCTTAAAAAATGGCTGAGCATAATATGAATAGCTATTGCACCCTGCCCAGTAAATCATTTGATAGTGACTTGAAAGACTATAATATTCCGGATTATACCGTAACATCGAAGCAAAGTTATCAGCATCAAAACCTGAACCTACACGAGAGTGACCAAACCAACTAAAAAAACTATCATGGTCGTGAGCGTAGCTTTTTGCAAAAAGCTCCATTTGGTCAATATTGGCAGAAGTGACGACTTTGATCTCGATTTTAACATCACTCACAACACCGGAATAACGATAACCAATTTGTTTTTCTGGATAATGAGGGTTTAAATATTCACTTTGTAAAATAGCTGTTTTTGTCAGTTTGAGTTTTTTGGCTTCAGCATCCATGAATCGAACAAATTTACGGTACTGATCCATGCCATAATCTGAATCTGTATCAGGATTAGAATCTTCAACATCAGCAACGTAGCCAAATGCAAATGTCATTTGAAAGTTATTTGAGGTCCCAGCACTTTGAATCATTTTTTGATATTCAGGATAAGTGTCAACAGTCATTTGAGTGGGCGATTTAAATTGTACATCAATCATTTGGTAATGAATATTTAACTTATGATCACAACCGTAACGACTTGGATCCCAAAAGTACCAATAAAAACTTTGAGTTTGGTGTTCTGGATCTGAATCTGTGCATGACAGCCATTTATCAGAAAATAAAACCTGTTCGTTGAATGGAAGTGGCAAAGATAATTTTCCTGAGGCGGCCATTTTACTAGAGACGATCCAAGTTCCTGTATAAACATAGGGAATAAAAACTTGATCATTTTCCTTATAAGCCAATTCCCAAGACGCTTTCACTGACATTTCAGTCCGCATACCGCCGATGGATTTATTTGTCAGTGGACCAAACAAATATTTTATTGTTGGTTTAATCACAGATCGTTCAAAATAGTCTTTTGAGGATTGATCCATTTTTTGAATCTGATCTAATGTGTACTGCTCTGTTTTAAACACAGCAGAAAACTGAGCTAGCGTCTCAGTTCCATTGTTTGAATAAAATTTCGAAATTTGATCCCAGTTCTGGGAAACCATTTTTTGTGGTGCCTGCGAATGACAACTTGTTAAGACAGACAGAGCTATGAAAAAAACCAACTGAAGCGGACTTAAACGTTTCACTTAAAACCTCATTTTTTTGTTGAGGCAGGAATAACTGAAAATCTGATTATTGTGTAGTACTAAGATTTTTACCCAAAACTGAAAGTAGAAATTATCATCCAAGAGGTTCCAAAATAGAACTACTATGGAAGAAAAGCTACAATACTGAGAGTAGTTTTTGATAAATTCCATCAAAACCACCGTTACTCATGATCAGGATCATATCTTTGGGTTTTGCATGGGACTTAAGATAAGAGACAATTTGCTCAGAATTTGTAAAAACATTCGCAGTTCGACCTTGGTTTTTAAGGTCTGAAATTAATTCGGCCGATGAAAAACGGTTGTCTTCAGCTAAAGCCTGAGAATTAAAAGCTTCAGCTAAAATAACTTCGTGAGCAATAGAGAAAGCATCAACATAGTCTTTTTGAAAAACTTTACGACGAGATGTCGCTGACCTCGGTTCAAAAACAGAGAAAACTTTTCTGCCTTTATACTTATTTTGAATAGCTTCAATCGTCTGACGTACAGCCGTCGGATGGTGAGCGAAATCTTCAATGATTAAAATTCCATGAGGTTCACCTAAAATTTCCTGACGTCGTTTAACTCCAGTAAAAGTCGATATCGCTTTTTGAACAGATTCAAACGGAAGTTCTTTCAAATAACTCATAGCTACAACTGCTGTTGCATTCAAAATATTATATCGACCAGTTAACAGAGTTACAAACTGACCCAAGACTTGATTATCTTTATAGACCTGAAAACGGGTTAAGCCTTCTGTCTCTTCAGTGATTTCGCAGCGAAATGAACA
>JBPOIE010000097.1:0-11412 GCA_052034855.1 Bdellovibrionota bacterium | reverse complement strand
CTTTGACACGTTAAACTTTGATTTGAAAATATAAATTCACTTCGACTGCTAGGAACGATCACCGCAACATCAGACTCTGGGCGATCTGGTGTTGCGCTATTAATTTTTTCTGAGCTAAATCCATTCACATTAAAATATTTATAAATAATATGAAGGGCTTTTTGGCTGATATTCAAATATCTGTCGGGTTTTAAACTTTGGTCATTATAAAATAATTTTTTTTCATCGCGCGGATAAACACCTGCAATTTGTATAAATTCAGGACTGCGAATAGCACTGTATTTGGGATTATGACTCAAAGCCAGGGCCGTTTGTCTGAATGAATAAATCGTATTAGACAGAAAACTCATCTCACTCAGCTCATTATCTCCTAAATTAAAAAAACATCCAAGCCCTGGCAATTTTTGCAACTGCAAGCGATCCGTATCATTCAGATACGTCGCGAGTTTCGATCCCCAGAATGGAGTTCCTAACGTAATAATTTGCTCTGTGATATTTGAATATTTTTGGTCTAATTTAATTTTTCGAGCAACATCTGAATTAAAATCACCGTCTTTATCGACACCGAGTGCAGCGCCCGCATACCAAATCGAAGTCACAATTCCGCCTTGGGAATGGGCTACAAATGTAATCCGCTCATCACTGCCCACGTGCGGGATTTTTTGATGCAAAAATTCACTCAAATTGGTGTACGCAAAGTCAAAAGTGGTGAACTCTGATTTTCCAGTCGGATACGAAAAGTTTAAAAACACAAATTCTGTTTCGGGTCTAATTCTTTTCAGATGATTCACAAGAACTGATTTCATCGAACCAAACGTTGTTTCGTCACCACCAATACCATGAACTGCAACGATGTAATGTTTTTTGACCATTTTGGAATTTAAAGATTGAGCCGGGCTTCGTCCAAAAAACTGAAATGTTTGGCATGAATACAAAAACAAAACGACAAAAATGGATATTAAAATTTTCATTCAAATGACCTCTGTCAATTAGCTTATCAGATCTTATCCCAATTCCTACTCTACCATGGGCCAGACTGTGACTTTCTGGAGTGAAGGTTAAAATCAATCAGTTCGAGCAAATGGATTTAAAGTCTCACAAAAAAAGATCCCTATGCGCTGCATTTAAATAAAATGAGTTACCCAAATTCGATTTCGAATGAGAGGCTAAAAGCACTATGTCTAAAACAATTCTATTTATTTTAACTCTTTGTTCTATGTTCGCTCGAGCCAGTAACTGGCCTGCTCAACCTCAAAATCCGACAGACCCTGGCAGTAGCCAATACGCATTTGAATCAATTCATGAAACTTTAACCATCAAAGGTCGAGCTGTTGATTTTTTCGCACCAAAGGGTTTTCAGACTATGAATCGGAAACTGACTGTGGTTGTTTATGGTCACGGACAAGCTGTTCCTCTATCAAGTTATCAGGATACTTTTGTGCACTTAGCTCGAAAGGGTGTTGCCGTCGTCTATCCGCAGTTTGATACTGGTTTTTTTGATCAAGACTGGCGCCGAATGGCTGCAGATTACGTCGATTTGACGACCGAAGTGATCAAGAAATATCCGAACAACCTTGATGCAAATCAGGTGATTTTTTCAGGTCATTCAAAAGGTGGATATGTCGCGGGTGTTGCCGCCGGATTACCGGTCTCGAAATTATCAACAGCTCCAGCGGCAGTTATTCTTTTTGATCCAGCAGGGTACGATGCTGAATATTTACAAACGATCGACACGCGAATACCTGTAACTTTGACCTGGGCGGATCGCGATACCATCATCAAAAAATCACTGGTCCAAGAAATTTATAACAAATTACCATCCCAAAAAAAACAGCTGATCCAAGTTTCTAGTTATCCAGGTGCAAATCCAGAGCTTTCCGCGGATCACTTTTTCGTACTGACCAAAAAGTTCTCTTTTGGTGGTAAAGATGGAATCACGCCTTTCCATTATTTTGGATCTTGGAAGTGGCTCTTAGGTGCGGCTTGGGATTTAGATAATGGATCTCGTGGAACAAATCCATTTGTCTACGGTGATCAAACATTAACAACTGGGACGGCAACAGAGCACCAGATTCAAAAGAATTGGTAAATTCATTCTATAAAGGGTAAACGCAATTCTTTTGTTCAGTCATCTTTAATTTGCTTGTATCAACCTGAAGAGTCGCTTCATCCAATGCCTTTTGATAAAGTTCGAAAGACAAGTCTGGGGTCTTTGATAAGATGTATAAAGAAAATCGGCTTGGATCTGAAACAACAGAATTATTTTTTTCACGAAGATCTCCTTTGTTTGGTTTTTACACAATTAGGCTGACACGAATCCAAACCAATGACAATATTTTCAATAGAGACATTTTTTAATTTCGCAGGAGCAAAAAAAATGAAATATGTTTTATTCATGATTTTCTTAAGTTCTTCGTTTGCTTTTTCTCAACAACTTAAAGACATCACTGCCGACGATCAAATCGATGCTTTAGAAGCCGAATTGCAGTGGTTGTATGAAAAAATAATGCCTCAGGATGTGATCCAATATTTTCCGAAAGAATCCTATAAATCTTTTCGCGTGCACCTGAAAGATTCTTATAAAAATTTTCCAGATCCTGATCTGATCACCAAAAAAAATCTGAAACTAGCTCCCGTCATTCAAGGAACAATTTCCTACGTCGGAATCGTGAAAAAGAAATATATTTATGATGTGATCGTAAAAAACAAAACAATTTTTTTGATTGTCAGAATTCATTTAAAAAATCCAAATGCGACAGATCTGAACGATTTTAAATCAAAGCTAGATACGGCCGCACAAATATGGAATTCAAACCGCATTAAAACTGATTTTGATTACCAATTTCAATTTGAACTTGTCATGGACGAATCCAAAGCTCACTTCAGCGTGAACGTCAAAGATTCCACTCGCGGTCCCTATGATGAAAACTGGTCAAGATCGTGGACATCGACGGCGATTGCGCATGAAGTGGGACATATGCTAGGACTTGGCGATGAATACCAAACTTTATCTGGAAAAACAGATTGCTGGCGCGATTCACTGATGTGCGAGTCATGGACAGGCCAACTCCAAAAGCATAATTACTATTTTATATTAAGACGATTGATTTAACTGTCGCTTAAAACTTATTTAAAGACCAAATAAAGAGGCGTCAGAGAATATGAACCACCATTATCTAACGTTGATATTTTGAGATTGAAATTTTTCTTCAATGGCATCTGACTTGTGATTTCCCAAGCATCTAAAACGTTGGCATTTCGACCCAAGTAATAACTGATTTTTGTTATTAACTTATTTTCTTGAATATCAATCAATGCCGTATTTTCATAATAATAAGACCAGCCCGATATCGTTGGCTTTTCAGAATCAACTTGCACCATAATAAAGTTATCAACACCATATGGAGCTTCGGATTTATAATCACCCGAAATCGCAACACGTCGATTTAAAGACAAGTTTACAATTAAACTTTCACTTTCTTGTATGAGTAATTTTTTATACTGACTCATTTGTTGAGCATTGGCTTCGCCGTAATTTGAAAAGTTTGATGATAGACTAGAATCTTTAGTTGCGATTCCTTTGAATATTTTTTTATAATAACAAATGTTATTTGAGTCTTTTTCGGGAATTGAGAATTGATCATTGGTAATTTCAACATAAGAATCACAAATTGAATTTATAACTATCGGTTGACTGACTGCAGGCTCATGAACCTGCTGACGAGGTTGATCAATCACTTGGTCACTCACGACAGGGCTCTTCGGAAGATTTTGAAAATCTTCAAGATTGATCGTAGAGTTTTGTAAAGTTTGACTACTCTGATCAGCAAATCCCACTTTTTGGTTCGCACAATTTTGGAATCCAAAAAGAATCGGAACAGAAATTATTAAAATTATAAACAACATTTTCAAATAACGAAAAGGCTTCATTTTATACCCCCGTACATTTACATTATCGGTGTATTCCAAATCAACTTTAGCCTTAAGTCATATGAATTGGCTTCAAGTTTTACAAAAAAAATTGAAATTTATCTCTGAATGAGACAGTTCGACGAGAAGCTGTTGAAATAAGGGATATTCATATTAAGTGCGCCTTGATTAAAGACGATAATCCATTATGGGAAAAAAACATTTTTTTATTTTTGTATTATTTTATTCTTTGTCTACAATCGCTGAAGAAATTCCTAAAGACTCTTCCAAGACCGAGTCCGATTGTACGGATTGCAACAAGGCTGTCGTATCACCTGATATTCAGGCCGCGACGATTGATATTGTTGATTTTCGCAATAAGTTGCGCTTATCCATTCAAAGAAATTCAAAAAATCTTCCACACTCAGATCAAAATGAATTAACGGATCAAGAAATTGCATTTTTAAACAGTCACGTTGGCCAGAATACAAAAAAAGCTTCGCCTTTGAATTTGGATAAGGTTCCAACTCAAAATGCTGAAATGATTAAAAACATAAAAGGCGGCGTAAAGTCGGACGACGGTAAAACGAGTATTGGATTTAAAGGCGGTGGCGCTAAAGGTGTCGAAATCAGACACAAATTCAAATAATTCAAAAATGCTATAGATCACTAGTACGTATCTTGGGATCCATCCTCATTAAATTTACCTAAATGCCACACTCCACTGTCATTATAAAAAATAGCCATGTCCCCGTCGGGCATGATTCGCATGATTTGAGAACTTGACCATGGCGCGAATGGATTTGAACCAGGCATATTAAACTGTGAAATCAAATGGCCATCTGTACTATCGAAAATGTAAGTAATATAACTCGCGTCCGAAACCGCTATCCGTCCGTTTTGCAGAACATGCACAGAGCGCGGATACCATACACCGCCAAAACTTAACAATAATGTCCCGCTTGAATCATATTTATTTATTGCACTGGCATAACTATTTGCTATCCACATATTGCCACTTGAATCAAAGGCCGTATCCCCAGGATATGATAACCCACCCGATACAAATGCACCTAAATCTCCAAGTGCATTGCTAAATTTATGCACGTAGTGACTTGTATAACTAGTGACATAAACATTACCTAAGCTATCTAGACTTAAACCAACAGGTGTCGGCACTGAAGCATCGGAAATATGATTAAAATCCTTATCAAATTTATGAACTTGGCCTATGCCGTAACTAATGGCAAAGATGTTCCCATTGGCATCGACTTCGATATCTTGAATGTCACCTAAAACACCGTTACCAAAAGATGTGATGTAGGCGCCGGTGTAGGGATTCAAAACTTGAATTCGTTGATTTTGGTAATCACCAAATAAATAATTCCCGTTGGAATCGACACTAAAACCAGATGCATATCCACCACCAAATTCAAAATTTCCTGTTCCGGTGACATATGAAATTGGAAACAACGCAAATGTTGGAGCCGGAGGAGTCGGCGGCGTTAAGTTGACAACAATACTTGGCGAACAACTTGATTCTAAATTTTTTCCAGATTTAAATTTGGTTGTTAGTTTGTAACTGTAAGTCCCACTTGAACTGACAGTGATACTCATATGTTCCATTTCGCCACTGGCAACAATAGAAAATAGAAAAGAACCAGCACATGTTCCATTATTAAATAAATCGATTGTCTGTACATCAATGGCCGCGCTCGGAGAATTTTTAGACCAGACCGGAGTAATTTGAGTCGAAGCCGTTGATGATCCTTCCGAAAAACCGGATGGTGTCGAGGAGTCTTCTGAGAATGAAAAAAAACTACTTTCCTTACTACAAGAAGATAAAACTAAACTTAGAATACAAACGACACTCAAATATTTAAAATCAATCTTTGACTTCATATTTTTTCCTTTTCAATTCAATGTGCAGAGTTCTGATCGGCATTTTTAGTCCATACTTTAGTCCTGACGTATTTAATTGAGACGAAGTTTCGATTTTTTGTATAAAGACATGACTTAGTTAGGTCGCGGCTCAACACATCGATGTTTTTTTTAGAAAATGAGTGATCAATTTGAGACTAAATAAATGGCGCAGCCGGCTTGAGGAGTTTCGAACGGCGTGGTTAATGGATTCAGGATAAAGGCGGTTTTTTCAGGAAACTTTTTTTGATTCACCTAAATGCCATATGATTTCAGCTTTACTTCCCAAAAACCAAAAACTAATACCCAACAAACCAAAGAAAATTGCTTTATGTGTCGCATCCCAAAAGTATTCAAAAAAACGAGTGTATAAGTTTATAAATAGAAAAGTTATTCCAAACCCTTTAGTCATGCCATTTTCAAACCGAAGCCCGTGATAAATAGCTGCACCAGCCGCGATTCCAAAAAGCAAAGCCCAGTGAAACAACTCAATTTGCTGAATCTGATTCCATGACGTCATATCTCCGTAATTACCAAAAATCGACATGATCCAAAGTGCTATAAACATATACAACAAGCCCATGGCTAAAGTTGAGCGGAAAAAGTTTTGCAACCAACTCTGTTTTTCAAAAATGAAAGCAACAGCGGAGAGAATCCCGCCGAACAAAACAAACCGCAAAGGGTAATTCATTCCTAGATAATAAGCGCCCCAGCCAGAAGCATAGCCTGTTTCAGTCCCCATCCAGCCACCTAATGAAATTAAAGAGAATAGCCAGATGAGATTTGATTTAAAATAAAAGCCAAGAACTCCGTAAACGATAAAAGACAAAAGTAATAAAATAGAAAAATGTCCGCTGCCATTATCGAAAGCTCTGCCCAATTGATAGATCGCTCCTGCTGTTGCTAAAACACCTAAAAACAAAATCGCTTCATTACTAAAAACTTTAGCCGGCTGCAATTGGCGTCTGCGAATGCCATACCAATAAATAAGACCAGAAAAAAATGAAAGCCCAAAAAATTTAACGATATAAGGGGCGTTGAAAATCGACTCAAGAAGTTCAAGCAATACTTTATCCGCTAAAACAGCACCCACAGACGTAACAATACAAATCAATGAAATCCAAAATGAATACTTTGCAAGTTTCTTCCAATCAAATGCCACGACTTCCATGCTACTCTGAAGTGAAAGTGCCGTCTTTTCGTCAATTTGACCTGCTTGTTTCCAGTTTTGAATAGCTGAACTGAGTATCGTAGCCTGATTTCGATTTACTTTCATTTATCCAGTATTCTTAGCAAATTACTTTTCGTCAATCCCGACCCCGATTTTAGAGGACCTAAACGTGCGATATAAATTGAAAAAACTATTCGCGGTATTGTTGAAAAATTTATGAAAATCCAGAAAAAGATAAATGGTGCCCCGGGCCGGACTTGAACCGGCACGCCCGATCACTCGAAGCCCAGGATTTTAAGTCCTGTGCGTCTACCAATTTCGCCACCGGGGCACACTAAAATGAAAATTGTGAACCAAAAACTTAGCGATATCACTAAGCTTTGTCACGTCTTTTCATCTTAAAAAAAAAAGAATTATTTGGCTTTGTATTTGACTGTCGTCAAATCAGAGGCAATTCTTAACTACGTTGTGATGTACCTTAAAAAGAATAACTATTTTGATGCCATCAAGTCTGGTTTTTTGCTGATTTTTTCGGCTACATTTTTAGCAGCCTTAATTCAACAATTTTTAGATCGAAAAATTGAAAGAATCATTCAATCGCCCACAGGCTTAAATTCCATGATCTGGATTTGGGGATTTTTATCACTGCTCGCTGCTTTGATTTTTCCATTGGTCCAAACATTAGTGTGCTCATTTTATTTAGCAAAAAAAGATACGGCACTGGAAAAATTAAGTTCTTTCTTTTCTGAAAATTTAGAACTGTCTTTCATTGAAATGCTTCGAAGCTGGGGAAAATCCTTTTTGTGGTTTTTTGTTTTTATCATCCCAGGATTCGTCAAGTACTCGTACTATATGTTCGCACCATTTATTGTTCTATTTTCAGATCAATATAAAAAAGGCCAGATCGATGCTTTGGTTTTATCTGAGAAGTTTTTTAAAAAATACTGGATTTATACTTCAGTTCAATTGACAATTTTTTATTTTATTATGCCCTTGATTTTATCGACTGTCCTTGATGAATACAGATCATTCTACATTCACCCCATCACAGCAACGCTGTGTTTGGTTTTTGAATCTTTTATGATTTTACTTTTTCATCTTTTGATATTAGATCGAATTTTTACTTTTTTAAATAACGAAAAGGATCTTTATGCTGATGTTTAACTGGAAAGATATCAAATCCCGCAATCACGGACTGACATTTGACGATGTCCTGATCATGCCCAAAAAATCTGAAGTCAGGTCACGCAAAGATCCAAGCCTCAGATCTCGATTGACGAAAACAAAATTTTTAGACACTCCGATTATTTCAGCCAACATGGACACTGTGACAGAAGCTCCTATGGCCATCGCCATGCACAAAATGGGCGGCATGGGAATCATTCACAGATTTATGAACATCGAAAAACAAATTCTCGAAATCGAACAACTGAAACTGGCAGGCGCTCAAATTATTTCCGCAAGTATCGGCGTCAATGCTGATTTCAAAGAACGAACAGCGTCTTTAGTTAAAGCAGGGGTCAATCTACTGACGATTGATATTGCTCACGGTCACTCTGTGCAAATGATGGAAACGTTAAAGTGGCTCAAAGACGCTTATCCTGATGTTGAGATCATTGCTGGAAATTTAGCAACTCCAGATGCCGCGATTGATTTGATCGAAGCTGGTGCGGACGCGATCAAAGTGGGAATCGGACCAGGATCAATGTGTACAACTCGTATTATTACAGGCTGCGGAGTTCCGCAGCTCACTGCGATTGCACTTTGTGCCGAAGCAGCTGCCAGTTACGGCGTTCCTGTCATCGCTGATGGTGGAATTCGCACGAGCGGCGATATGGTCAAAGCTTTTGCTGCGGGCGCGGATTCAATCATGTTGGGATCAATGCTCTCAGGAACTATGGAAACCCCTGGAGATATCGTGAACGGTAAAAAACAATACCGTGGTATGGCTTCAAAAAAAGCTCAAGTGTCATGGCGCGGAGATTTACCTCAAGGTATGGCCCCTGAAGGTGAATCAACATATGTCACCGTTAAGGGTCATGTTTCCGATGTCCTTCATGAACTGATGGGCGGAATTCGCAGTGGCATGAGCTATGTCAATGCGACAACGATTGCAGAGATGCGTGAAAAAGCTCAGTTTATGGAAATGTCTGCCAATGGAATTTCTGAATCACGTGCGCACGGTGTACGTCACACATGAGTCTAAAATTCGATAGTCGTCCGATTGGTGTTTTTGATTCAGGGATTGGGGGACTTACAGTTCTGCAAGCTTTGATTCAAAAATTTCCTACAGAGAATTTTTTGTATTTAGGGGATACAGCACGATTACCCTATGGATCTAAATCCGCACCAACGGTTCGAAAATATTCTGAACAAAATATGAATTTTTTAGTTTCACGCGAAGTGAAAGCCATTGTTGTCGCTTGTAATACAGCTTCAACTCAGGTCAGCGAAACAGAATTTATGGGGCGTCCCGTATATAATGTGATTGACCCAGGTTCACTGCTTGCATCACAAAAAACAAAAAATAAAAATGTTGCCATCCTTGGAACACGGGCCACAATAAAATCGGATATTTATCGAAAAAAAATTCAAGCACTGGACTCGACAATTCAAGTTGAAAGTATTGCGTGTCCCCTTTTTGTTCCGCTGGCCGAAGAAGGCTGGCATGACAATGACATTACATTTCAAATTGCTCAGAAATATCTTGCTCCATTAAAAAATAAAAATATCGACACTGTGGTTCTGGGATGTACTCATTACCCGCTACTGAAAGTCACTTTACAGAAATTTTTTGGAACCGAAGTACAACTGATTGATTCAGGTGTTGCGATATCGCAGCTGCTCCAAGATGACTTTACCAGTGGAAAACTATTAAAAAACGACTCAGAAAAGCAACAAGATTTGAAAGTCTGTTTGACAGATTTTGGCCCGCAATTCGAAAGTTTAGCGTCGGAACTTATTAAAGGTGTAACGACGAGAACTCTTCAATTTGAAACAGTTTCTGTCATCTGAGCATATTTTTGACACCCATTTAACCTTATAACTCTCTGAGCACTTATTAAATGCATTTTGAGCGGCATCACAAGTGCTTTGTTGTCTTGTAATGAAACGATCATACATTGCCATCATTCTTATATTTCTCGCAAGTTGTGCCAAAGTTAAAGTACAACAAGTTCAATCGGATACGCAATCTGGGGCTCAAACGAGTACAGAACGAACTCCGATTGAAAAACAATTAGCGCCTACAGATGCCACACCCTACGACACACCACCTGAAATTTTAAACAATTATGAACCTCTTCCGACTGAAATCAAAACAAAAACTGGAACTTTGCAACTAGGACAAACTCAATTTTCAAAAGTGAAATACACCTATAATTCTAAATCACATACTTTAAAAATTGTCGGTCGTTTGAAAGTTTTTGATAAGAATAAAAATATTCTTTCAGATTCGGATTTTGAACTTCACGGAAATCACAAAATTGATCAAGCCATCATTCAATTAAGCCAAAAAAACAGAACAGATCATACCCCAGTGATTCGCGCCAAAGTCACTTGTCTTGACATCGACTCCAACGATAATTTTATTTGCGAAAAATCAATCGTCGATTTTTTTGTCCTCTATCAAAAACAATTCTATACGGATCAATTTGAAACTCAATCTGAAGTTAAAAAAACAAAAACCTCTCAAAATCAAGCCCCCGTCGTAACAGAGCAAAATGTCGAAGAACATGAATTACAAAGCGAAGGACACGAAGAAAGTCTTGACGGTCGTTATCAGGGTCAAGTTTACACGACAAATCTTGAAGATTTTTTTAAACCCGAGCCGGCAGCAGCCCCTGTGGTTGAAGCACAGTCGGAGGAAACAAAAACAAACCCTCCAACAAAATCGGATCAATCCACGATTGTTTCATCTAGTGACAAATCAAAAACAAAGAAAGTTTCCGAGCCAGAACCTGAAGATCTTTATTCTGCTCCTCCAGAAATCACCGTTCATAATGAATCAAAACCAGCTCCAAAATCCCAAAGTATTCCGATAGCACAACCGAAAAAAGAAGTTTCACCAGATCAAGTGATTAACTCCGATTACAAACAAACAACTGATGGATCTATTCGCGCCTACAATCAAGCTGTTGGATTTCCAGACAAAGGCTCACTCCGAAATGCGACTTCAATTTTGGAAGTTGCAAAAGGACTGCAAGATCAAAATTATTTTTCTGTCGCATTTCCAACGCGAGAACGATTCTATGGCACTCATGAAATGTCGCAAATTATTGTGAACTTAAGTCAGTACTTATACAAAGAACTTGATGCTTTCAGGCTTTTCGTAGGAAATATTTCTGCAAAAAAAGGTGGACTTCTGAATCCTCACAAAAGTCATCAAATCGGTATGGACGTAGATATCGCAT
>JBPOIE010000098.1:0-8624 GCA_052034855.1 Bdellovibrionota bacterium | reverse complement strand
GTCTTGATTTCTCGAGAGGGTCGAGAATCGTCTTCGGCAGATTTTGTTTCGTCTTCATCATCAAAAAAATCTTTACCTTCGTCAGTAACAATATCACCCACATAGAGGAACGCGGCTTTTTCCAGACCAATATCCACAAAGGCTGCCTGCATCCCGGGTAAAACTCGTGTAACGATGCCCCTATGGATAGTGCCGACCATTGTCGGTGATGATTTTTTTTCAATTTTCAAATCCATAAGAGTGCTGGACTCGACGTAAGCCACGCGGGTTTCAAGGGGTCTGACGTTAATTAAAATTTCTGCAGCCATATTGGACGTTCTTCCTGTTAACTTATGTAGGGGTTGTACCGAATAAAGACATGATAATCAAACTGTGAGGATGATTCATGGCAACTATAGATGATTTATTTAGATTAATGGTTGAGCAAAAGGCCTCGGATCTGCATATTACCAGCGGAGCTCCTCCGTATTTGCGTGTCCACGGAGGAATGTCTCCTCTCAATTATCGTCAACTGACGAGCCAAGACGTTCAAGGATTAATTTTTGAAATCCTGAATGAAAAACAGAAAAAAGCCTTTGTTGAAAAATGGGAATTAGATTTTGCTTATGTTTTAGAGGGTGTCGGTCGATTTCGTTGTAATATCTACATGCAAAGAAAAGGACTGGGTGCTGTTTTCAGAACGATTCCAGAAAAAATTAAAACCGCACAGGAGCTCAACCTGCCACAATCTATTATTGATATGACTGATTGCGAACGTGGACTGATACTCGTCACTGGTCCAACGGGCTCTGGTAAATCAACAACGCTCGCCGCAATGATTCAACATATCAACGCAACAAGAGATGCACATATCATCACTGTTGAAGACCCTATCGAATTCGTACATCCAAATTTAAAATCTCTCGTAAACCAACGGGAAATCGGAGCGCATACAAAATCTTTTGCAAACGCTCTGAAAGCTTCACTTCGTGAAGATCCAGATATTATATTAGTTGGCGAGCTTCGCGATTTAGAGACAATTTCTTTAGCACTGACTGCCGCAGAAACGGGTCACTTAGTTTTTGCAACTCTACATACCAACTCAGCCGTTAAAACAATGGATCGTATTATTGATGTATTTCCATCGGGACAACAACCACAAATTCGAGCGATGTTATCCGAATCGCTCCGTGGGGTCATTGCTCAAACACTTTTTACTCGAGCGGACAAGCAAGGGCGTGTCGCTGCATTTGAAATACTTAAAGGAACAAAAGCTGTTGCAAATTTAATACGCGAGGGAAAAAATCATCAAATCCCTTCAATGATGCAAACAGGTGCGGCACAAGGCATGGTCCTCTACGAAAAATACGTCGAAGACCTTGTCAAAAAAGGACTTATCACCGCAGCAGATGCAAGATCATTTTTGGGTAAAGATGATTTCGCTGGTACCAAAGCGGCCTAACCAATTAACAACACAGTTCATAATACAGTTAAAACCGTTGAAAACATTTTTGTAAAACCTTAGACTTTTCAGATGAATTTAGAAAATTTATCTGAAAAGAATTTGGCCGCTTACATTGATCATACAGTTCTTAAACCTGAGACGACAAAACTACAGGTCAGAAAGCTTTGTGAAGAAGCTCTCGAACATCATTTCTATGCCGTTTGCGTAAACTCTGGTTTAGTTTCTACTTGCAGAGAAGTTCTGCGCTCGTCAAAAGTTCTCATTGCCAGCGTTGTTGGATTTCCACTTGGAGCCAATGACTCAGCCACAAAAGCATTCGAAACAAACCGCGCGATCAATTTAGGCGCAAGCGAAATTGATATGGTTTTAAATATCGGAGCACTTAAGGCCGCTGAATTCAGCTTTGTTGAGAGAGATATTTTTGATGTCGTCAGAGCTGCCGAAGGAAAAATCGTTAAGGTTATTTTAGAAACTTCGCTCCTCACAGACGACGAGAAAAAGAAAGCTTGCGAACTGTCTGTCAAAGCCGGCGCACATTTTGTAAAAACATCGACAGGCTTTGGCGGCGGCGGAGCGACTGTTGAAGATATTCTACTGATGAAGTCGGTCGTCGGACAACAAGCCAAAATCAAGGCCAGTGGTGGCATTCGTGATTTGGAAACTGCAAAAAAAATGATTGCTGCGGGAGCTGTCCGCTTGGGAACAAGCTCAGGTGTTGCTTTGGTTAAAGGGTTGTCAACTCAACCAGGTAGTTACTAACGTGATCGCAGCAGAAATTATTAAGAAAAAAAGAAATTCACACTCATTAACAAACGACGAAATTCAGTTTTTCATTAATGGATATACAAAAGGCGAAATTCCAGATTATCAAATGTCAGCGCTACTGATGGCGATCTATTTCCAAGGCATGACTACAGAAGAAACATTATCGCTCACAAAAACAATGCTTCACTCAGGAATCGTTGTGGACACCTCATCTATTGAAGGCTTTAAGGTGGACAAGCATTCTACGGGTGGGGTTGGAGACAAGACGAGTTTAATTTTAGGCCCCATCGTTGCGGCTTGTGGACTTGCAGTGCCAATGATTTCAGGGCGTGGCCTCGGTCACACTGGCGGCACCCTTGACAAACTCGAAGCAATCCCGGGTTTTAACACTCAACAAAATCTGACGCGATTTATAGAAATTACAAAAAAAATTGGCACATGTTTTATCGGACAAACTTCAGAAATTTGTCCCGCAGATAAAAAAATATATGCCCTTCGAGATGTCACTGCAACCGTCGAAAGTTTGCCTCTGATTTGCGCCAGCATTATGTCAAAAAAATTAGCTGAAGGAATCGATGGTTTAGTTTTAGATGTAAAATTCGGTACCGGTGCATTCATGAAAACACCAGAAAAAGCGGAAGAGCTCGCAAAAAATCTGATGGCCATCGGGCAAGGTTACGGAAAAAAAGTTGTTTCTGTTTTGTCATCTATGGATCAGCCTCTGGGTCGATTTGCAGGTAATGCATGGGAAGTTTATGAATGTTTAGAAATTATGAAAAACAAAACATTTATTGGTGATGATGGCTATGATTTGTATTCCGATACGCGAGAATTGTCTTTGCAGCTTTCAGCGCAAATGATTCATTTATCAGGCAAAACAAGTTCAATTTCTGAAGCCTATCAAATGGCAGAGGAAAGCTTGCTGTCAGGGCGCGCCTTAAAAGTATTTCATGAAATGTGTCAGCTACAGAGTGGACGAGTTGAATCCCTGCCCCTTTCTAAACAGTCAAAAGCAGTTCAAGCTACGGCTTCGGGTTATTTGCAAGGATTTAATGTTGAAAAAATCGGTATTGCAGGAATCACAATCCAAGCGGGACGACAAATGACGACAGACGTAATTCATCCAACCTCGGGGATTGAATTTCATAAAAAAATCGGGGATGTTGTGAAAATGAACGACATCATTTATACAATTCATGGTGACGAGCCTCATTTGTTTGCCCAAGCTGAAGATCTTTTAAAATTATCTTATACCATCGGTCCGAATAAACCCTTACAGCACATGCTGATTAAAAAAGTTTTACAATAGCACGGAGAAATTATGACAATACGAAAACTGACGGAAACTGCTGAATTCATAAAGCTCAATTCAAAAACAAAACCTCGTATTGGAATAATTTTAGGTTCAGGACTTGGTCATTTTGTTCAACACATGAATATCGAAGCCACAATCCCATTTCACAAAATTCCACACTTTATTCCTCCGACAGTTGAAGGCCATTCTGGCAATTTGATTCTAGGGACAATTGATGATGTGCCACTTGTTGTTTTGCAAGGACGATTGCACTACTACGAAGGTCACTCAATGGATGTTGTCGCCTATCCAACTCGCACCATGGCAACGCTTGGAATCGAAACATTAATCGTCACTAATTCGGCCGGTGGATATGGTGACGGCATGAAAGCGGGCGATTTTATGATTATTGAAGATCATATTAATATGATGGGTACAAATCCACTCATGGGACCTAACATCAAAGAACTTGGACCTCGTTTTCCTGATATGACAAAAGCCTATGATCCAGAATTGATTGAGATTGCAGAAAAAGTTTTTCGAACTCAAAAAACATTTGTGCATAAAGGAATTTATGTTGGTGTGACTGGACCTACTTATGAAACGCCTTCTGAAATACGAATGTTCAAACTGCTTGGAGGTAAGGCCGTTGGAATGTCGACAGTACCAGAAGTGATTGCTGCCAACCACATGGGTCTCCGTGTTGCGGCCATCAGCTGTATCACAAACCTTGCTGCGGGAATTTCTGAAAACAAACTGAATCACGAAGAAGTGACCGAAACCGCTAAAAAAGTTGAACAAAAATTCTGTGGATTTTTAAAGGAATATGTTGGTTTAATTTAACCTATTCTCTATCTCGATTTTAACTGTGAAACCCGACTTTTTTTAGACTTAAAAGACCTGATTTTTAACCGATAAGTTTTCTGAGCAGTCATCAGATATGACCACCTTCTGATGCCGCCAGAAAGCTGTCATGCAAAATACACTTCGTTCAAATATCATCGTCTTAGCCCTTGGTCTTGGCCTAGCTACGAGTTGTAGTAAAAGTAAAACAGTTGAAGGTGTCAGCGCTCAAAATAATTCAGACGCCTGCTTGGCAACTGTCGTTCCACATCGTTATATTATACAATGGGAAGATGGAAGCTATTCGATTGAACATGGCACATCTGACTCGGACTTTAAAAAAGAGTTCGTCGAGAAAAAACTTTCTCTGATCAAGAGAGTTGATCGCGATCATCGCATACAGTTGAAAACTCAAAACACGAACGAAGCTACAGCTAGCGCAAGTGGTGGAATGAATTGGGGACCAGATAAAGTCGAAGCCTCCGCCGTGTGGTCTGCCGGCTTTAAAGGACAAGACGTTCTTGTTGGCGTTGTAGATGGAATGATTGATACAACTCATTCACAATTGACAGCAAATATTTTTTCAGCGCAACAGTTCAATAACGAAACTAACGACCCAAACAGAAATAAACATGGATCTCATGTCTCTGGTATTATTGCGGCTGATCCTAATGCCGGTCCGCTGACAGGCGTTGCTCCAAAAGCAAAAATTATCGGAGGTCAATTTATTGGAAATGATGGTGGCGGCTCACTCGGTGATGCAATCATCGCCATGAATTCTGTAGCTCAGCTTGGTGCAAAAATTATAAATATGAGCTGGGGCGGAGCTCCTTGCGTACAAAATTTAAAATCAGCAATGGAAACTCTGTCAAACCAAGGCATTTTGATAGTGACTGCTGCCGGAAATGAAGGAACAAATTCAGACTACTCTCCTGCCTATCCAGCAGCTTTTGGGTTGCTGAATCAAATTAATGTGGCAGCAACAACAGTTGATGATTTTATGATTTATTTTTCAAATCGCGGCTATCGAACTGTCAACATCGGAGCCCCTGGCGTTGGAATTTTCTCAACTGTGCCTGGAAATAAAATTGAAGCCATGGATGGGACAAGCATGTCTGCACCACTCGTTTCAGGCGTGGCAGCATTGTTACTCAGTGCATATCCGACGGCATCCGCACAGCAGGTTAAGACGGCCATTATGAATTCAGTGGATATGTACTCTGGCGACCTTCAGGTCAGCAGCCATGGGCGCATAAACGCAAAAAAAGCACTCGCGGAACTGCAAAGAATTAGACCTTGAAAATTGTGAAACCCCTTTTTCTTATAATTAGTATTTATTCTTCCCTTGTGTTTTCATTTGAAAATCAAAATACTTTTTCACTGCAGACAACTGGATTTTTGACGAAATATGCTTCTGGCAGTCAGCTTGAAAACGAACTTTCATTGCTCTCAGAAAATCGTTTTCAGCTGACGGCGAAATCGCAGCTTAAACTGTCTCCACTTTTAGAAATTGAGCAAGAATCAAGCGAAACAAAAACTATTTATGATCTCGACACAAAAGAATTTATATTTAATTATTCAACGGAAATTAACAACATTGATGTCGGCTACTTAAATCTGAAAAAAGAAGGGCCAGATATTTTTGATATTTGGAGCTATTTTCAGCCAAAGAACTACAAATCATTTTTAAATATAAAATCTCTACCCGTTCTAGGCATGAGCTTCGAATCAGCTCTTTCAAAAAATATTTTAATGACTCTGACTTTTGTTCCACAGAACCGTTTGTCAAAAATTCCCACTAAAAACAGCATGTGGCTGCCTCGTGAAAACAAACTGCCCTTGGCTAGCGATGATACTGTTGCAAAACTTCCCGATGCGCCAGCTTATGAAATAAGACAAAACGAAGCAGAAAAAAAACAAGACTTACAAAATAATTATTTGGTCAGATTGAAATACAGCGGCCAACAAATAGATGCCATCATTCAAGTGGCTGAATCAATTTCGAACACGCCCATCGTTACACCCACGCTCACCGGGCAACTCATCTCTATAAACCCCACTCAGATTCAATTGGACAACCCTATTTTATTAGATTTTAAATGGAAAAAGAATAAGAACTATGGGTTGGGAATAAACTACAGCTTTAATGAAGTGGGGTTAATTACAAAATTGTTTTCTAACCACAGCGTGACTCCAGATGATGAGTCGACCCAAACAGTTATTGCGTTTGAAAAACAATTCGAAGATTTAATAGCGATTTATGAGTTCACAAACACCAAGAAAAAAAACAACACATCTTCGAATGATCTCGCCGCGACCAATTCGTTGTTTTCAAATGCTCATGCCTTAGCATTTTTATATTCAGTGAATGACAGTTTGAAAATCAAAGTCGGCGGTTTTTTAAATACAGATATGCAAAGCGCTGCGGCTCTCGCAAGTGCTAGATACCAGTTTAGCGAATCATGGAGTGCAGATCTACAGTATTTAAATATCTCGGCAAATAAGGATTCTATTTTAAGTTTATACGAAAACAATGACTCGGCCAGTATAAAACTAACGACTTTGTTCTAAACCAAGCTCTAGTATTTGGTCTTTTGATAAGTATAAATATTTAATGTTTTTTAGAAAAGACTGACTGGAAGTTGGCATGACACTATTTATTTTATTCTGAATCAAACTTTGTGCCGCTGAATTTACCAACCCCAGAGATATTCTTTGTGAAACCTGATGTGCAGAGAGATAGTTTTGATCCCAAACATAACTATTGTTCAAATCCTGAAGCAAAACAGTACTGCTCACGTCAGCTTTGAATTTTGCATTTGAGCGCAAGTAAACCATGGGCTGTGTCGAATCTAAAACCCACTGTCCGACTTGCAATTTGAAATTAAGATTTTTTTGGAACTGCTCTGTGGGAATCTCTGTGGAAAAGCTTTCCACCGTCGGTTTCAGTATTAATGACTGACCTTTCGGTCGCTTCATCAGAGCTGGCCATATAAAAAATTGTTTAAATCGAGAGTTCAATAACTTTTTGAACTCAGGAATGTCATCACTTGAGTATTCAAGTGTGTTTGTTTTTTTAGCCATAGCATTCTGGATTAAAAAATCAAAATCTTGTTTCGAAAAAGCGATGGCGGCATTGGTTTTCGCTTGCATTGCAGATTTAAATACAGGGTTCGCTACTGAATAACGAGTCACACTTTTCGTTTTTAGGGTTAACTCGATCACTGAATAATCATTTGAAAAATTCAATTGAGTGCGACTGACATATAATTCTGGATCAATTTTTTTCAAAAATTCATTGACCGTAGAAAGAGAGGTTTCGTTTATGCGGCCGGCTTGTTGTTTTAGAATCCGGTCCAGCTGTGACGACAACATTTGTTGTAACATGACTTTGTTTTCTATAACGTGACCGACCCTTTGAGTTAAAAAAGCATCCATTCCTTGAACCGCAGAGCACGAGAACGGTGTGATGTTTGATTTCGTAGACCCGAAGGTAACTTGTGATTCTGAGCTTGCTGAATTGAATTTTGTATTTATATGATTATCTGTAAATACGATTTCATATTTTATATTTTTACATTCAGAATCGACCTTGATATTAAACTGAACCCCATTAATTACTTTATTTATAAAGCCAACGATATGCACGCGAGGCATAAAACCAGAAATTCGAATTTCTGGGATCTTTGTAAGTAATGTTTGCGATTCTTTCAAATATGTCGATTGAGAAGATCCAAGGCTCAGATCAAAACTTGTTTCATCAATATAAACTGGTAACTCATCTTCATACTTTAGTCCAGCTAAAGAACTTGAAATTCGATTGTTCTCTGCGATCACTTGATCCACTTGATTGGCAATTAAAGATTGATCAACAAGTAATTGCGCCTTGATCTCAATGTCTTCTGAGCGGGCGTTTGAGGCGAAAAAAATCAGAACTAGACTTAAGGCACAAATACTTTTTTCCGATAATGTTATGTAGAAACTTCGCATTCGATCACCAACCCTCTAACTAGACTTTTCGGTAGGTTTTAGATTTTATGAAGCTTTTAAAAGGCTTTGAGCAGAAAATTTTAACTTTGAAAGATCGAAAAACTGTTCAAGTTTTTTACAGGACCTGTATTGCTTTATTTACTGTCGTGTTTTTGTTGTGTTTTTTTAAAATATAAAAATTAAAATCAGTATAAATGCTGAAAAAAATCAATAACAAAAAAACATTATTACAATCTTTATAGAAAAAAAAATATTATGTATTAAAAAAACAAAAACACAAAAAAAAAA
>JBPOIE010000141.1:0-4167 GCA_052034855.1 Bdellovibrionota bacterium | reverse complement strand
GGACGTAATGAAACAACTACAAATTATTATTTTAGCTCAAATTTTTGCTGTGTGTGCTTACTCGCAATCGCATATGGCCATTTTTAACAAATGTCGTGTGGACGACGACAAAAATGCGTGCAGGTACATTACACTTGCCAAGGAAAAACAAGACGCCAAAGAAAAATGTGGTCTGGTGATTAAAAATAAAAAAGCCTGCGATGAAGTGAAAAATATAGAAATTGAACTGGGTAAAATTTTGTCTGAAAGTCCTGACTTAAGAACTGCTGGTGCTGATTCTTCGGATGATCGAATTCAGATGGCTAAGCCTGATAAAAAACTTCGTCAGCCCAGTTCAGAAAATGATCCGAACGAAGCTGAAGATTGCGATAATTGCGGATAGATGAAGTGTTTTAAATTTAATGATCGGAGCCGTCGATCGGCTCCATTGTTCCCATTTTGCCAGCTTCAAAATCTTCAAAAGCTTTCATAATTTCAGCTTGGGTGTTCATGACAAAAGGACCGTAGCCTATCATGGGTTCGTTCAACGGTTCTCCGCCTAAGAATAAAATCTTACTTTCACTGACAGATTCAATCACGAATGTATCGCCCGCTGTTTCCAAGATCGCGAGCTCGGCATCCGACAGTTTGTCGGAACCCGAAACTTTAATTTCGCCACTCAATACAAAAAGCACAGCCGTTTGATTTTCAGGAACTTTGATTTCAAGCGGGCCTGAATTTGCGTTCAACCGAAGATCCCACATATTGATCGGTGAATATGTTTTTGCAGGACCTTTTTGATTTTCATAATCACCTGCGATCACGCGCAAAGTTCCAGCTTGGTTGGGAAGGTGTACAATAGGAGTTTGATTTTTAGTCAAAGCCTGGTAACGGGGTTTTGTCATTTTATCTTTTTTCGGAAGATTCACCCAAAGTTGAACCATTTCAAATCGGCCACCAGTTTTAGAAAATTCTTTTCCGTGGCGTTCCTCATGCACAAGTCCCGAGGCCGCTGTCATCCATTGGATTTCATCATTTTCGATCACGCCGCCGCCGCCAGCAGAATCGCGGTGTTCAACTTGTCCGGTGTAGACAACAGTCACAGTTTCAAATCCGCGGTGAGGATGTGTGCCCACACCCAAGCGATGTCCTTTGGGGTGATTGTTTGGCGGAAATTCCGCGGGGCCTGCATAATCCATCAATAAAAATGGAGAAATATGTTGAGCCAAATCGTTATAATTAAATAAATTTCGTACCGGAAAACCATCGCCCACCCAATGTGATGTGTCTGCGCGTTGAGTGTGTAAAACTTTTTTCATGGGGCCTCCTGTAGAAAATAAACTTTGGTTAATTTAACTCCAAAGTGAATGAAAAGATAGCGCGCAAAATCAGAGTTTTCTTCATCATTTTCTATGAATTTCTTGTCAACAGTGTCTTTGGCTGTTACTGTGTAAAAGTTAGGGAGTAGTCGTCTGAGTTTATTTAATCAATGAACGCAGAAGATGTGTCGACATACTGGGAATAACCCCCGGCACATTTTGGAATAGTTTTGAAAGCTTCAAACTATTTTTGACGAGACTGACATTGGTGTTTTTAACAACGCCGTGTCGTCTTGTACTTCAAAGGTCTTATCCGCCCCCGAATTCAAGCCTCACGGTTTAACGGATTTAGCCGATCTAACCGATCAAGTGAGGAAATCATGGACGTAATCATTCAATCTTTTTTACTCGTGTTTATCAGCGAAATGGGCGATAAAACTCAGCTGTTGGCTTTGGTCTTGGCTGCGCGTTTTAAAAAACCACTGCCGATTATGATGGGAATTCTGGTTGCCACAATTTTAAATCACGCGCTGGCCAGTTACGTCGGATCCTTTATTACAAATTATATTTCTGCGGAAATTTTAAAATGGATTCTGGCTGCGACGTTTGTTGGTTTTGGTTTATGGATGTTAATTCCTGACAAAGACGATGGATACGAAGACAAACACCGCTGGGGACCTTTTCTAACAACGACAGTGGCTTTCTTTTTTGCCGAGATGGGTGACAAGACTCAGTTGGCGACAGTGGCTTTAGGTGCAAAATTTGTAGCGCCGATGTTGGTGACAGTGGGAACGACGATAGGTATGTTGGGTGCGGATGGTCTGGCTGTATTCTTGGGACATCAATTTACAAACCGAGTTCCAATGAAACTTGTTCATCGCATTGCAAGTGGATTATTTATTTTGTTTGGAATTGGAATTTATTTTGGATTTTAATTTTTTTTTCGATGTGAGAAGTTTCTTTTTTTGGGACTTCTTTTTCGGTTTTACAATGACTCCAAAAACATCCATTTTTCCGGGAATTTGGCGTAAAACTTTCGTCACAAGGTCTTCGAAATCTTCGGTGTCTTGTGGGGCATAAAGCCATTTCCCTAAAATAGGGTGATTGAACAGTTGTGGAAATTTTCCGAGCACTGTTGAATGATGTTCGCGCTCAACCGGAAACATGCAGCCATTCCAAATATCATAGCTGGCGATTTTATCTTTGTATTGTCGATCACCGGGGTTTTCAAAAATCGTCAGAATTAATTTTTCATTCCAATAATAGGCTCTTCCACCAAACATCGGTTTTCGAATAAATCCTTCGGGAAGCAGGTCTTCGACCCAATGTTGAAAAGACAGTACTTTTGCCATAATTGAATCTAATACTTGTAAACATAAAAATCAAATATTGAAGCTGGAAAAATTGTGGGCCACATTTTGCAGATGATGTCTTCTGAGCAACCTTCACCGTGGATGGATCATGATTCAGACACAAGCACACATTGATCTCATTTTAGCGTTAGACATTAAAAATTAAATATTTTAAACTGCTCCGATGATTCAGTCTTTCATTGGAGCAGTTCAAATTTCAAGAATATTACATGCTGGGTATGTTTTTGAGCACGAGCAAACGACCATCGTTTTTGATCCACTTTTTGAATCTCCATTTAGTAAAAACTGTTACTCTTATCCAGCCATTGATTTTAATTTAGATGATATTCAAAAATTGAAATGGGATGCTGTTTTTATATCTCATTACCATGACGATCATTTTTCGCTTGAAAGTTTACAACACATTGATCGCAAAACTCCGATCTATATGTTTTGTATTTTTGAGGACATGTTTCAGCTATTAGCCCAACTTGGTTTTGTAAATGTTATCTCCTTAAAAAGAGGCGAATCCGTAAAAATAAATTCATTTGAAGTGTTTTGCCATCCTGCTCTAGATATCGATGTCGATTGTGTCTTTCAAATTCAAGTTGCAGGTTTAAATATTTTAAATGTTGTGGATTCTTGGATTGATGATGACACATTTAAAACATTTGAAAATCAAAAACCGTGGGATTTGGTTTTGTGGCCCTTTCAGCTGCTGCGTGAAATTGAAACATTATCGCCTTCACGAGCTGCTCCCTGGGACGGTGAATGGCCCATAGAGTGGAAACGTCAGCTTGAAAAACTTCAACCCCGTGTTCTGATACCGAGTTCCTGCCAATTTATTTTTGAATCATGGTCCTGGCTCAATTCGGCCTATTTTCCTATGACGTACCAACGATTTGAGCAAGAAATGAAATCATTTTTACCTTACACGAATATTCTGCGACTGGATCCTTCGGACTCAATTCAACTCAACGCTGAAGTTTTTCAAATGGCTCAATCGTTACCTTGGATTAAAAAAAAATCTGTTCAAATTGTCGATTACCAGTACGATCCATCGACAAAAATTCCCCCTACAAAAGAAATTGCAAAACACTTTCCGGCATTAACAATCGAGCACGCAAAAAAAGTTTTTGATTATTGTCAGCAGGGGATTTTGGCAAAATTTGAATCTCTGGACGATTCTTCAGAGACATATTTTGAAAAAAAATTGTTTTGGAAGTTGAGTGTTTATGATTATCAGGGGGAAGAGTATTCGTATTACTATAAAATTCAAAACAACCAGATGAAATGGATCGAATCCAACGAAGTTGGAACACTGGGGTGGTTCACTGAAATTCCAATTTTTAAACTCTACAACGCTCTCTTTCACGGAGAATCATTGACTTCATTGTATGTCCGAATCAACGATTGCATTTTTGATTCAGTCATTGAAAGCAGAATCATCGATGTCGATATCATGAATGATCCACTGCTTCGATGTGTGTACGATGGAGCCGTTGCTTCGTATCAAA
>JBPOIE010000051.1:0-28512 GCA_052034855.1 Bdellovibrionota bacterium | reverse complement strand
TCAAACACCGTACCAAAAGAAGAAGCCACAGGTGATGAGTCTGGGACAGTCACACGTTCACCTTGTATCGTCGATTGAGGTAAGCTTGCATTAGCCAATTGTGCGACTTCGGAGTTAGTTACTTGTGTAACTTGAGATACAGAGCTTGTTAGATTTAAATTCGTGTTTTCAGACAATGTTACAGCAGTGTTCATTCTCCCATGCGAAGCAGACGCTTCTACTGTTTGCCTAGCTGAGTCCACTTGCCCCGCAAGTGCAGTGCCCATTCCCTTAACTGGCGCACACTTCTCAACTCCCGCTTCAACTTTAGGAACCGCAGAAGGTTCGGCACAAAGTCCCTCTAGGCTCTTAACGATGAGTTCATCAACACAGTTGGGCGTGGGTTTAATCTGCATTTGCTGACTCGAAGAATGGATCAGTTCATGCACGATACTTTTTTGTAAAGCCGCTTTATCTACCGCCCCGTTCACTTTGATCGGCGGGCCACTTAAATTCAGACGTAATTCGGGTTGTTCGGCCAAATCATTAAAGCAGGCCGACTTTCCTTTTCCCTGATCTTCTTTTTCCAGTTCGCATTTGATCTTGATCGGAGTTCTTACTTTTGTTTTTGCATTCAGAACTTTGTTATAGTTTTTATACTTTTCGGAATTGTCCTGCGCTAGATCCACAAAGCTGATCACGCGCGAAACAAACAAATTTGCATTCACCAATAATGATTTATCAGATTCCAATTTCTTGATCGCCGCATCCGATTGTAAACACGTAATTAATTTTCCACCATTATTTTCAAATAAATCCTCGACGCTCTCGCGAACTAAATCACTGTCTTCCATGCGACAGGTCTTATCATCAATCATATTCGTCGGATCAAAACCATTGTCTTTCATGAAGACATTATTTTTACCTTCAGCCGTCCCAATCGCTTTAGCAATATCACGCAAATCACCAACACTCCAGTTCGGACCACGAGAGCATTGTCCAGAATTGTCTAAACCCGTCTGAGTCATTGCTGAATCGTTAAAGTACTTTGTTCGATCCGTCGAATAATAAGCCACTTTAGTTTTTTTATTTTTTTGAATTTTATAAACTAGGTAATGGCGCTTTTTTTGACTCGGCACCATATATTCGTAAATGGCCGTATCTTGGTTCTGCACCACGGACAAGGTCGAAGTTCCTCGGGTCAGCAGAAGATTTCTTGTTCCCGTCTTTGATTTATTCACTAAAAGTTTCGCACCGCCATAATTGAACTCGCGAAAATATTTATAATCACGAACAAACAATGGCAAAGATTTTTTTTGCGAAGCAGTTTTACTTTGTCGATTGAATGATGACTTCTGACTTGGAGTTACAGCAAGAACCGAATTTGCGAAAAATAAAATCGCAACACCGAGACGAATACTCTGGCAGACACTTTTTTTCGACGGCATTAGCTTGTTCAAAATCGTCCTGATTTTTGATTGTATCATTCTAAATTAGAGTAACAAACATAGACTAAAAAATGAAACAGTCTTGGCGATTAGACCTCGAGTGACTAGAGCAAGGTCTAGTCCTCATAAATACTCTCTGATCTCGTATTACTTTTTCACTGGTAGCGGGTGATGGTACAAATACATCGACCAACTAGAAATCATCGAGTTGTCTGGGAACCTACAAAAATCAATCTCATTTCGTTGGTCATCAATCGCTAGTAAATTTCGCCCCTGCATTTTCGAGCAATGAAACGCCGCTCTGTTATTCATCGCCGGATGTGGCAGTTGAACATTTTCCGCTTTCATCTTGGCGTAGGTGTAAGCCATGCAATCTGGTTTTTTAGATTTTAAATAACATGAAGTATCCAACTCGAAACCATCCTTTGTCTTTTGAGTCTTAAATACGATGTAATTGTCTTTTAAAAACAAAGCATACTCGCCTTTTTGAACCTTCGGAGCCACAGGATGAGACTGATCCTGTGAATTTGAGACGGACTTCACAGTGTTTGCTAAAGCAAGATGACTTAAGAATAAAATGAACAAGACAAATCTAACACCCACAACAATCTCCATTTCACAAAAAGAATCAGACAGACCTCCTAACTGTAACAACCCTGCCAAATACTGTCAAAAGTGTAAACAGTCGTGAAAATTTTAACTCAAAACAACAGGGGCAAATCAAAATTTACGGTTGAAATTCTCCAATTCTAGAGTTTTACCCTAAAAACGATTAAGCTCTGGTTTTATTGTAATTAACCTTATTCATGGAGTTTTTAAATGAAAAATCTGTTTTTTACAGGTCTGATCTTGTCGACGACTTTGGCTTCAATATCTTCATTTTCGCAAGAAAAAGTACGTCCAAAAATTTACGCCTATGATTATTGGGCCTATCAAACAGCGAATGATTTTTTAAACCTGATCGATAAAAATCCAAATGTTCAGAAAATCACAGAACAAAACAAGGGCGGCGATCTTCAGTGTATGCCCGTCTTTAAAAATGCGATCAAAAATGGAGTTTTAGATATTCGTTATGCTTTAGGTTATTTCGACGATTCTCAAGGCATAGATATCATGTATGACGGATTTAACTATGGACTATCGCCTTCATTAGACATTGAAATATTTCATGTCTTACGCAGATTGTTGTCGGCCCCTTGTGACACTCCAACAAAACAACTTTGCAACTTTCAAGAGACCGGCGATCCTGCAACGGGTCTAGTGACGCTTTCAAAAAATGTAAATATCCTTGGCGCGCAAGTTTTGGCCAAAATGACATTAACTCATGCTTCAGCGTCTGAGTCGTATGAACAAAATAAAGGTCCCCTCGCTGATCTTCAAAAGAAATTAGCACTGCAATCCGAAGAAAATTATTTTGAAAATATCGGAAAATCAGATGTTGTTATTTACAATGGACATTCTCGTAACGGCGGTGGTCCTGATTTCAATCCTCCTCTTTTAGATAAATCATTACATGTCAATTACGATGGTTATTACAAAGTGAAAAAAATCGGCATCACTCGCGTCTTAAATCAAATCAAGAAAAATCCAAACAAAGATTCAATCCTAGGAATTTTTGCGTGTTACTCGCAAAAACACTATTACAGCGCCTTGATGAAAGCGAACAGTAAACAGCGCCTTGTTCTTTCAACAGACACGATCGATTATTTTGATTCATTACATGCTTCAATTGGTCTGATGGAAGGACTGCTTCGCGGTCAGTGCGGCGAAAATATCAATTCTATGATTCAGTTAAATGAAAAGTTAGTTAAAGGTTATAAAGCCTTTCAAATTAAGTAATTGAACCGATGAAATTACGGGGAGCATTTCAACTTTCAAATTATTTTTTCATCCTTGTAGCGCTGACAAGTGTGTCAGCGCGTGCCCAATTGGTTCACACACCACAATTTGTAAATTCCATCACAGAACAGCTTCAATCAAATAATTTATTGAATCCTGAATATTTAGAAAAAAAAGGCAACACAGACGCTGTAAATACCGAATGCCAAAATTTTATCTCAAGCCTTCAAGATAAATACACATATGGTTGGGTCGATGCTCCTCTCAACTACAACATTCCGAACTCAGAAAAAATTAAAGTTTTTTATTACTATAAAAAAACTGAAAAACTCAAAAATCCAATTCTTTTTTTCAATGGAGGTCCGGGGTTTTCAAGTCACTCTTCGGTTTTACAAATCGAATCATCAATCGCAAAACTTGACGTCAAAGGTCAGTTCGATTTTATTTATATCGACCAACGCGGAACAGGCTGCTCGTCACCAGCTTTTCCCATTGGCGCATCAACTGAAAATTTTGAAAATTTAAAATGGTCGGCCTCCCTCGGTATTGTGAACGATGCGGAAATTTTGCGAGAACAACTTCTAGGTCCTGGGTCAAAATGGAAAATATTTGGACAAAGCTACGGTGCCTATATTGTCTATCGATATATCGAAAAATTTCCAGCTTCAATTAGTAAGGCCTACGCCCATGGAAATGCCATTGGAATGACCGACTATGATGGCAGTTATTTTCGAATTCTAAGTCAATACACAGTCACTGAAAAATATTTGAAATTATTTACCGATGATCGAAAACGCTTAAAGGCGTTAAATCAGTATTTTTCTGACAGTTCAAAGTGCCTGCAGAATACTTTAAATCAAAGCATGTGCGGTTATGAAAACCTGTCCCCTTTTGTCTATTTATTGGGATTCAAAGACAACTGGAAATACCTACATATTTATTTGCAAAGAATTGTACCTGAAACAACTGTTGATGAAGATGCGTTGAAAAATTATGTTTCACAAAGCGTGAGTCAAAGTTTTTATTACCGCGAATCCGAAGCACCAGAAAAATGGGCAGATCGTGTCACTTTTTTTTATAATTTTGCAGGGCTTTATGACTGGGACAATACCCCGCTGGATGCAACAAAGTGCAATCAGATCTATGTTCATCTGAAAGAGCAGCACAAGTTGACTCCAGAATTACTTTTACTGAATGAATGTAAAGCACCCATGCAGTTTAATTACCAAGATCAAATGGCCGCCTATATCAAATCTAAAATTGATCTGACAAAACCGCAATTTGTGGATTTAACAAATGTCGATAAAAATTTATTGAAATTTAAAATCCCGTTGTACTCTTACTCTGGCGAAACAGATTGTTTTATTCCAAAACAGTACTTTAATAAGCAAAATAAATTATTCGGAAAAAAAGTGACCTACAGAAACTTTGAGACATCTGGGCATGAAGGTTTTTATACCGAAAGACAAATTTACGTAGACCTTTTAAAATAAAAAAAGAGGAGATGACTCTCCTCTTTCATACTGAATCTAATCTAATTTAATTTATCTAGTTAGGGCGTATCCAAGAATTCGTAACTTTGGAAGGGAGCAATTTCGATCACTTTAGAGTTTAAATTTAAATTCAAAAGTGTTGATCGATTTGCTTCAACAGTAAATAAATCTCCAGCTTGATTTAAACCTAAAGTCACACCGGCCACTTTGTAAACGCGTGTGTATTTTTGATCTAAACGAACAGTTGAAGCTTTGATATAAGGTGCTGTTCCTTGACAACCAATATCATAAACATCACCAGTTTCAGTTGTTAACTGAGTCACTTTAGCTGAACGGTCATAACCGTTCGGATAAATCAACGAAGCGCTGATCGCACCTGCTGGCAAATTTAAATCTTTTGTCGCAGGTGATTTTGGATCACATGTGAATTTCACAGACGTTTTATAAACACGGGCTGTAAACTGAGCGCCGTTATGAATGTCGATCAGGTTCGCCTTTTGAGCCGCAGGCAAAGCATTGTACTCAGTGATCATATCACCCGGAGATTGTGCAATTTCGCCTTCATTACGCGCAAACACATAGCGACCATTTAAATTTTTATCTGTTGGAAGTAGAACCATGTGCTGACCTCGTTTAAAAATACGTCCCGCCACTGGTGCTTTTCCTAATTTTTCAGATTTCATTGTACCCAATGTAATTGCTGTGAAATCTAAATTTTCAGTCAACACAATCATCTGCTCAGTACGATTGATTTTAACTGTGTTTTCAAAAGCTTCATCAGCATAAACAATTGAAGATGATTTCGCATAGGCTTTTAAAGCGGGGTTTAAACCCTTCGCGTATTTTGAAAGCTGAGCGTATGTTTCAACAGTGACTGCATATGAACCTGTATCAGAAATACGAGTATCACAGGCCCCTTGAATTCCTGCACGTGGACCTTTTGAACAAGTCACATGTGGATACCCATCGATATGACGAGCTTCATGCATAAATACACTAGCGCGATCAAGTGATGAAAAAGATTCTGTCAAAGCTGCTGGACAAACATACATTGTTTTTCCACCGAAACCGTAAACGTAAGCGATCACTCCTTTAGGACAATCTTGGACAACTTCGATATCATCAATACGACCAATGAAGTATCCGTACCAGTCAGAAGCAAATTTACCTGAAAATAATTCGTCTTTACTTTTTGGCATGTTGGCATCAAATGCAGTTCGTTTCATGAACATCATCGATGATAACAAATGCCATGTTTGCGAATTATCATTACAAAAATCTTTTCCTGTTAAATTAGAAAACTGAGAAAAGTGACTTGCAATATCTTTTAAATCTTGTTGAGCAATACAATCAGAACCGTTAATTGGACCATTCGGTGCTGTTGGATCAGCGGGTAAGCCAATTCCGATTTGAGCGTGAGAAACTGATGCCGTGAGTGTAACCGCTAATGTCGATGTCGCAGTTAACACAACCATGAGTGATTTTTTAAAAAAGTTCATAAGGCCCCCCATTATGATGTCTTGAAAAATTGATTTTTTCTAAGCTGTCCAAATATTCAACCACTGGACGTAGGGCCAATCACTAAAAAAATGGCAGTTATTTACGAATTTCCGATAGTTTACGCTTGGCGTAATTTTGAATTTTCAAATCAGGATGATTCTGGGCGATTTGAGAAAGGATCACACGCGCTTGCACATCACCGTCCTCGGAACGACGAAATAATTCATCGATTTCCATATAGCGTAATGCGTACTCTTGACCACGTCGAACTTCGTCCTCGGAATGTGGTTTTGGATCAGGAAATTGGGGCACAGGAGAGTTTAAAAAATCTTTCAGGAAATCATTTTTAGAATCTCCTTCAAACTGCATCAGTGCATAGTTTGAAAAAATTCTTTCATTCATCGGAAGTTCTAAATTTAAAATTTTGTTTTTCAATTCACTTAATTGAGATGAATTTAATTGATTCACAAACTGTTTAGTTTTGCGTTCGAACTCTATCGGATCATTCGTTGGAACTTCTAAATTTTTTGTTTGAATTTGAATCCAATTTGAAAATTCTTCGTCTGATTTTCGAGGTGCTTCGTTTGCCGTTTGCGATGACGTCTGATCCGAAGAATTCAGATTCGCTTTGTTTTCTGTTTGAGAAGAAGTGCTAAAAACTTTCCGCGCTCGTTCTTCAACTCTTGCAACAAGTCCATCTCCAGCAGTGAGTCGAATGACGACATACACTCCGAGCAACACCAACATGAAATTTGAAAACCGTTTTTTAATCATTCATTTTTATAACTGAAGAGTTTCCAACTGCCAATAAGAACGAATGGCCATTCAACGCGTCTATTCTTACTCACTTTTATCTATGTTACTTGCATGTGTCTTTAAATCAAAATACGTCAAATTTTGTCGTATTTTGATTTAAAGACACATGAAAAAATGTAGAGGATAATTGCTCAGGTTAAAGCGAGCCCTAGTATCGACAGACTAACCAACAAGACGCTGAACGCCAATAATTCCTTTGATTTTTTGCAGACCTAAAATCGCATTATTTAATTGCGTTAAATCCCGAACACTGATTTCAAATAAACAAATCGCTTTTTTATCACGAGTTGTTTTAATTTGCGCAGATTCGATATTAATTCCCTGCATTGAAAAAGACTCCGACATTAATTTTAATAATCCAGGGACGTCTTGACCAATGACTTCCAATTTCACTTGGCGCTCTTGACCTTCGGCCGCCATTTTTGCAGTCCATGCAACATTCACTCGGCGCATTTGATCAAGTTCAAAGACCTTAGCGCAATTCGACGTATGAATCGTAATTCCTTTACCGCGACTGATAAATCCACTGATCGCATCGCCTGGAATTGGTCCACAGCATTTTGCAAAGTGAACTAAAACATCATCCATGCCATCGACCATCACCAATGAATTCGTTTTTCGTGATTTTGATTTGGCCGACTTAACGACTTTTTCCATAAACGTGGCAGTTTCAGACTGCTCGTTTTTTTCAATTTCTTTTTGCAAAGCTTCGGGACTTAAATTATCCACCAATAATCGCGGCTCAAATTTTCCGTAGCCAACGCGAGCATAAAGCTCTTCAAGATCAACGATTCCAGACTCAGACATATATTTATCAAATTCAGGGCCCTTTAAATATTTGTTAGCAGCCAAGCTGAATTTACGAAATTCTTTTTCAACAAGTTCTTTCCCGATCACAATTGCATTTTTACGTTGCTCATCTTTAACGAACTGTCTGATTTTAGACTTGGCTTTATTCGTGACCACAAATTTGAGCCAATCTTTCGATGGCGTTTGTGTTTTCGAAGTTAAAATTTCAACGCGGTCACCATTTTGAAGTTTATGTTTTAATGGAACAATCCGACCATTCACTCGGGCCCCAGTGCACATGCCCCCTAAATTCGTATGAATCGCATAAGCTAAATCCACCGGCGTGGCCGAATCAGGCAATTCACGAACATCACCTTTAGGCGTAAAAACATAAATGTCTTTTTCCATCAAATCGGTTTTGATTGTATCTAAAAACTCATCCGGAGATTCACTTTGCTGATGTAAAGTTAAAAGATCGCGCAGCCAATTGGCCTTCTGCATTTGATCCTGCGTCAGATCACCGCGCTCTTTATAATTCCAGTGAGCGGCGATCCCTTTTTCGGCGACCAAGTGCATTTCCTGTGTTCGAATTTGAATTTCAATACGGTCCCCGCCAGGCCCGAGAACAGTGGTATGTAGAGATTGGTAATTATTCGATTTCGGCATCGCGATGAAATCTTTAAATCGACCGGGGATTGGCTTCCAGATCGAGTGAATATAACCTAAAACTTCGTAACACTCGACAACACTGCCAACAATGAGTCGAAATGCGAGAACATCAAAAATTTGATCATAATCCAAATTTCTTGAAGTCATTTTACGATAGATTGACCAAAGATGTTTTGAACGACCAAAAACTTTATAGTTTTTGACTGTCGATTTAGATAAAACTTCAGCGATGTTTCGCTTCACTTCTAAAATATAACGATCTGTTTCAGCTTCCGTTTTTTTGATTAATTGAGTGAGTTCAAAGTACTTATCAGGTCGCGAATACCGAAAACACAAATCTTCCAATTCAATTTTTAAAGCACTGATACCTATACGACCCGCTAATGGACAATAAATTTCAAGCGTCTCTTGGGCGATGCGGTTTTGTTTTTCATAGGGCATGTGATTCAGCGTTCGCATATTATGCAAACGATCCGCAAGCTTCACCAAAACAACACGCACGTCTTTTCCCATCGCGACGATCATTTTTCGAATGTTTTCACCTTGCTTATCAAAGCTATTACGAAAATTCATTTGTCCGATTTTAGTGACCCCATCAACCAGAGCCGAGACGGTAGGGCCGAATTCTTTTTGAATGTCCGCTAATGTAACAGTGGTGTCTTCGACGGTATCGTGCAAAAGCCCCGTCGCGATCGTATCCACATCCAAATGAAGTTCTGCTAAAATTCCGGCAACATTCAAAGGATGCGAAATATAAGGTTCACCGGATCGACGCATTTGTCCGGTATGCGCCTTTTCTGAAAATGCATACGCACGTTCAATAAAATTCTCAGGTAAATTCGGATGATAAGATTTAATCCGTGTAACAAGTTCATCAACGGATTTGATCGGCAGATTTGATAATCTATCTTCGCTGATGCGCTCTTCGTTGTTGTGTTCGTTCGTGTGATCTTTCGAAAAACCTGACATCCAATTATTTTAGAATAAAAAAACCCACTTGATCAGTAGGTTTTTTTAATAATTGAAATTTAACTGTATTTTATTGCTTTTTTGGTGCTGTTTTACAGACCTAAGCCTGAACCGTCGGCGAATCGAATCGAAATAAACCGATTATTTATCTGATTTGTTTAAGTCAGCTAACATATCGTTTGTTGCCATTTCACGAGTCACTTTAGGATCAAAGATCACGTTGCCAATAGCCACTTCACGAAGTGAGTTAACGATGTATTTATTATTACGAGTTGAAACTGTGCATTCAGCACCTTTTAACAATTGCTTAGCACGTTTTGCAACGAGCAAAACTAATGAAAAACGATTTGGAACTTTATCTAAACAATCTTCAACTGTAACTCGAGCCATGGAACCCCCAGAATAATTAATACCAAAAGATAGAAAGTACCTCTAACCTATCCAATTCTCAACTGTTTTTTTAAATTCGGCAAAACTTCTTACAAAGTCATCATTCACGATCTGCACATCGAACTCATGCGCTTTGGCCATTTCTTTTTCAGCATTCTGCATGCGAACGTCTAAATCCGGCGGCGGAGCCCCATCACGTTTGATGACGCGTCGCTTTAGCTCTTCGATAGACGGAGGCAAGATAAACACGGTCTTTGCATCTGGAAATTTAGCCTTAAAAGTAGCCACGCCTTGGATATCGATATCCATGATGACCACTTTATCACGAGCCCAAGCCAAATTGACCTGCTCGTACGACGTTCCATACAAATTGGTATGAACTTGAGCCCACTCAATAAAAAAGTCTTCGCTTTGTTTTTTCATGAACTCTTCTTTAGAAATAAAGAAATAAGGCTTTCCTTGGCTTTCATGATGGCGCATAGCTCTGGTCGTGTAAGTGATAATATCATGAAGTCTTGAATCTTCGGCAGAAATTTTTTCGACGAAACTGCTTTTACCAGCACCACTTGGAGCCGCGACGATAATCATACGAACGTTGGCTTTTTTTTGTACTGATCCCATTTCAGAACTCATTCTATGTTCTGCACTTGCTCTCGGATTCGCTCGATCAGAGTTTTTGATTCAACAATCGATTCAGTGATCCCCGCCACTTGGCTTTTGGAACCGATCGTATTGACTTCGCGGAGTAATTCTTGAGTGTAAAAATCTAATTTCTTACCTTCGACAATTTCTTGCTCGATAATTTTTTCAAAGTTTTTAAGGTGCTCATTCAAACGAATAATTTCCTCGTTGATATCGGCCTTTTCCAATTGGATGACAATTTCTTGCATCAATCTTTGCGGATCAAAACTTTGAGCGACGGCCGAATCTTTTGGAAGCCTTGATTTCAATTTGGCTTCAAATTTTTCTTGAAGTCCTTTATTGGCATCTTCACGTAATTTTGAAATCTTTTGTACGAACTTTTGCAAATCTTTCAGATTTTTTATCAGATCTTTTTTGAGAGCTAAACCTTCGCGCAATCTTTCGATTTCAAATTTTTTGAGCGCATTTTCAAAAGTTTTTTTCAAATGTGCAATTTCAGGTTGTGGAATTTGCTCTTGCTCTTCGATTTGCACGATATCATTTTGACGTGTGATCAAATCGAATTTGACGGCATCGTTCATGCCAAGATCTTTGGATAATTTTTTAAAAGCTTTCAAGTACTCGTGCGCAAGTTTTGTATTCATCATAATTTTTGATGACACAACATTCGCTTTTTGTTTCCGAGAAATGTACACATCCACTGTGCCGCGCTTGATGAATTCGCCGAGCTTTTTTTTGAGATCTGATTCAAATCCAAAATAACTGCGCGGTAAATGAAACCGAGTCTCGAGATAGCGCCCGTTCACAGCGCGCACACTGACCTCGATGGAAACTTCGGGTGCTTGCGTTCTTGCGAGGCCGTAGCCTGTCATACTTTTCATATGAATCTATCTTCACTTTCAATCACGACAGGGTCAAATCGTGGCTTAGTCGGCAATTAAGAACTGGTCAATTTGCCGTTCTACTTCTGTTTCGGATTCCAGCGTACCATCTGACCAAAGTATTGTTTGATCACGCTTGAACCACGTTTTTTGTTTTTTGATCAACTTCATTGTGCTTTGGCTGATCTCTTCGACCAATCTCTGCAGTGAAACTTCTGAAATTTGAGAGGACTCAAAATCAGATTCAGCTCTCAGAAACTGCAACACTTGAAAATAGCCCACGGATTTTAAGGGTGACCAATCGAGAAAACCAAGTTTTAAAAAAGCTTGAACTTCTTCGATGATACCACTTTTAAGCATCAATTCTGTCCGTCGACAGACCCTCGTTTGTAGAAGATCTTTTGGAATAAGTCGACCAATTTTTATGAACGGATTTTTGAGTTTCAGCTTGGGAATTGATTCAAAATCGGCTTGAAGCTCAGACATGGTTTTGCCGAATGATCTTTTCACCTCAAGAGCTCGTCCGATACGATAAGCATCGTTTGCATGCACTTTTGTTGACGGATCAAAAGACAAAAGTTCTGCATAGGCTTTTTCAACTCCGTATTCGGCTATTTCTTGTTCAATCCGCTGTTTTGTTTCAGGACTGACTTCAGGGATATTGAACATGCCTTTTTCAAGAGCTTGAATATAAAAACCAGTCCCGCCAACGATAAATAATGGAAATTTCAAATCAGGTTTCTCAAGTAACTTATAAAAATCACGCAGGAATTCACCCGCAGTCATTTCGTAAGGGGCTTGAATATAATTGTAGAGATAATGCGGAACTTCTTTTTTTTCAGACTCGGTGGGCGCTGCGGAACCCACAACAAGTCCTTGATAGAATTGAACGCTGTCGATATTGACAATTGATCCGCTGTGTTTTTTGGCGAGTCGCAAAGCCCAGTCGCTTTTGCCTGAGGCCGTCGAGCCCACAACAAAAACAACTTTCTGTTTTTTTTAATCAATCTCTGACATTAATGAATTCGTCCGAACATTTTTTCAATTTCTGTAAATGTCATTTCCACACTGACCGGTCGGCCATGTGGACAAAAACTAGATAATGGAAACTCATCCATAGACACTAAAAGCTCTTTCATTTCTGGAAGACTTAAACTTTGCCCAGCACGAATGACCGAATGGCAGGCCATCGTGGCAAAAAGATCGGAAATCGATTTCTCAAGATTGAAGCTTCCACCGAATTCCAAAGTGTCCGAAGCCAATTTTTCAAACACTTGCGGAAGACTTGATTCTTTCACAAATAGTGGCGCGGATTTAATACCCATCGTTGCTGGCCCCATTTGCTCGATTTCGATTCCCATTTTTTGAATGTCTTTTTGATAAAATAAAAGAGCTTCGCACTTTTCCGGCGACAAATCGATCGCCAGAGGAAACAAATAATTTTGCAAATCAATTGATCCGCCCTGCCATTTTCGCATCAGCTTTTCAAAGGCAACACGCTCGTGAGCTGCATGCTGATCAACCAAAATCATTTGATCGTCTTTTTGACAGACAATGTAGGTTAAATTGATTTGCCCAACGACTTGAAACGAAGACCAGTAACTTTGTTTCGGAGACACTGAAGCCTGAGGAAAAGTTGGCGTGTTTTCAATTGTATTTTTAAAATAAAAATCTTTGCTTTGAAATTGAGTTTTATGCAAAGACTGATCTTGAAAAGCATAGTTCTTTGGTTCTGGCGGCTGATAGTTCACTGAGTAACTTTCAACTGCCGATTGGACTGAGTTTTCAAATAAATGAGATACAGAATCAAAATTCGTACTCTGAGTTTTAGGCACCCATGGTGCTGTTTCTAAACCATCACGCACACTGGCCTGCACTGCACGAAATGCCAACGACGGATTTTGAAATTTGACTTGGCTTTTCGTTGGATGAATATTCACGTCGATATCACTTGGCTTGCATTCCAGATGAATCACAACATTCGGATATTCACCGTGCATCAATAAATTTCTGTAAGCCTCCATCACCGCAGCCTGCAAGCCCCGATCTTGAATCCAGCGGTTTTGCGCAAAGATCCAAATATTTTTCGAAGTTTTTGCCACATCTTGTGGAGATGAATAATAAGCGGTCGCGCAATAATCTTCGCGCTGAGCTGAACTTGAAAACAATTTTTTACAATTAAGAACTTCTTTCGCGCGGTCGATAAATTCAGAGCGTTTAGCAAAATACAGATCGAGCTTTCCAGATTCGATCATTTTAAATTCAACATTAGCGTTCGCCAATGACAGTGCTTTAACGACATTTCGAATCTGGGCATTTTCAGACGCATCTGATTTTAAAAATTTGAGGCGCGCAGGAACATTATCAAATAAATTTTCAATTTTAATCTCAGTCCCTTGACTTCGGCTCGAAGGCAGAATTTCAGAGAACTTTCCAAATTCTGAAATCACTTGATAGGCTGACTCCGCGGATTTTTCTCGACTTGCAAGCGTCAGTTTAGAAACAGCCGCCGCACTGGCCAAAGCCTCACCACGGAACCCAAATGTTGATAAATTCCAAAGATCATTTGTTTGCTGAATTTTACTGGTCGCATGCCTTGTTAAAGCTAAAACCAAATCGTCTTTGGCAATTCCACAACCATTATCTGAAATTTTAATCGTGCGACCACCCGAAAATATTTCGATCGTAATTTCAGTGCTGCCGGCATCCAACGAATTTTCCAAGAGCTCTTTCACCAGATGCGCGGGACGCTCGACCACTTCGCCAGCCGAGATTTGATTAATCACATCTTGATCTAAAATTTGAATCGACATTAAAATAAAACTCCCAGAGTCAGTGCTCCATAGGATTTTTTATCCAAGAAATATTTAAGGCCTATATCAAAACTGAAGGGCGCAAAATGAAAAATAAGTCCGGCATCGAGACTAACTCCAACCGTCAGGTCTTGCAGCGAATACCCACGCGTGTTTGACCTGACTTCGAATTGAGTGAACTTTGCAAAAGGACCTGCACCATAATGTAAGGTTGTGTTCGAACCGATCGCCGAAATATTCACAATTTGAAAACCTGACCAGAATGCAAAACCATTGGCTGACTGCCCCGTGAGTTCTTTGTAATAGGCAGGAGCATTGAAGGCTGCTGTCACATCCCATGACAAACCAGAACCATAGTCACCTTCGAGTGGCAGATGTCTGTAGCCAATCGCATACAAATCACCGATCTGTGTTCCGCCCAATGTGTCCTCGTGATAATTAATGAGTTGCAAACTGACTTCATGAAAAGTCATGTTTTCTGCTTCAGGGTCTTCGTCTTCATCGTCGGGAGGCGTATTTTTTTTAGATTTTATTTTCTTTGTCGACTTTTCATCTGTTTCATCATCTAGGCTTTTAAAAGGCTTCGGCTGAAAAGGACCTTCGCCTTCAATATCGAGCTCAGTATCTGGGACGTAACCGATTTTTCCGTTCTTTAAACGGATCAAATAAAAAGGCCCTTTAGGCTTATTCGAAATTTGATATTTTACGCCTGGCTGAATTGTTTCAATCACTTCTGAATCAAAATCGGCCGCACTATAAACATCAACATCAGGATTTATAACCTGGGCTTTTTTTTCAGCCCAAGCGGAAACTGAGAATAACGAAAGCGCCACAAAGAAGAGAGATCTGACTAAAGTCTGCATTTCATGCAATTATGCACAGACTCTTTTAGCCTCGTAAAGAAATATTTTCGCCAGCTGAGTTTCTGACTTTGCGCTTAGGCATGTGCACTGGGGGGCGGAGTAAATACTCGGGGCGTTGTGCACGATATTCGAGAAATTCTTTGATTTTGAGTCCTGCTTTTTCTGGGTCACGAGTATATAAAACTGCGTCAAATCCGCAATTTTGGCAAATCATCGACTGCCGCCACTTGATTTGCGTAAAAACTTCGCCAGCAATAATCATAAGTCCTAGAATGAAAAGACCTCGAGGGTCTAAATGATGCCAAATCGCCTGCGTCATCACAAAGCTGAGTCCGATCAGTCCTACGATTGTCACAAGGCTTAGATTTTTGGTGCGATAAACTTTACGTGGCACTTTACAGAAAGCACAATAGCAAGATTTTCTCTGTGATAAAACTGTAAACTTCATAAATATATATTGCCATGATTCATCAGGTTTTTCTATCCTAAGCCAATGAAACACGTTGAACTCAGCCCTAAGTCTGCTTTTCCATCGGCACAAACGCCAAGCACTTTGCCGCTGTCTCAGTTAAAAATATCACTGAAAGCGAACTGCCTTCTGACTCGACGTCCATTGTGTTTTTTAACCCCACCAAGAAGTGTTTTCTTTTACCAGCGCCCTTGGCTGTGGATCACAAGTGTTCTCTTTGAACACGGCTATAAAACGGAAATTTTTCAACTGCCCTTTCAAAATATAGAAATGAAAAAAATGGTTCTGATGAAAAATATCGATCGACTTGAAAAAAAACATCTCGTCGTTGACCGTATCACTTATCAAATTTTAAAAAATGAACTGAGAAGTATCAAAGACAGTACAATCACTGTCGTAAGTTCAAAAAAAATTGAAACGGGATCCCACTTTTTATTTCAGCCACAAAAAGCCCCGTTCATTGTGCTCAGTTATCTTTTACACCAGTTTTGGTGTCAGCTCTTGGGATTGGAAACTCCAGAATACAGCGACACTTTACATGTGTGCAAAGAGATCACCTGGCATGCTTTCTTAGACCACTGTGTGCAATTAGCCGAAATTGACTTTGAATCCGAATAAAATTGTTGCGATAATGACAATTTTATTAAACACTGTTATTATATGCGAGAAGTAAATCCTGAACATAACCACCCAACAATTGATTTCAAAAAAATTTTAACGACACTCATTGAGTTTGTGAAACATCCAGTCGAAAAAATATCTCATATTCCAGATTGGAATTGGCCATCTTTGTTTTTTGTCCAAATTATGATTGCGATTTCCTCTGGAGTACTCGCCGGAATCATTAAATTTAATATCCTCCGAGCTGCCGCTGGGTTATTTATTATGCCTTTTGTTTCCACGATCACATCATTGCTCATGGCCACATTTTTATATTATTATTTTCAATTTTTTGAAAATAGAACTGAAAACTTCAGACGGATTTTCACGTTTGTCATTTTAGCTTCGATTCCATTCTATATTTTCCAAATTATTTCTGAGTATTTTGCACCGATCAGTTTGATCGGTTTTGGTTTTTCATTTTTATTAGCGATCATTGGCTTAACTGACAATTTCTCAGTGGATAAAAAAAGGGCTTACCAATTAAATGGCGTTTTATTTATTTTAGTATTAGTGACATGGGTCACCAGCCACTACAGCAATTAATTGAACTTATTCAATAAATTTATTTTTTTTGCGCAACCGATTGCTGCGGAGCTGCTCCGCTTTTGTTTTTGTCGAAACGAATTTGAGAAAGTTCTTGCAATGTCTTTGCTAAATACAAGTTTTGACTCATGAGATAGTAAAACTTCTGAAGAGTGATGTGCATCAGCACTGAATCTTTATCTGCAGTGACCGTCGCCGTCCTTTTGCCTTGAGTTTTAAAAAGTGAAATTTCACCGATCATCTGTCCTTGTGAAATTTTTGCGACATTTTTTCCACCGATAGATACTGAAAACTGCCCTTGAACGACGATATATGCTCCGTTCGTCATATCATTTTCATTGAATAAAACTTTATTCTCTGAGATGCGAACTATTTGACCACCAAAAGTCAACTCATCTAAAGATTCTGAAGGAATGCTTTTAAAAATTTCAGAATTTAACAAAGCCTGCTGAATCCAAAACCTGTGAACCAAATGCTCTGCTTTGTCCAAATTTAGATTTTTTTCAACAAAATCTGTGCTCCCAGTGATGATCAGCACTTTACTCTGACGAACAGCAACGATATCCGCAGTTCGTGGTACACCCAAGAAAAAGCCCATTTCACCAAAGACGTTATTTGGTTTCAGCAAACTCACAAACCGCTTTGTCTGCTCACCTTGACCATAAATAGCAGCTTCCCCTTCGAGTAATATATATAAACTTCGAGAGAACACATCGTTTTTTTTACAAATCAAAGATTCCGCTGGAAAATCAACGATGGTTGATTCCTCTAATAACTTCATCGCAGTCACTGGATCGAGAGACCTTAAAAAAGGTAACTTGATCAAGTCCTTAAAATCTTTTTTATATTCATCCGATGATTTTTTAACTGGTACGGAAAGGGTCTGCGGCTTCTTACCACTCTTGTCCGAGTGACCTTTGAGTTCTGAAAAGTAACTATAGAAGTTTTTATTGTGAACTAAATTAAGGTCCACAAGCAGACCAATTAATTTAAAAAGCTCAACAAAATTAACAAGCCAACCGTTTTTTAAACCATTTTGAATCAGTTCTTGAATGGTCGATCCCGATTCGAACTGAACTAAATACTGAAGCTGCAGATCAGAAAGCTTTTGCTTGATCATTTGTGAAACGGTAGGGAATTTAAAATTAATAGGTTCTGTTTCAATATGCATATTCAACCGCTTGCTTTCCAAAATAGTCTATAAATGAGGATAAACCACTCAATTTTATATCGGCACAAGAGCTGAATTATTCGACTGTCTTAAAGCCTGGATTTAGCAAAAAGACGTAACTGGACTATGGTCAAACCCTCATTTAACCGGTCAGGGGTAGTTTACGCTGCTCGTTTGCAGCATCGCTCAGCCAGGAATAAACTTCGACTTCCCCGGATTGCCCTTTAAATTGATAACTGCCAAGTTTTTCTAAATTATTTTTTCCAAATGTAATTCTCTCATAAAAATCTTTGGTCAAGATCACATTAGATCCCGGTAAGTCATGGGCCAGCTTTTCGATTCTGTGAACGAGATCAATTCCACTACTTGTGGCATCAAAAGATTTTTGAGTCATCTTTTTTCCATAATAGTCAATGTTGACTTCATGAATATCAACAACACAGTCTTTGGCAAAATGGAGTCCAATTCCGCATTCAAACTGAATATTCGACTGCAAACTGAGGCTTTTTAAAAAACTTTTAAATTCGGACGCCGCTGACATCAAAATATCACAAGAATTTGGTACGTCTTTAAAAAGACCGATGTGCCCAAAAGCAGAGTCTCCGGAATGGGACTCACGCCACGCGCCGGACTTTAATAAAATTTCAGTAAAACCTCTTAAAATTAATGATCTAATCGAAATTCCATTAAACGATTTATCATGAAGTTCTGAACTTTTAATTATATCGTAAGTAATGACGGCAAGATCTTTTTTACAAGGGAAGTTTTTAGCCGCAGAATCTAGAGCATCAAATATAAATGGCGGAGCCCAACATTCCAGTTCTTTACGAAATTTTTCTTCGCGAACTTTTGCATCTTCAGCAATTTTTAGAGTTAAATTAAGTTCAACATTTTTCTTTTCAAGTTGATCAGTTTTTTCTCGATTTTCACGCTCGAGTAAATACGTATCCACCAGTTTTCTGATCCGGTGTTCTAGGTCATCGACATCCCAAGGTTTACGAATATAATCTGAAATTTGAGCTTTCCGAACTGAGTCAACAACGAGGTCTTCGTCAGAATATCCTGTCACAAGTACACGAAGTGCGTGCGGGTTTGTTTTACGAACTATTTCTAAAAATGAAACTCCATTCATTCCTGGCATTTTTTGATCTGATATAACAATCCATGGATTTAATTCTCCGATTTTGTCGAGAGCTTTCAGAGGACTATCAAAAGTTTGGATATCCCACTCACCTGGCAGAGCTGCTTCAAGCACAGTCAGATTCATTGGCTCATCATCAACGTATATTATAATAGGCTTCATGCTGCCTCCGGTATCGAATGAGTTTCAGATTTAGTGGGTATTTGAATTATGAAAATAGTTCCTTTATTCAATACAGATTCGACTGAAATTTGACCAGAGTGTCGCTCAACTTCTTTTTGCACGATATGAAGTCCAAGGCCAGTGCCCTTGCCAACTTCTTTCGTCGTAAAAAATGGATCAAAAATTCTGTTTTTTATATCTTCTGACATTCCAGAACCATTATCCGAAATTCGTAATTCTAAAATATCTTTATCTTTGAGCTGGGCTGAAATTTTAATTTCACCATCAGTCGCAGGCAACACATCCAAAGCATTTGTAATCAGATTCATAAATATTTGGTTCAAACCCACTTGATAACAAGTCACAAATAAATCAGGAGAAATATCAACAGACACTTTAATGTGACTGACCTTGCTTTTTAATATGGTAAGAACAGAGTTTACAGTATCAAAGATATTCACATCTTTAACTTTGGCCTGGTTCAGTCCAGTAAAATTCCTTAAACTTCTGACAATTTCAACGGTCAAATGCGTACCTTCTTTAATTGCTGCAAAAAGTTTTTCGACAATTATTCGGTCGGCTTCTGGAATATTTTTCATCACCTTACGTTCAAGTGGAACAACTGCTCCATTGACAAAATTAATAGAATTATTTATTTCGTGAGCGATCCCAGCACTCAATGTTCCTAAAGAAGCTAGTCTGGCCGATTGTACTAAATCAATTTGTGATTTTTTGACCTGATCCAATGCTTCCGAAAGATGACGCGTTTGTTCAGTCACTTTGGATTGAAGATTTGCGACGAGGTCATCACGTTCTTGATAAGTTTTTTCGATTTCCTGATTTACAGAAGCTGCTAAAAAAAAGACGGCAACAACGGCACCTAATGGCGTGAACATAAACGTATCGATCAAACCTAGAATGTGAAATAAATCATTACTACCGGCGATAACAAAAGAAGCTAATGATATAATACCAAGAATATTGTGTTTATTAAATCCATTCTTAGATCCATTTAATATTGAATGAGATAAAAATGAGATGAGACATATAAAAGCAAATGGAATTGGTATTGTTGTTCCTAATTGAACGACATCAGCTGAATTTCCGAATGCGATCAAAGTTAAACCGATACAAAAAGCTGTAGTGAAAGCGTAAAACTCAAGATTACCAAGGAATTTAAAACTTCTGAAAAAATAAACATAACAAAATGAACCAATCCATACAGCAACATCCGCTATTTTATGAATATGGATCATTGACAGAGTTAAACCCAAATAACTACCGCTCGATAAAAATGAATATATTGAGAATGCAAAAGCTCCTAGAGCAAGACTCCAGATATGATGCTGTGCTATTCGTCCTTTAAATATTAATAAAGAAAAAAAGGCGAGTAATAGCAAACACGCACCTGCCGCGATATTAATAATTACGTCAAAAAAGAAAAATGTATTATTATGAGCGGCCACGCTTGGCATCTTATTTAATCGCGCAAAATACTCAGAATAAGTCGTTACATCCCAAGAAACTACTTTTGCATTCATCAAATAGCTGCATTTTACTAAACCACGTTCATAAAATGCAGACGTCGATTTAAATGTGCGGTCACCTGATTCATAGACCAGATTGCCATCTGCATAAACACGATGAATACCATGAACGACTTGTGGCAATACGAGTACGCTTTCGGGCTGACAGAGTTGATTTATTTCAACAGTTGAGGATTTTAAATTCCAACCATCTTGAACTTTGGACCAACCTTGTGAGATTTTCCATACACCCGTATCAACTGGAAGTTTTTCAATACCCAGAAATGATGAAAATCCAATAAGTATGGCCACTAAATAATCTTGCAAAGAGCTACCGTCTTCTTTCTTTAGATATTGAAATGATGGCTTCAGTTTCAAGATGCATACTAAACCGCTTGCTTACCAAAATAGTCAGAAGCGATATCAGTTTCAGAAAATCCACATTCACGACATTTGAAAACAAAATGACCCTTGTCATTGGTATCCAAATAAAGAACCGAGTCTGGATGATTCGGACATTTTTTATTTTGCCCTGACGTATTTTCTTTGATTTGATCCACGAGTTCGTGAACGATATTCGTATCATCATCAAAGCCTTTTAAGATGCGCTCGCCGACGACTTTTGTGGAAAAATTTTGTCCTGATAGACAATCAGCGATATCAGAGTCGATCAGAATTTGATCCGGTTTCGCTATAGAGGTTAAGCGACTCGCAAAAGGCAGCGGCGCACCGATCGCCGAAAAGGTTTTAAAATATTTTTTATCCCCATAGAATCCAACATTGGCATAACCAACAGAAATTCCAACGCGCACTTGCATTTCGGTTTTCCAATTTAATATATAAAAATCACGATCACGTTGAAGCATTTCGCGAGCTTCGATCGCTGCCATACATGTTCTTTCGATAAAATCTTGTCTTGTGACTGGACTATTTGCAAAAGCGAGCACGCCATCACCGTGAAATTTATCAATTGTTAAATCGTACTTGAGGAATACGGTCAGAACTGTATCTAAAAATCTGGCTAATGTAATTTGAACTTTCGCCTGATCCAATTTAACCACTCGTTCTGTCGAATTCACAATATCAATAAAAATGGCACAAATCCGAGAGCGCTTCATCGACTCATCTAAATTAATCTGCCCGCTTTTAATGGCCTCAACAACTTGTGGTGAGAACTGAGCTGACAGTTGATTCAATTTTGTAGCTTCAGCTGTTTTACGCTTGATAATTTCTTCACGCAAACGTAACTCTTCTTCAAGATTAAATTGGGCTTGAATTTGTTTGAGACGCAACTTTTCATTGAAAAAACGGATCACAAAACAAATCGACAAACTTCCAACTATAAAAAAACTATTCTGAAAGAAAATATTTGAACCCGTTGAATTTTGCCAGATCGAAACCGATGAAATAATAAAATAGGGAAGATAAATACCAACTGCAGATAGAATAAAGAAAAAATTTGTTAACGGAATAAACGATAATCCACCCAGTGCAATTAAATTTAAACCTGCATAGTATCCTGAACTTATATCTGAAATGAAGTAAATCATTATATTGATGAGTGAGGCATTTACAAATATATATGTACTTGCTGCAATTTGTAAACTTTTGAAGCTATTGTTTTGCTTTATTGCAATCTGTAAACCTGCACAAAGGGGTATAACCAACAATCTCAAAAAACCAAATTCATACTTAAATTGTGGATACATCAAAAGATCCACAACCCAAAATGACAGAAACAACGGGATCGTCATAAAATTCGAAACGACTTTAAGGATCCCCTTAATCTCTTCAGAAATATTTGATTGTTGTAAGTCAATTAATTTTTTTATTTTTTCTCCATAACGGCAAATAGATTTATTCCAAGACTTTCTTGTTCAATTTCAATATCTTTAGTCACCGGCGAAAAAATTCTCTTTAGGTCTTCAGGCGATCTATAAATCAAATTCCAATCAAGAATCAGTTCCATAAAAGGTACACTGGGATTATTTTTACTAAAATTACCAATGATTAATTTGCCGCCGGGCTTCAATGCAGCAAATAATTTTAATGCCGCTGCTGTAGCAACAGGCTCCGTGAAATAATCGAATAATCCTGCAGTATAAATTAAATCATAATTACCGTCGGATAAACCGTGTACAATAATATTTTTAATAGCGAGGTTACTGAAATTAAAATCAAATCCAGATTGCACAACGCGATCAATAGACTTAATTTGCAGCTGAGCATGCTTAAGAGATTCTTCATCTTGATCAATACAATTGAATTGAATTTTTCTGCCTCGATAGGAATCTGAATTTTTTAGGAATAACTGCTGTTCCAATGCTGGACCACTAGCAACTGATAAAATCTTGATTTCAGAACGCCCAGAATCAACAACTTCTTTTATTTTTTTATGCAGATAAAGTCCACGATTTTTAACAGCTTCACCCGCGGGCTCATCAACAAAATATTTATGCAAACATTTATCAAATAATGTTTTACCCACTGGCTCTTCACGATACAAATGATTCATCATTTCGTAGTCGCCCGCGTAGCCACGAGGTTTAAAATAGGCTCGGTTCGCAAAAGGAGCACCATAAATGAGATGCCCAATCTGCTCACGGGCAAATTTTTTACAAACATTTAAAGTTGCTTCATCACAGACAGAGAATATTTTAGGTAATGCCGAATAATACTGAGGAATCGCTTGATTTAAGTAGACCGAAATCACATCCGCCACTGTCATTTCAAATTCATCAGAAATCTTTTTGCTATCAGTTTGAATTTGACTTTCAATTTGATCAACGTTTGTTTTTAATTTTAATAACAGCTCTTTTAATTCAAAAACAATTTGCTTAAAATCAGCAGGCATTTGAGTGAGTTCAGTATATGATTTAGAAACATTCTCTAAAACTTCATAAGCTTGAGTTATGGCAAAGTAACGATCGATTTTAATCGGCTCAGCGATACATTCAAACGCCACAGTCACATTACTTCCAATATGATTGTGTCTGACTTTTTTGAGTTTGATATCTTGAAGCTCAAAGTTTTCATAAACGAGTGATCCCTCAAGGGGTTCGTTCGTCCATTTGCCATTTAAAACTTCAAATTGTTCAGCAGTTAATACGATGGCGCAACCAAAGGCACTGATGTTGACCAGCTCTAATTTGTCATGGTTTGTTTTTAAAAAACATTTCCCTGGTAAAACATTATGACGATCTTGTCGAATAATCTTTTTTCGTTTTGATTCGTCGATAGAAAAAAATTCTTGTTTCATGGCAGTTGTCGAACTCATAAATGCACCTCTACTTTTTGTATCGGTTGATACAAGACGCTTTTTGACTGTCACATAGTCTGGGTCGTGGTCTAGATTTGAGGAGCTACCTACAGCCAGCTCACTTGTTAATAAGAAAACCAGCGTGTAGGCTGATTCATGTCTAATTTCGATTCCCCCGAAAAACCAAAACGTCGCGTCCGATACAAAGGCAAAAACCCTACAAAATTTCACGAAAAATACAAAGAACACTCCCCTGAAAATTTTAGCGCAGATATGGAAAAAGTGATCGCTCGAGGTGCAACACCCGTCGGCACTCACCGCTCGATTTGCGTGAAAGAAATATTAGAAATTCTTCAGCCCAAATCTGGAGATCGAGTTTTAGATGCAACATTGGGCTATGGCGGACACACAAGTTTAATTCTTCCCTTGATTGCTCCTCTGGGGATTCTGATTGGTCTTGATCAAGATCCGATCGAACGCCCACTGACAGAAGCACGACTCCGAAAAAATCTAATAGATCAAAATTCACTCAGAGTTGGTCCCATTAACTTCAGTCAGACAAAAAAATATTTCATCGAAAACAACCTACCTCCCGTTGACATGATTTTAGCAGATCTGGGACTATCATCGATGCAGATTGATCATCCCGAACGAGGTTTTTCATATAAATCAAATGCACTACTTGATTTAAGAATGAATCCTCTTCAGGGTGAACCTGCCTATGAATTGATTCGCAAGAGTACTCAAAGAGAGCTTTCAGAAATGCTTCACGAAAACTCAGATGAGATCAGGTCCGAAATTATTGCGAAAGCTTTATTAGAAAAAAAACCAAAAACCAGCTTCGAACTGGCAGAAACTGTCAGAGCGGTGATTCAAGGATTTTCCAAAAAAGTTCAACTGACTGAAGGCGATTCACCTGTCCGCAGGGCTTTTCAAGCTCTGCGAATAGCTGTGAATGATGAGTTTAAGGTCTTGGATCAATTTTTAGCTGACATTCCGTTTATTCTCAAAGACGGAGGTCGCGTGGCGATTCTGTCTTTTCACTCTGGCGAAGATCGGCGAGTTAAAAAATCCTTCCAAGCCCTTGAACGAACTCAGGTTTATCAAAAAGTATCACCTGAATTTATACGTCCTTCTGCAGAGGAACAACGGAGTAATCCCAGATCAAAATCAGCGAAATTACGATGGGCTATTAAATAGAATACTTTATAATGAGATAAATAAAGCTACCATGTTGGTCAAATCCAGATATGATTGAGTTCAGTTTTTTAAGTACAAAGAAGTAGGAGTATTCATGGAAAACGGAACAGTTAAGTTTTTTAATGCGGCTAAAGGTTTTGGATTTGTAACACCTGATAATGGCGCAGATTTATTTTTTCACGTCACAGAAATCAAGGGCGAACAGCCTCGTGATGGCGACAAAGTTCAGTTCATCAAAGGTGAAGGCAAAAAAGGACCTGTTGCAACACAAGTCACAGTTATTCACTAGATTTTAATTCACTTAAAATTTAAAAAATAAAAAACCCAAGTGAAAACTTGGGTTTTTTATTTGGACCGATCATAAGAGGTCTGATCAACTATTCACCAACAAAACGATTTGGCATTTCATATTCATAAAAATGTTTGTATATATTCTCTGCCGATTTTCCTTTTCCGACAACTTTTTGAACTTCATCCAAAGCTGTAAACATCAGATTCAATCGCTTCTGATCTAATGTGACTATTTTTTTCTTCAGCATTGTAATTTCAGACTCTTTATAATCAGGTTTCGCTAAAGTCATGAAAAGGAGTGATTTACTCTGACCAATCTCACGACGAATTAATTTCGAATCGGTGTAGACACGTACATAGATGTCACTGAGTTTAGCTTTTTGTTCGGGTTTCAAACCTTCGACATTTGAAAATGCCTCGGCGGCTCTTCCAACTATTTTCTCTGGCGTATCTGCTGGCGGCTGAGCCTTTACTTCTGAATTCATTAATGCTTCTTCCCTCACCGCCTTAGATGTGCAAGCTGCAGAAGCCAAGAGTAAGAATAAAATAAGGCTCTGCTTGATTTTATTTTTTTTCATGATTAAGTCTCCTTTGTTAAGTGTTACGTGCTAACCACTTTATGATGAACTCGCCTAATTTCTATGATCCAGGTCATTTTTAACTCAAAAACAAGCCTAGTACGATCACCGCCGACTTGAAATAATAACGTTAGGACAAATTTAACAAGTGTGTTCTACTGTCAATTCAAGTCGTTTAAGTATTTCACAAGATTCTCTTCTGTCTGCTACAAATGGCCCCCAAGCTTTTTTTAGGAGGCAATTATGGGAAAAAAATTATACATCGGTAACCTTTCGTACACAGTTGATTCAACTCAATTGAATGATCTTTTTGGTCAAGTTGGTACTGTTGAATCTGCAAACGTGATCATGGATCGCGATTCAGGTCGTAGCAAAGGTTTTGCATTCGTTGAAATGTCAGCAAATCAAGAAGCCGAAGCTGCGATCCAAAAATTTAACGGTTCTGATCTTGGTGGACGCGCGATGAACGTATCAGAAGCAAAACCACAAGCTCCACGCACAAATGATTTCGGTTCACGCCGTTCATACTAGTTTTCGCTGTTTTCATTTTTAAATTATAAAAAAAATGATCTCGAAATAAAAGCTAACCCTAAAGGTTAGCTTTTATTTTTCACACCGATCGGATGTTCATGTCTTCAGAAAAAATTCAAATTATTACTTTCAACTGTGTTCTCAAAAACAAACTCGGACAGCTCATCAGCTCGACATACAACAGAGATGTTTTAACAGGCACACTCGAAAACGAAGCGCTCTTACAAGGACTGTCACTGGCTCTTCAAAATATTTCCTCAGGTGAGAAACGCAGAATCGAACTTAAGGCCTCAGAAGCTTACGGCTTTTACGATTTAAAAAAAGTCATTCTTTTTCCAAGAAAAAATTTACCAAGACAGATCACGGTCGGACAGACAATTTCTATCGTCGGAAAAAGCGGAACTGTACGAACCTATACAGCTTTAGAGCTTCACGAGAACATGGTCAGCCTAGATGGCAATCATCCATTGGCGGGTCAGGATCTGATTTTTGAAATTGAAGCCCTGCAAGCAAGACCTGCGACAGATATCGAAATTGCCAGCTCTGCCAATTCGATTTCCGCACAATTACTGCATTAAGAATTCATAAATAGAACTAGCGACACATTTTTCGGATCACTTTGGTCACTTTTTTAATAGCGACCGATTCGTCGGTTTGTTTAGATTTGACCAAAAATATTTTACGATGTGTTTCTGTTTTTTTATGCTCAGAAATTTTAACAATTTTTTCGTGGATCAAACGATCCTGATTTAATTTTTCAACAACGAACTCTGGTAAATACATCGCCGCAATCCCACTTTGTAACAAATTGAGCGCCGTCGAAAATGACGTTGCTGAATATTGAATTTTTCTTGGAACTTCAGCCGGCCAACTGTCACGTGATTTGTAACCAACAAGATTAAATGTTATTTCTGTTGCCGGTACGACAAACGGAACATGCTCGGCACCAAACTTTTGCAAGGTCTCAGAACGACAAAATGAATTCAGTTTAATCTGTGCGATTTCTAGATACTCGAGACCTGGCTGCGGAGACGGACTTAAAGAAATTCCAAAATCGATAGCGTTTGATTTCAATTGAGTTTCAATTTCTCCGACATCTGTTGTGACAAAAGAAATTGGCTGCTGTAATTCTTCAGCGATTTCAGGGGAACACAGGATGGACAACACTTCGGACATACCGATTCGAATCATTTTTTTTTCGACAGTACGGCCCTTCTGTATTTCATTTTCGAGCCTTAAAATTTCGAGAGCTTTTTTATAAAACCACTGTCCGTCTTCGGTGATTTCTAAACCACGTCCTAAAGGACGAAAGAATATCAATCCAGTTTCTGTCTGAAGTGATGATATCGCTTTTGATAGACCACTGTGTGAAACTCCAACAATTTCAGAAGCCTTTGTCAGACTCCCGGTTTCAACCACCACACAATAGTATCTGAGTCTATTTGTTTCCATATGGAACAATACATGCCTTTTAATTCACTTTTATTCAAGTGATTATTCAGTTAATTCTAAGCACAACAAAAGGAGAACGAATGAAAACATCTTTCAATAAATTGATTTTAAATGTCCTGATCGGATTCACGTGCCAAATCATCAGCTTAAGTGGGGCTCAAGCGGCAATCATTATCTGCGAGCACCAAGAGACCGCCTGCAATGAACATGGCGACCAATATTTATGCCGTGGTTATGGGTGGATTTATATTGAAGATTTTTGTTCAGAAACAGATCTGACGAAAAAACGACCTTTCCCCACTGCCCCCTTCATCAACTCTGAATCGCAAGATTCCACCTGCGTTGAAGAGTGTAAGAAATTGCCGAATCCAAAAGCGGTCCTTTGCGAGATTTATCGTTGCGGAAATTGGTAGTTCTTACATCAGAATCAAATTC
>JBPOIE010000083.1:0-118928 GCA_052034855.1 Bdellovibrionota bacterium | reverse complement strand
TAGCTGCAGATACCCAACTTAAATTTCCTGCTCCATCAGTTTTTAAAACCTGACCATTTGTTCCATCTGCATTTGGCAAAGTAAATGTCACATCTGCAGAAAGTGCAGTTGGAGCTTTTAAACCCACAAAATTAGTTCCACCGCCCGAAGCCTCACGAAATTGAATAACTCCGGAATTATCAATAATCGGATTTGCAGTGAATGTTTTTACTCCTGCAATTGTTTGCGCATTTGTTTTATCAACAAGACCCGCAGTATCCGGTGTTGCTGTTGCAAAAGTTCCACCGGCCACATACATCACATTTCCATTGGCTCCTGCTGCTGATAAACCCGTACCACCATTTGCAACTGGCAATACACCTGAGACATCTGTCGATAATGCGATCGTATTACCACCTGATAAAACTCCAGATGTCGATTTAACAAAACCATTTGCCAAACCACTGAGTGTTAATCCTGTGAATGTCGGTGAACTTGCAATGCCCAATCCTAAATTTGTTCTTGATACGTCAGCACTAGCAACATCACTTAAATTATTTGAAGGATTTAAAGGCGTAAAACCTAATGCGCCTTGCTTATTATTAAATGTTGTCCAGTCACTTGATGTGATCACACCTGTTGTTGATCCATCTGCAGTCGCTACTGAAATCACTCCGGCTGCGACTGAAATATTATTTCCAACTTGAACAATACCTTTACCAACACCTGTTGCATCTTGGTAAGCATTCGTTGTTACACTTGTCACACGACCTTGCGCATCTGTTGTAAATGAAGGAATTGCATTAGCCGATCCATAAGTTCCTGCAGTTCCAGTATTTTTTAACGTGATCGTACCATTTGAAACGATACTTGCATCACCACTCATCGTAACAGCTGTCGCGACATTCGATCCATTACCTACAAAAATTTGATTTGTGGGTAACGTACTCGACGTCGGTGTAAATCCTAGTAAACTTGTGATATCAGCACTTGTCGCATTGGCAACAACTCCAGCACCATTAGCACGAAGTAAAGTATTTCCAGTGACTCCACTGAGTGTAAGTCCTGTGAACGATGGAGAATCGCCAGTACCTAATCCTAAGTTTGTTCTTGCGTTACCTGCAGTTGTTGCACCCGTACCACCGTTAGCGACTGGTAATGCACCAGTCACAGACGTTGTTAAATCAATGGAAGACACTGTTGTGTAAGCACCCGCACCGGTACGCTGTACAAAACCTGTTGTCGCAAGCCCTGCAAGACCTGTTAATTCAGTCGAACCGGCTTGTTTTGAATTAAATAATGACCAATCTGTAGAGGATAACAATCCACGATTTGCCGCTGATGATGTTGGGAAATTAAATGTCACATTCGGTGATGAAGCAGAAATATTAAAATCTGTACCCGCTGTTCCCGTATTTAACGTCACGGCTCCATTCACTCCATTCACACTTGTGACTACTCCAGCAAGTGTTCCCAATGTTTGAACCGAAGATCCGTTCCAATATTTTAATTCATTCGTCGTCGTATTAAACCACGTGCGTCCTGCATCGGCTGCGATGAGTCCCGCAGGATCTGCAGCTCGGTTTGAAATCTGAATATTTCCATTTGTGGCCATTTCAATAACGCCTGAATTCGTTAAATTTTGTCCACCCATATTCAAAGCGCCGGTCATTGTATCGCCGGCTTTATTCACAGGCGTGTAACCCAACGCGGTTGTAACATCTGATGAATTAATATTCGTCGCAGAAGTCACTCGACCTTTAGTATCGATCGTCACTTTAGTGTATGTGCCTGCTGTTGAAACTGTCGCTAAAGTTAACGCGCCAGTATTACTGATAGAAGCATCTCCGGACATAACAACCGCAGTTGCAACATTTGATCCATTACCAATCCAAATATTTCCATTTGCTAGATTCGTACCTAATTTATTATTGAATGTTGTAAAGTCTGTCGATGACAAATAACCATTCACTGCCGCTGTTGCCATTGGAATATCTACAGTCGGAGCTGTCGCAGTACCACCGATAACAATTGGATTATTCGCTGTGGCCGCCGCTGTAACAGATGTCACTGCCACTGCACTGATGTCTGCCCATGAGGTATTCGTCCCGTTTGTTTGTAAAAATTTATTTGCATGTGTCGCTTGATTAGGAAGTAAATTATTTAAAGCTGCATTTGCAGTTGTTGCATTTGTACCACCATTGGCAATAGGAAGTGCTCCAGTGACTGATGTTGTTAAATCAATCGACGACACAGTCGCATAAGTTCCGGCACCAGTTCTTTGAACGAAGCCTATCGTTGCTAATGCAGCAACTCCTGTTAATTCATTTGATCCCGCTTGTTTCGAATTAAAGATTGACCAGTCCGAAGATGATAACAGACCGCGATTTGCTGCAGATGATGTTGGCAGATTTATTGTCACGTTTGGAGATAAAGTACTGATGTTAGCATCGGTACCTGTTGAACCGAGCACGATACTAACTGCTCCAGTTAAACCATTTACTCCACTTACAACACCTGATAATGAACCAAGCGTTTGCACCGTTGTTCCATCACAATAATGAAGTGCGCCACTTGGTGTATGATACCAAACTTTACCGGCATCAGGGGCAGTACACGCAGGATCTGCGGCATAAGCACCGATTTGAATATTACGGTTCGCACTCATCGCAATATTTCCGACCGCAGTAATATTATTGCTACCCATATTCAAGGCACCAGTCATCGTGTCACCGGCGCGATCTAATTTTCCTGAAAATGTTGAAAAATCAGCTGAAGATAAATATCCATCTACAGTCACAGTTGCTTGTGGTAATGAAATTGTTGGATTTACAGTCGCAACACCTGTCAATGATAATGGAGCATTCACAGCAACACTCGTCACTGTACCACCAAGACCCGCATTTGAACCCACTCTTAACCAAGCGGCACCGGTGTCATACCAAATTTCACGCGTGTCTGTTGAAAAATAAACTCGTCCTAATGTTCCGAAGGCTCCACGAGCAGCATCTAATCCCGCTTCAACTGTATTGACGTTACCCGCATTGGCCAAGGTAATATCTGTGATACCATATCCGCCGTATGTTGTTGGTGTATTAGAAACTTTTGACCAATCAACACTACTGATTTTCGCATTTGTCACAGCATTATTTGCAATCGTTAGAACGCCACCCGTAGTAATTGTTGCATCACCTGTCATGATTCCATTTAAAGCTGTTGCTACTTGCGAACCAGTTAAAGTCATTGCCGTGCATGTGACTTGATCCGTCACTGCAGAATAACTGAGTATTTCACCGGCTGCACAAGCTCCGGCATTAAACCATGCGCCAGCCACTGTTGAGCGAATGTTGGAAATATTTAAAAATTGTGGAGTTGCGATATTTGTTCCATCACCGACCCAAACTTGGCCTGTTGATAAAGATGTTGATAATTTATTATTAAACGTAGTCCAGTCTGTACTTGATAAATAACCTGCGGTCGTCGTGTTTGACTGCGAGATTGAAATCGTCGGAGTAAATCCGCCCGATGATGATAATGGAGGATTTGCATTTACGGCCGTCACAGATGTTCCCGAAGGATCAACCCATGTTGTATTCCCAGCACCATCCGTAGATAAAACGTAACCTGCAGTTCCAGCAGTATCAGGTAAAGTTAAAATATAATCGCCACTTGGTAAGGGTGTTGGAGCTGCGATTTGAATACTATTCGCATTTCCTGCATTAAATACGAAGAAATTATTTCCAGAAAAATTAGTGGCTTGCGCTGTTGCAAAAGACGCATTCCCCGAAGCATCACGTTTAACAATTGTTGATGCCGTCGCTGCATCTGTAGCAGCTAAAGTATCAGTGACTGATTGATTAATTTGAACTGCAGTTCTTCCACCCACCGTAGCAACACTTGGATTTGGATATGTTCCAGATAAATCGCCACTTGCGGCGGATCCTGAAACGATAGCACCTGTTAATCGTGGATCATCACCACGAACAACTTCCGTCGCTGTGGCTGCTGCGGCCGCTGCCCCAGGCACACTCATCGTCGCCGAAGTTCCTAATCCTAAATTTCCACGCGCTGTTGCCGCATTCGAAAGCTCAGATAAATTATTCGCTGGATCTAGAGGAGTATAACCTAAAGCTGCATTCACTGCCGCACCTGTATTTGGCATTTTAGCATTGAACAATGACCAATCAGCCGCTGTTAATAAACCGCGGTTAGCTGCACTTGATGATGGGATATTAAAATTAATATTTGAACCTGACGTTGTGATATTAAAATCAGTGCCTGTTGTACCCGTAATCGCAACAGGTGCACCGGATAAACCATTAATTGAAGTCACAACACTGCCCGAAGTTAAACTCATCAGGTTTGTGTATTGTGCTTCGCTCATTGGCGAAGGCAATGTTGAAGGATTTCCCGAAACATCGACGACTCTTAATAGAGCTTCAATCGGAAAACCACCAACATTTAAAGACTCAATCGCACTTGGTACATAAGCAACCGTTTGTGTTGGCAACGGTTCCCAAACACCAGGCGCACCCACAGGATCTTCGAACCAAATATTCACTCGACGACTATCAGTTGCCGTTGGAGTATAAGTAAACGGATTTGTACTGACACAACGAGAGCCTGCAAAAGTAAATGAACCAAATGAATTTTTATTACTAAAAATCTGTTGAAGTGTATATACCGGAACTGTGGCATCAGCACGAACGCCAGAACCATTATTTAAATTTATAACAAAAACACCATTTACTAAATTTTTTGATTGAGTTTCTTCGTACATTAAACAGTTATCAGCTAGTCCTGCAGGCGTTCGAACTTGAATTCTAAAATTACGTAATCCTGAAACTCCAAGGTTGGTAATGCCGTCAACGATACGTCCGTGATAATTCAACTGTGGTCCGGTTTGCGCGATTGCACTGAACCCGGTCAGAATAAGAAAAATCCAAATAAAAAAGGCGACCAATGGTTTTTGCATCATTGTCCTGCTCCTGAGATAATATTTTGCTGAGAGTTCACGTACACTTTGTAGTTTCCAGATGGCGTAGTTAAATAAGAACTTGGCAATGTCCCTGAAGTATTCACAGGGTTTTCGCTGGCAGAATAACTTAATGTAGGATAATTGCTATCGACGGTATCTATGTGACTGACCAATGTTGAGTTGATCACGTAACCCGACGGCACCGTTGTATCGAATTGACTGGACGCTGCCACGAACTCGACACCACGTAATTTATATTTTGTTGGAGTCGCTTGCACAAACGATGTGTCTCGTGTCCCAAAAGAGTTTCGTGCTCTGATATAAAAAAAGTAAGACTGTCCGTTGATCAATCCAGAAACTGTATAAGGTGATGCAACAGGTGTAATTTGAGAATATCCACCCGTCGAACCTGTTTCGCGATAAAACACTGTGTAACGCCCAGATGTTCCCGTCATGTAAGTTGGCGTTGACCAAGTTAACGCCACTGAACGGTCTTGACCTTCAGCATCGATAATTGAAAATGGTCCTGGTGTCAGAACATGGTTCACCGTCAAAGTAAATGACGTGCTGACAATCGTCCAAAAATCATAAAGCTCTACTGTAATTTGTGCAGTTCCGAATTGAAAAGCTTTTGGTGAAAGACGAAGTGTACAATTTGGAAATGCACCGCCGACAACCATTTGACTGCGGTCAATCAAGCCTGTGTTACTTGATGTGGCTTTAACATAAATACTGGAACACATCAAAAACGTGTCTGGATCAGAGATTTGGAATGTGACTGATTGCACATCGTTTTCATCCATTGTAAAATTTGAAATTGAAGTGATGATCGGCGCAGAACCGGATTCCGTGCGTTTTCCAGGCTCGAAGTTCTCACCAAGTTCTGATTTGCTTCCACCTAATAAGTTAAAGTCACAACCCGTTAATAACGTTGAGAAAATTAACATAAATAAAATGTTAAAACCTAAATAATTTTTTCTCACAACATACGTCCCAAATAACATCCTATCATTTTTAAAAACGTAAAAATCTAATAAATTCAGTGTGAATCGTTCTGACACACTTATATTAGATTATGATCTAGTCTGTTCTATTCTGGGATGATATCAGTCTGGACTCGACTGATTCTGGTCTTTTGATTTAGGACTTTTAGATTAAGACAATGGCCGAGAATGATTGCGGGACAAGACTTACCAGTCTTTGAGTTTCCAAGCATAACCGAAAATAAAACCTAAATCTTGCGCGGTTTGAACTTCGATTGATGTGTTTTGCGAACTTACACCGTAGTGGATTGTTGCGTATAAATATTCACGAACACGATCGTGACGAACGGTGAAGTCAATATCTACAGCAGTTCCATTGTAAACTTCAAAACCACCCGTTGCGCCTGAACCTAATAATGAAAAACTACCTTTAACATCGTAACTGAATTTACCTTGCTGGTAAAAGATCCAGTTCGCATTTGCAAAATAAGCCATAATATTTGCAGAGTGAACAAAAACACCACAACCAGCAAAACTCGGTGCATTCGATAAACAGGGTTGCGACAAACCACTGAATCTGAAGCGATAAAACAGTTTGTCGTAATTTTTAATCCCTAGACCAATTCCATAAGGTCCAGTTTCATATCGAGCTTCAACATAAATTTTACTGAGTATCTTTTTGTCTTGTTCAATTGGTATTTCTCGAGCTTCAGGAAGTAACGCACTATTTTGAAGCCCTGCAGAAAGATCTGTTTTAAAATTTTCGGACCAGTAATTGTGCCACCCGAACTGAATTTCTGGATTTAGACGAGACAACAATAGACCTTTATTATTCGTGCCACCTGGCGCCACTGGATCTGTTCCGTCGTAACGGTTATACCATCCACCACCGGCTAAGTATAAAACAGAATAACGAGTCACACACTGAGAGCCAGTCCATTCACCTTCACAGATCATTCTATAACGAAGAGCATCTGAAATTTCTTCAGGTTTTGCATTTTCAAGACCTAAACTGTTGCCTGCCTCTGTCACATCTTGACTGCTTGCTTTTAAAATTTGATTGAGCTTTTGATCTTCAACAACAATAGGAGTTGATACTATCGGTAATGAAACATCTTGCGTTGGTAAAACAGTTATCGGTTTCAGTTCTTTTTGTTCAATTTTTTCTAAAGTCATCAATCTGTATTCTTTGAAATCAGTCGTTTTCCAAACTCGAACTTGTTCTTCACATTTAAAAGGAATAATCAGCTCATCTTTGGGCTCGATCAGATTCTGGTTCTCGAGTTGATTCAATTTTAAAAGCTGATTTAAACTGCCACTACTGGTAAAAACGGGTTCCAAACCTAATTTACGAAGTATGGCGGCAATGTGATCGCCTTTTTGAACTTTATACTTCGTTGTTTTAAGCACAGCAGTGCATGTTTCTTGGCCGAAACTAATTTGAGTGATGAGTAATGCAAATACAAGAAGACAAACCTTCATCTATAACTATTGTTCATTAATTTTTTTTATTTAGCTACTGGTCTAGACTCGCCGGAAGTCGCGATTTTGAATTTTGCGCATCAGTTTTCTGCATTTGATTCTGATACGAGAAAAATTCAATCTCATTTTTCAACTGATTTGATATTTTCAACTCGGTGGCTTTAATCTGATAACTATTTGTTTTTCCAGGAAGCGAACTACGCGAATACACCTCAGCCAAAGACTCTGCATAGAAGACTTCATTCGGATTTTTGTCATAAAACTCTTCAAATAATGCAGCCGCCTTTGAGAGTTGATCTTGCTGCAACAGAGCCCAAGCTAAAATAGGCTTAACGTTTTTACTTTGTGAATTCAATTGAATCGCTTTTTCAGCTAAATATTTAATTTCAGAGACTGGTTTTTGCTTCTCATACCACAGCTCAGATAATACATCATAGATTTCAGCATTATTCGGGGCCAAGGCAATGGCCATACGGATATCTTTTTTAAACTGTTTTTGATTATTTAACTTAAAATGATTGTAGGCGGACAACAATTTAATTTTATCGTTCCTTGGATAATACATATTCGCTTTTTCAAGCAACGCAATAGCTTCCACGTAATTTTTAGCCCAAATCAGATATTGAGCATATTCAATATAAAGATCCAACGAATCTGGCCGCAATATATGAGCCGCTCGCATTCGATTTAAGGCGAGGTCTTTTTCATTGTTTTTCCACTCTAAACGCGACAACTCGACTTGTGATGTTGGATAATATTCAGAGGTCGAAGCCAAAAGCTGCATATTTTCTGCAGCTTCATTGTACCGATTATTCAGCATGTGAATTTGCGCTAAATAAAATACAGATTGATCCGATTGAGTCAGTTGATATAAATCAGCATAAGCATCTTCCGCAGATTTATAATCTTTCATTAAAAATAAAACATGAGCGATTTTGAATTCTAATCCAATAGATTCAGGATACATTTTCTTTTGTTTTTTGAGCTCTGCTAAAGCTAAGTCATAGTCTTTTGTTTGAATCGCTGAATAAGACCATTTTTCAGAAATTTCTAAATTATACGGATGGTATTTATTATATTTTTCACCCTCTTCATTTAAAGCACTCCAATTCTTAGCTTCAAAATGAATCAGAATCTTTTTTCTTAAAATAAACTCATCCAAAGGTTTTCTGGATTCAACACGATTCAAGCTTGCAATTACCTCTGGCCAGTTCTTTTGGTGCTCGAAAACTTCAGCTTGAGCTAAATCTAGTCTTGAAAGATCTTCGCCGGCTCTTTTCAGCTGATCCAAAGTTTTAAACGCTTGTTCGAAATGACCTAAAAATAACTCATACTCGTAAATTTTCCATAAAGACCATTTTGATTTCGACTTTTCAAAATAGTCTTTTTGTACCTCGATCAATTTTTCATACGACTTTGATTTTTCATAAACCGTAGCAACCAGTTGCATATCTCTGTCATCAATACCTTGAAAATTCGGATGAACTGAAAAGTACTTATCAAGTTCAATCATCGCTAAATGATCCTGTTGATTCATGATCAGAGATTTTGCTAATTGGAATCGAGCCCAGTGATTGGCCGAGTCGTGCAGCAAGCTCAATGTAAACATTTCCACGGCGTTCGAAAAATCACTTTGGAAATAAAAATTTTCACCGAGTTTTTGATAATATTGTGATCTTGGCAGTTCTTCCTGGCTGAAATCAGTATAAATGGTTTTGGACAAATCAATGTCTTGAGATGTGGACATCGTTGTACAGCCTACAAATAAATGCAGACTCAAAATTAGTGCTAAAAATATGTATTTTTTATCTCCAACCATTCAGCTTCATTTCGGCCATTAAGTACCAAATCTTGAATAATTGATAATCACTGGACAAAGGGCCAGCTCAAGCTGTAGAACCTGACTAAATCAATATCAATTGCCTTCAGCATAAAGGACACCCTATGAACGAAACTCAAACTCAATTCCATTTTAAATCAAAACTTGTCGACCTTTACCTTGTTGCCACCGAATTTGGACTTTCTGGTATTTACTGGAAAAAGCAAAACGTACCTGTCGTTACAACTTTAAAGGGGTCAACTCCACAGATCAAAATTTTGAAAGAAGTTTCAACGCAGCTAGAACAATATTTCAAAGGCACACGTCAACACTTCGATTTACCGGTTGATATTATCGGAACAGATTTTCAAATTAAAGTTTGGAAAGCTTTAGCACAAATTCCTTACGGTGAAACAGTTTCTTATGCTGATATCGCTAAAAAAATTAAAAATCCAAAAGCTGTCCGTGCCGTAGGAACTGCGAACAGTAAAAATCCAATCTGCATCATCGTTCCATGTCACCGCGTGATCACCAACACAGGTAAACTAGGTGGCTATGCTGGCGGAACAAAATTAAAACAAGCTCTTTTAGATATGGAAAAAGCTTAATTATTAAGTCATGAGATTTGTCAGACTGTTCGACCCCTTACTCAGTGTACTGTTCGAAGATGATGACATCCTCGCCATAGACAAACCGTATGGGTTTAATGCTCATACGAATGATTCCAAGATCGAACACTCAGACTTTATTCAAGACGGTCTGATTGAAATTTACGAAAAGAACTTAAATCAAAAACTACACATCATTCACCGTCTCGACCAAACAACGACAGGCGTGATGATCTTCGGCAAATCGCAAGCCTCTGCCAAGAAATATGCCGAATTCTTTTTTGAAAGAAAAGTCAAAAAAACATACTGGTTCGTTACAAAACACACATCCACTCAAAATCAATATCACATTGATCAAATCATTATCCACAAAGGTAAAGATTTGGATGCCAACACAGATTTAAATCTCGTGAATAAATCTGATGGCTTTGAATTGTGGCAAGCAGAGCCCCACACGGGCCGTAACCATCAAATCCGTATCCACGCTCAAGCCGCTGGTATTCCTATATTGGGTGATCCCAAATATGATGGTTTTGATTACCCATTTTTATGCCTGCACAATTGTAAAATTGAGTTCCCCAATGGTCTGATTCTGGAGTCAAAACCACCCCTCTATTTTGAAAATATGAATCTTTTAAAAAACTCTCAATCTGCACAAATCATTTTTGAAGCTGACCGCAGGCAGCGTTTATTTTCTAAGGCTGACGCAAATCAATGTTATCGCTTAGTTCACCATAAAAATAAATTTAAAAATTCTGATTTTACTTTAGATCAATTTGGTCAACATCAAATTTCACAACCTGTCGCTGAAAAAATAGCAGAACAGACTCCAGCATGGATGGCGATAGATAATGGTCTGAAATTTAAACTGCAGCCCGATTCAAAAAATAATGTCGGCTTATTTACGAATCAACGCCTGCAAAGAAATTGGGTACTGCAGAACTCGAAAAATAAAAAAGTTTTAAACTTGTTTTCCTACAAAGGCCCCTACAGCGTGGCTGCGGCCAAAGGCCACGCAGAGCAAGTGACCTCGGTTGATCTCAGTAAAAGTCATTTAAATGCGTCACGCGAAAACTTTGAACTGAATCAATTACCACAAGAAAACCACTTATTCTTACTTCGTGATAGTTTTTCCTACATTCAACAATGCCAAATAAAAAATGTTAAATTTGATCTGATTATTTGCGATACACCAGCTTTTTATCGCCGTGAAAAAGGTGTTTTTAAAATCGAGGAACAACTGGAAACCATTGTTGAAAGTTGTTTGTCATGCTTGAATTTGAGCGGAACTTTTTTATTTTCGACAACAGCAGATGATTTATTTATTGATACGATAAGAAATACAATCCTCAAAGTTCAGAAAAAATTGTCATTATCAAATCTTGAAATTTCATGTCTTTTACCATCGGTTGATTTCGAACTTCCAGATGAAAAAGTGAATTTAAAATCATTCTTAATTCAAAAAAATTAATTAGGTTATTCTAGACCTAGCCAGTCACCCAAAACAAGACTACGAATCTCAGCGCTTTCACCCGTGATAAATGGAAAACTCGCAGGATTATTTTCTGCTCGCTGACGACACGCCTCAAGAGCTTCTTCTAAACATTCGACAGTACAGACCACTGTCATTTGTCCACCTTGTGTAGAAAAATTAAAATGTTCCGCTGCCGCTACTGATCTAATTTTTAAAAACTTAATATGAAAAAGTTGAACGTCATGATCATTAAATTTTAAATTTGAAACTTTTAAAGGTTCGCGAAATTCGATGGGTGTTTTAAAAAAAATTTCCCGAGTAGCCGAACCGAATTCATTCGTCATTTCAATTTGATTCTCTAGAAATGGAATCAGTTTGGCGTAAGAATCTGCAGTTCCACTGATAAAAAATTCATTTGAGTTATTGTCTTTGGTAGAGCTTATAACGTGTTTAAAACAAGTGAGGTCGATGTTTTTGATCATTTTTTGCGGTTCTATTCTCATATTCCACTACAATAAACACACTTGGTGACAATACAACCAAAACATGAGAATAAAAGCCCTCAACGCGCTTACAGGAAGTCATCACTATGTCATTTGATACCCAACCCAAACCTCTACTCCTAAATTCAGTTCAAGTTATGATCGTCTCGTCGATTGAACAAATTGGCGCTTTCTTAAAAACTGGCGAAGATAAAGAGCTTTTATTGCCTCAATCAGAACAGTTTGGACATCTTCAGCGCGGCGATCGCGTTGTAGTGCTGATTAAACAAGACAAAGAGCTTCGTCCGATCGCCACAGAGAAGTTTGAAAAAATTTTAGCTAAACACACTGAAAAATTTACTCATGAACAGGCTGTTGACCTGTTGATTTATGATGAAACTGACCTTGGATATAAAGCGGTCGTCGATCAAAAAGCGACTGGAATACTCTACAAAAATGAAGTTTTCGAAAAATTGTATTACGGCCAAAGTGTTAAGGGCTATATCAAAAAAGTTCGTGATGACGGGAAAATTGATCTCATTCTTCGCCCTTCAGGACACAAAGCCACAGAAGATATTGCTATTCGAATTCTCGAATTTCTTGAAGACAATAACGGTTTTTACGCACTTAATGATAAAACTCCGTCAGACAAAATCCATGATTTATTTGGCGTGAGTAAAAAGAAATTTAAAATTGCTTTAGGTGGATTATATAAACAGCGCCTGATCACTGTTTCTGAAGTTGGCGTGACATTAGTAAAAAAATAGTCATACTATTTGTATGACTATTTCATTCCTCAAAGAACAAATCCTAAAACTCTTACAGATTTTCATTTTACTTTTCTTCTTGTCAGCGTTTTATGACTCTCCGGCATTGATTCTGATCGGAATAGTCCTGCTATTTATTGATTTATTTCTAAACTACAGACAATACATTTTAATTATATTTAATTTTTACTTTTTACTTTTTCCGACGGGTCTTTACTTAGCTGTTGGTTACTCTCGACCAACGAATTTATATCTGGCCGCCGGATTTTTGGTCCTTCTGTATGCAGCTTCGTATTTCTTTATAAACCACATCAAATCTTTTCGATTACTCATACTCACTTTGGCTGGGGGATTACTGTTTTACCTAAGACAGATAAGTTTGTCTGATGCTATGCAATTTTTCTTCAAAGTTTCAATCTTGTTTTGGGCCTATAACTTCTTTCTTTTAATGAAAGAATCAGATCAACCCCAAAAAAAATCAGTTCTACATACTCTAACTTCAATGAATGCTTTTTGGAATTATCCAGCTTTTCTAAATTCGACGTACTCGTACTTAACTGAATATCAACTTGATTCAAAAAGTGAGCTGCAACAAAATCGCAAAGACGCTATTATCATGCTTTTAAAAAGCACTCCCCTATTCATTTTTAATAATTATTTAGGCTACATACTGATGAATAAGACCTTTGTGATTTCTGATTTTCAAAATCATGTTTTCAGACTTTACTACACCACTCCTGCTTATGATACTTTGGTGAATATGGGAATATTTACGACACCTGCATTTAATTATATTTTTGGAATCCTCGGTGGAGGAATGATCTATATTTCCTTTTTAATCTACGCTAACGTTGTGACGGTGGGTTTTTTAGCATTCTTAGGTTACAATCTTCCGTTTAAAGGCATTGAAATTACTAAAATAAATAGCTTCAGTGGATATATACATCAAATTTTTTATTTTTATAATCATACACTGATCCATGTTTTTTATCCAAGAATTCACTCTTTACTTAAAAAATCTTCGAAGACTCAATTTTATCATTTTTTTAAAAAAATCAAAATATATCCAACTGTCATTATTGGTGGATTTTACATCAACCTTATGACGGACTATGTGGTTATTTCCGATTACTATTCAGCAAGTCAAATTTTAATCAATACATTTTTATTGATACCTTACTTCTTCATTTTATCATCTGTAGTTCACATTTCGCACACTGCAGAACCATCAGTGCGAAAACTATGGTTTGTACATTTGAAGAATTTGATACTTTATTCAATCACCTTATCGATCATATTTTCATTCGGCCGATTGCTTTTTACAAAGAAAAGCTTGTCTGGTTTTATTGATATATACTTAGAAATTTTCAGTTATTTTTATCAGCTTTTTGTAAGAAGTTTTTAATAAAAAAAACTTGTCCATCTTTCGCGTATGAAGTTGTCGTATCATAGTTTTGCAAATTGACATGATGATTTCTGTGATTAAAAACTTGATTCAGATATTTCGCCAGAAAAGGCCGGTCCATCGATAAATCTGAGCCATTTAATTCGCCCTTTTTACGATGAGCAAATGCATTCACTAAGACGTTCAAATGTCCACTCAGTAACCCACCAAGTAAGACACATAAAAATACAGGGGTAGAAATCATATAAAACAAAAAATAGGACAGACATAAGATCATCACGTCCCAGTTTTCAACATGTGGCATCCATGGGTATTGTTTTCGTAATTTCAAAACCATCTTTGGAATTTCTTTCACTTTAAAAGTTAACATCCACCCCAAGTAAGCATGAAAGCGTCCACGGTTCGGAGCATGAGGGTCCTTCTCTGTATCAGCATATTTGTGGTGAAGGGTATGAATAACCGTATAACCCAAAGGCCCACCCACAAAACAAAGCATTGAAATATAAACGCTCACATAAGGATAAAAATTTCGAGGTACAAAAGCAGAATGGGCGAACAATTTGTGATATCCAATTGAAGGACCAAAATTATGCATTATAAAAAATGTAATCACCCCACCCAGAACATAGAGCAGGATATTTTCTTCTCTGAACAAAACATTCAAATAGATGAAATGAAACAGTGGAAATAAAAAAAACATTCTAAAGATGGGGTGCTTCATTTTTTTTGGTCTCAAGAAGGTGTTTAATCACAAATGCTGCGAAATCAAATTCACCTGGTTTGTGAGCCTGATCATAATGCTCTGGCTTAAAATGATGGTTATTATGCAAACCCTCACCAGTATCAATAAATTGTAAAATTTTATTATTCCAACTATTGTCATCTGTTTCATAGTTTCTGTAGCTAAATGGTAGTTCAATATGGACTAATAAAACTCTGATCAGAATCATATGAATATAATTCCAAGCTATGCCCGACAAACAGATAAAAAAAAGTACTTTCAATGAAATAAATCCAATGCAGCAAAGAGAGCAAAAAATAATCCATCTAAAATTCTTGTTTATTTTTTTTAACTCAGCATCTAAAATACTTGATTTCAATATTTTACTTTTATACTTTTTAAAACCAGTTAAAGGATAGAATATATCGTAAAAACTATTATGCACGCTGTGCACATCATCTCTCAAATCCGAATAGGCATGATGATGCCTATGGATTAAGGCGTAGTCGCGTGGAGAAATACCCGTCGTCAGGCTAATGAAATATAGAAATAATTTTTTTGGCCGTGTGACCTCAAAATTTTGATGACTAAAATACCTGTGCTGAGAAATTTGATTGCCGAATAGACCAACAACAATTTTAAAATAAATATAAGAAATTATAATCCAAGAAAAATCTTTGGTCGTAATTGTATAAAATATCAAATAAATCCAGCTCGAAAAAGCTATGATCGCTATTGCTCGAGGAAATATCATGAATTCGCCTTAATTAAACTCAATAGTTGATCTGAATGAATTGAATTGTAATCAATTCCAATGGAAATTCTTTGGTTGCCTTGGTTAAATTTATGTACCCTATGCCATTCATAATGATTAAACAAATACCACCTAAATGGCTCCATCACGACTGAAACAACTTTTTCAATTTTATCTAAATCAGGAATTCTAAGTTCATGGATAATTTCAAAATCATTTGTATTTCTGTACCAGCTGGTTTCTTGGCCGTCAGATTTTAATAACATAAACAAACTACATTTACGGAACTCACCTTTATGCGTTGGTAAAAATTCTCCAGAGCCAGAAACCTGTAACATGGCATCTGGTTCTGTTGAATTAATTTTCAACCACTGTGGGGTGGCTTTCAGCAAATCTTCCCCGAGTTTACCGTCTAAAAAGAACTGTCTAAATTCAATAGGCCGTTGTCCAGGATATAAATCTTCGTACTGTTTTCGACGTCTAACCAATTCTAAAGTTTTTTCTTTGCCAATTAATTTGATAAATTCCTTGATATTTAGACCTTTGTCGTAAGTCTTTCGTTCTCGGAAATAAGATCCGTCCTTTGTAACTTGATCTAAAATATTCATCGCCTGATCTTTAGCAAAAGTCAGACCGGTATCGTAGCAATACAAATCAGGATTGATATCATCGACATGTTTTTTGATCATCTTTTACCCCATGATGAAAGGGATAAAAGCCAACCTACAATACCTTCAATATCCAGTTCCCACCAATTTTCTGTCAGTATCAATTTTGTCGGATTACTGTGGTGATTGTTATGCCAACCAAAACCCAAAGTCAGAAGGCCCGTTATATAATTATTCTGACTCTTATCATTCTCTAAATTATGATTTTGATAATTCAATGGAAATCGAGGCATGTGATGAACTGTATTTAAAATACCTAATCTGAGTTGCTCTAAAGAAAATGCAGCAAAATAGGCGACCGCCAGTTGCGAACTCACAAAATAAAGACTAGTTACAAATAAAATATTCACAATTAAATAATGGTTATCAAAAAAACGAATCCAAGGATCTTTTCGAATTGTCGCGTAGGCCAAAACATTTGCTCTGATATTGAAAATGCTTTTGATAATTTTTTTGTCGATGGTCCAAAAGAAAAAACTATGAAAAAATCCGTTAAACGGAGAATGGGTATCCTCGGGTTTATCCGTGTAGTTGTGATGATGACGATGTTGCACGATCCAATAAGCAAGAGGGCTGTAGGCTGTCAGAGTTGCCCAGATCACAAGAGCATTGTGCATGAAAGCACTGACTTTGAATGATTTATGAGCGAAATACCGATGCGCGACCGTGCCATTTCCTAAAGCTAAAAATAAGAAAAACAGAAACAGAGGCATGAAGTTCCAATTGCCAAAAAACAGACAATACAAACCTACACAGGTATAGACGCAAACAAATAGAACTAGAAGATCCTCTCTATATTTGCGCCCAGATTCATTCTGCATACCCAACTTTAAATCACGCTATTTTAAAGGTCTATGTAAAAATTAGGCGACATAGACCTTGATGGGAGCGAGGCGTTAATTCAAAGTTGAATTTAAAGCCGAAAACGTCACTTGGTTTTTTTCTTGAATATTCATGAATTCAGCTGGCAACGACTGGTCCAATGTTTGGAAGAAAGACTTATGCGATAAAATTTCTTTCGTCCACTGAGCCGTATCGATATTCATCACTGCATTAAATTGCTCATTTGAAAAATCAAGACCGTTCCAGTCTAAATCTTTGTACTGTGGCATTTGGCCCAATGGAGTTTCAATACCTGAAGATTTACCTTCCATACGTTCGAACATCCATTTTAAAACGCGCATATTTTCGCCGTAACCTGGCCACATAAATTTACCGGCTTCATTTTTACGGAACCAGTTCACAATAAATATATCTGGTAATTTCGCAGTACGGTTTGGCATTTTTAACCAGTGTTTAAAATAATCACCCATGTTGTAACCACAGAAAGGTAACATCGCCATAGGATCGCGGCGAACAACACCGACGGCACCTGTCGCTGCGGCTGTTGTTTCAGAACCTACAGTGGCCGCAAAGTACACACCTGTGTTCCAGTCTTTTGGTTGGAAGACTAAGGGGATGGTATCCGCACGACGGCCACCGAAAATAAATGCACTGATCGGAACACCGGCTGGGTTTTCCATATCAATATCCGCTGAAGGACACTGAGAAGCTGCAACAGTGAAACGAGCATTCGGATGTGCCGCTGTACGACCACATCCCGGAGTCCATTCTTTTCCCTGCCAGTCAGTCAGCTTTTCAGGAGCAACGTCAGTCATACCTTCCCACCAAACATCACCTTCAGGAGTCAGTGCGACGTTTGTGAATAATGTATTTTTCGCAATTGTCTTCATTGCGTTCGGATTTGTTTTAAAACTTGTTCCTGGAGCAACACCAAAATATCCAGCTTCAGGATTAATTGCGCGAAGCTGACCATTCAAATCTGGTTTAATCCAAGCGATGTCATCACCAACTGTAGTGATTTTCCAATTTTCTAAACCTGCAGGCGGAATTAACATTGCAAAATTAGTTTTACCACAAGCACTTGGGAAAGCGGCTGCCACATATTTTTTCTCTTTTGCCGGAGACTCTACACCTAAAATCAACATGTGCTCAGCAAGCCAAGCCTCATCGCGACCTAAAGTCGAAGCAATACGTAATGCAAAACATTTTTTGCCAAGTAACGCGTTACCACCGTATCCGCTGCCGAATGACCAAATTGATTTTTCTTCTGGATAGTGAACGATATATTTATTTTCTGAATTACAAGGCCATGTCACATCTTTTTGTCCCGCCGCTAATGGCATACCTACAGAGTGAACACACTTAACAAACTCTTCACTTTCACCTAAAAGATCTAGTGTTTTCTGACCCATACGAGTCATGATTTTCATATTCACAACAACATACGGAGAATCCGTAATTTCGATACCGATTTTTGAAATCGGAGAACCCAACGGACCCATGCAAAAAGGAATCACGTACATCGTACGGCCTTCCATACAACCATCAAATAATTTTCCCAAAGTTGTGCGCATTTCCGAAGGTTCCATCCAATTGTTTGTCGGTCCCGCATCGGATTTTTTTTCAGAGCAAATAAAAGTACGGTCTTCAACGCGCGCCACATCTGACGGACTTGATAACGCTAAATAAGAATTTGGACGTAGTGTTTCGTTTAATTTTTTTAAAGTACCCGAAGCGACCATTTGATCGATGAACATTTGATTTTCTGATTCACTCCCATCACAGAAATGAATTTTTGCGGGCTTTGTTAAAGCTGCGATTTCGTTGACCCAATTCACCAAATATTGATTTTTCAAGTTACAGGCATTGATCATTTTTTATGTCCTTTTGAATTAAGGTTTACTTATAAAAACGAGTTATTTTTGATTCAAATCTTTTAATGTTTTAGGCCTTCAAAAGCAAGTTCGGGCTGCAGAAAACACTCTAGGCACAAGCAAATTTTATACTCAATAAGGCTCAGCGCGCATATATTGACTCTGAATCCATAAGCAGTATGTGATATGAGCTAAGGGAGATTTATATGAAACAATTGATTCAATTTTTAGCTTTAACGACTTTAACGTTCGGCCTGACGGCTTGCGATCCTTTTGAAGGTTTGTTGCAAGTCAAAAAAGCATTTATAGTGATCAGCACTGAAAAAACTGGAAGTTGCGGCGGCGAAGCTGGCGATTTTAATTGCGAGCAAAAAGTAAATGTCCAAATCCCAGTGGGCGATCAAAATGCAAAATTGGATTTTGTCGGACGTGATCAAGTTCAAATTTCTTTAAAAATCGATGGCCGTAAAAAACAAATCACGATGGACTTACCCAAAAATGCCAATATCCCAGAAAATGGTGAATTCATGATTACTGCCGCCGATTTGCAGCAAAGTTTTTCAATCAAAGGCGGATCTGCGACGAATACATCGAACTCTCAACCTTTCCGTGGATATGAGCAGTGCACGTACACGCGCTATGAAACTGTTTGTAATATCGTGAATAACCAACAAGTTTGCCACCAAGTACCTCGTACAGTTTACGGCCAACAATATGTTGAATTTTTCAACCGCGTGACAAACCAAAATATCAATGTGAATTTTATCGAGAAAGTCGCTGTTGCTTCGTTTAACGGTTCTCGTTCATCATCACAAAAAATCTATACACGTAAAGACTACTGTTATTAGTACTCGATTTTTTTAGAACTACTTTTGATTCTTTTGCGCATTCAAAATTAATGCAACAAACACTAAGGCCATTCCAAAATATTGGAGTGGCTTTAACTTTTCTGCCAAAATCAACCATGCCGCGAGCGCAGCTACCACAGGCTCAATCATCACTAATATTGAAGCTTGTGAACTGGGTAAATGCTGAAGACCGATTAAAAATAAAGTGAGCGGCAGGATGGTGCAAATCACAGACAATCCAAAAATATAAAAAATTTGATTTGAATTGAACTGCACAAGTCTTGAAAAATCAGGCTGATGAAAAAATGCAAGTGTCACAGCGGCTGAAGTTATGACATACAAACTGGATGAAAGCGGATGAACGTTCTGCTGGGTCTGCCCACTGACAAGAACATAAATCGAATAGGCCACTGCTGCTGCCAAAGCATAAAAAATTGAAAGCATTGAATCAAAAAAAACAGGTCCCCACAGTAAAATAGAAATGCCAAAACACGCTAAGACTAAACTTAAAAACTGTTTGCGACTCATTCGCTGTTTCAGAATAAAATGACTACCGAGATTTACAAAAATAGGAAAAGTAAACAACAACAATGCCGCCAATGAAACAGATAAGCCTTGTATCGATTTAAAATACAAAGTTGAAAAAACGGCGTAGCCACCAGCACCCAGTCCTGCAGATATCGAAACTTGTTTGAAATTTAACTTGATCAACGATTTTTTAAAAACCAATAAACCTAAAAATAACATCAGACCGGCCAAAGCAAAACGAAAGGTCAGTAGTTCACCAACAGTCATTCCACTATCAAAGGCTAGGCGTCCAAAAATTCCTAAAAAGCCAAAACCGATCCCGGCCAGAATCACACAAATTATACCAGTAAACTGTTGCATCAATTCAGATTAACCTGACAAAATAGAATTTCAATTAGAATTTGAATTCTATTCTTCCAATTCGTAAACGAGGTTTTTATGTTTACAGTCAGACAAGTTTTCGAAGGCGAAACCCTTATTTTTACAGGAGAAGTTTCTCCGGTTATTTTTCTTGTAAAATCAGGCCAATTGAAAGCGACAAAACGAATTTCAGATGCCGACAGACTTTTAGGAATGATAGGGCCAGGTGAATTCATAGGGGAAATGGCCTACTTGAGTGGCGCAAATTCAACAGCAGCTTGTGATGTCACTGCGGTCGTTGACTCGGAAGTTGTCGAAATTCCAAAGGACAACTTTTACGATGTCCTCGCGAAAAATCCGGTTTGGCTGAAAGCTCTGGTAAAATCTTTGGTTTCACGCATTGATACTTTAAATAAAAAAGTCTAAAAGTTTTTGACGTTAAAATTTTTCATCGTACTGACAGAATCAGACAGTACGGAATTCTTTGTTGCATATCCCAAATCCGACGGAAACAAACAAAAGAAATAATCATTAGCTAATTTAACTTCCGCGCGATCTGGTATAAATTTGGATTGTAAAGCGCCCATGCTTTCTAAACCGTAACGAACAATTTCACGTTTATACTTGTAGATATTGGTATTATTGATTTGGGGATCCAAGGTATATAAGTTGGCCTCAACAAATGTCCATGTTTTTTTCGTAACATCTAAATCACTTGATAGAATTGTTTTAAACTGGCGATTCATAACACGTGTTTTAATATTAATACCGTCTGTGTATATCAACTTTAAAGTCCGACTATCAATCCGCTCTAATACATGAGGGTTAAAAACTTTTGAGTATTTTTCAATACTTCCAGTGATTGCAATACTACTGATCACAGATTTTGAATCTAAATCATACAGTGATACCTGTTGTTTAGATTTAATAAACAACAGTCTTGGCTTGGTTGGCACAGGTGCAATCCAAACAATCTCGGTAAGTCCCGTTGCATGAATTTGGGAAACCCATTTTTCTTGCGCTAAACTTTGAGTGACATCGATTTCAGCTATGGATTGATCAGATAATCCTAAAACAAGATTTCCGTCCTCAAGTAAATCACCTGTTGCTATCGTTTGATCATTGGAAACAATAGAACCAAACACAGTTGCTTTTTGCACAACCCCATTCGCATCCATTTTGATAACGCCAGCGGTTTGCAAATCATCATACATCACCAGCAATCCAAGCTCTGGCCTGAAAGCCGCCGAGATCGGTTTTCCAAAAAATTGAATTGGGTTGTGCTGTGGATTTGAATTTTTATCAAAAATAGAAATATGTTTTAAACTTAAATCTACGATGTAATTGCCTGCATTATCATGCAGGACATAGTGAGGCTGATCCACATTCAGAACACTCAATGTACGAACAACATTCATTTGATCTAAATTAAACTGGTGCAGTTTTTTAATCACAGGATCAAATAAAACAACGTTCGAACTGTCATTTCCAGTAGAGCTTCTTAAAGCCGAAATACTTTCAAGTTTATTACCGATCAGATTTTCGTCACTGATACTTAAATCTGGCGCTCCGCAAGACACTAAACTCAGTAGTACAGTAGAAACAAGTGCAAAATTTTTCATTAGATTAGAAACCATAAGATGCTCCGATATTGATGTAGAATTGATTTGGATCAGATTTGTATCCATCAAAACCAATATTATTAAAAGTGTATTTATGATTCGTGTAAGTCAGACCTGCATTTAACCAAAGACCCGAATTTAAAGCTAAAAAATACTGGGCATTTGCCAATGGAGACAATAAATTCGCTTGGTCTTCTTCTGCTGTGAAATCGTCTTGAAGTTTGTACTTCGCCTGTCCCGCCTCAAGACCTAAGCCAAAGACAAAGTGTGATTGTCCACGAGGCGATAACGGATTATCAACTGGGAAAAAACGATAATTGACTTGCAGATTGTATAATTTTAATTCTGTAGTTGCTTTCGTCATCGAAAAGAATTCATTTTCGCCTTTTAGCAATCTTGCTCCGCCGGTAAAACCCCAAGCCTGACTGAGCTGATGACGAAATGAAATATCCCAACCCGAATATTTTTCGATCGCAAGACGGGATTGATCTTCACGCTTACTTTCAGATCCTAAGGCAAAGCTTATCCAATTTGCTTGATAACTTTTAGAAGTTCTAAGAACCTGGGCATAATCTGCCACCTGTCCCGTTGTTAAAGATTTCATAGTAATCGCTGCAGCCATCGAATTCAAAAATTGTCGTCCACCATCCACTTGTTTAAAGGGCCCCACGGTCTCGTCATCTGAAATATACTTCTTTTCAATTTGAACAAGATGACCTAACTCATGGGACAATAAAAACACGCGTTCGTAATCTTTCAACTTTAAAAACTGCTCTCGGTTCAAAGTGATTTTTTTAGCTTTTGGATTTGCAATTGCGTCGGCTTCCCGGTCTCCAGTATTTTCTGAAACTTCCATCGAGCGAGACGTCCAAACTATTTGCACGCCATTTTCACTCTCTAGAAGCTTGAGTATGTCTTTGGCCTTAGAGGCTGTCTGATCTGCGCAAAAATATGTTTGTCGCTGATTACTATTTTTCAAGGATTCGCACACTTTGTGTTGTTCCAGAATTCGTTCGCATTGACATAGTTTTTCATTTTCGTCTTCTGGCGCACTGATGATATGATTTAAAGTACTCGTAATTTGAGATAATGTGACTTCGAGTTCAACATCACCTGCATTTCCACCATTCCCAACAAAAGTACTGGCTTTTGCTAGAGACAAGCTCATGAAAATACTAATCACTAAAATTGGCTTCATCATAAAACACGCCCTCCTGTGGGACTTAAATTAAGAATGATTTGGTACAGGCGATCCCCATTTTCATTTTCAACAGATGCAAAATCCTGCAAGTTTTTTGAAAACTCTTGAATCATTTCCACAAGCTGTTGATAACGTTCAGGTGTTAGATCTAAAACCATCGTATTCGCAAAACGCTCATGTGGTAAAAAAAGATCGATGTTTTGTTTTGCAATCGTCAATGCCGCCTTATGAAAAGCTCTGATTTTTTGCCCAGGGATGGGGTTTGGCGCTGTCACTAGAGACGCATCGACAACGATGTGTTGATCCAAAGTTTTTCTCAGATAACCTTCTCGCAATAAAAAATTCAAACTTTGATCGATTCGTTTCTTTGAAGCAATCGAACCTAACTCTTTATAGATCAATTCTGGATTTTTTTGTAATGCAGGAATTCGAAAACAATCTTTAACATAAATATTCAACCAGTCGTTGAACAAGTGCATCGCAGCTTCTTTGCGGTTCGTCTTTCGTTCCGTATTTAAGATTTGTTTCTGCTCTTCGGGATTATCATTTTGCTGTAACCAATTTTTAAAATATATTTTTTCAGCTGGAGTCAGCGCCAAAAGTTTTGCAAACTCATCTGCGCGATCCAATGTCAGCTTGCGTTTATTTTGAATTACTAAACTCACCAAAGCAGGTGAAATTTTTCGTAAATTTTGAGTTGCAGTGAGGACCGAGAATGACTTTTCAGTTTTTTTACGAAAGCTGAGCATATCAGACACAAACGCAGAAATCTCATTCCCGTTGTGTCCGTAACTTTGAATTTGAGGCCTTAAAGGCAAAATCTTTTCCGTATTCATATTTATGTTGTATCGTTAATTACTTATTTAAATCAATACTTTATATATTTAATATTTTTACAATGTAAAAATTAAAAGGCCCTTATAACCAATATAAGGGCCTTCAAAGGAAGATTTCGATTCTGATCGATTTACTTCGACAAGAGCGGGTACACGGCCTTATCAATTTCATAGTGGTCATTCAGAGAAATAATACGACCATCGTCTTCGGCCAACACTGTTTGATAAAATAAATACACAGGTAAACTTGTTTTACGCGATAAATTCGTTGGGTTCGCCGCAGCTTCGGGTAATAACTCGCTCTGCTCTTTGAGAACTTGCGCTGTCATTTCAGGGCGACCTAAAACTTTTTCTGCAAACTCAAAAGGTTGCGACAAGCGCACACAACCAGAACTCAGCAGTCGCAAATCTTTTTGAAATAGCGATCTGTCATTTGTATCATGCAAATAGATCGCATAGGGATTCCCTAACGGAAACTTTATTAGGCCCAACGCATTCCACGGACCTGGCGATTGAACAATCGTATAATTTAATTGATCAGGATTTTTTGACCAATCCACAGTTGCCGGATCAACTTCTTGATCTGTTAAGTCATCAATGAGTGTCATATGATTTTTCGCTAGGTAATTAGGATCTGCGCGCAATAAAGGAATCTTATCTTTAACAAAAATAGAAAAAGGGACAGTCCATGTCGGATTTAAAACAATACTTTTTAAACGATCCACCAGCATTGGTGTCTGGCGATCAAGCCTGCCATTAATAGTTTTAAAATCCATGATCTTCACTGAATTTTCAACGAGCTGTAATCGCTGCTGCGCCAAATTCACAAAAACGTAATTGGCCGTGATATCGTCTGGCAACCAACGAACTCGATCTAAATTCAAAATCGCTTGTGAGATCAATTGATCCAAAGATCTTTCAAGAAAACTCCAGCTGATGGCACCAACAACTCCATCAGCAGATAAATTATGATCGGTCTGAAAAGCCTGAACGACTTGCTTTAATTCCTGGTCAAAAACTGTTTTGGAGATATCGTTCACATAACCAAAATCACGCAGTTTTGATCGTAAATATTTAATCAACGCAATATTTTTCGAAGTCGCATCGACTTTTGCTATTTGCAAACCTGCCGGCTTCACAGTCCACTGACCATTCTGTTTTAAATTTTCCAAACGTCTTAAAAGAGCGACAGCCTGCTGATAAATACCATTTCGAGGTTGCACTGTGTTGATTAACTGTGCTGAAGACATTTGATCCGCAGAAAACTGACTGACGTGCGCAGCATACGGAAATGATTTCACATCAATTCGAGCTTTCAACTTGACCTGATCCGGAGTGACTCGACCGCGATACAGATCCTTCGCAAGTCGCTCTGATATCGAATTCAACAATTGATTTAATTCAGCTTCACGACCGCCTGCTAGCATATCCTGAATTTTTAATTCAGTTTGAGAATTAAAATACCAGCCCGCTTGTAAACCGTGCGCACGACTTTGCGATACCAAGTCGCGAACTCGAGAAAGCTTTTGACCGATATTCTCAGCATGTGCGGCCAGCGCGAACAACGTTATCGAAAATATAAGCTTTTTCATATGAACTTATATTTCACTGACTTTTTGGATTAAGTTTACACCATCAGATTGAGTTGTGATCGAAATCTCGATCATCTGAGCTTCCACTTTTTTGAGGATTCCCAGAATTTGTTCGAATTGCTCGTTATCATTACGTAAATAGATGGAAATAGGATTTGATTCCAATTTTTTATCTTGGATGATGACTTTGATTCCATCGTCATCTTGTTTGGTTTTTAAAACGACCGCTTTGATTGTCGCTGCATATGAAATTAATGAAGACAATAATACCAGTGTAAAAACAAAACCCTTTTTCATAAAAATCCTTTCGCTCTGTGCGCTAGGAATTGAAAAGCAATTGCCATGACAAGCTTATAACCTCTAAAAACGATATAAGGGGGTTTAGCTTGTCAAAGTGTTTTACAATGAGACGTTTAAAGTAAGACTAATTGCGATCAAAAAGAATATGCAACAGTTGCATCTATTGAAAATGAGGACTCTCCGCTATCCAAAGTTCTGATATTGGAAACTCCACCACTCAGGTCAAAATCAGAAATATAATATGTCATTCCTGCGCGGTAGCCGCGGGATTTCGTGTAGGGATCTAAATAATCAACTGATTCGCTGGCGGTTAAATCTAAATCAATATCTTCGTTCAATGTATAGCTCAAATCAAGACTGACTTCATGATCAATCAGCGAATTGATTTGCGACAGAAACGCAGCGCCGTTTTGATTCAGTACATTTTTAACTGATAAAATTGTATTCAGTGATTGAATATCGCGATCGTAACTGTATTTATCATAACTTATAGATATACTCACGTCCTCGAGACCAGAGTATCTGATCGCGACCGATTGTTTTTGATTTTTTAATGTCAGTTGATCTTGGACTGAAGATCCTAAAATTTTGAAATCTGTAACCTGACGCAAATATTGATCAGTTAAACCCACAGTCACTGTAAAATTAGAAACCGTTAAACTGATTCGACTTTTGATTCCAGACACGGCGGCTTCACGCGAATTAATTCCTGCGCTAGTAGCTTCTAGAGAAAAACCCAACGTGTGATACCAACTTAAATCCAATCCTGCAGATACAGCATTTTTTTCGATCGTAAAATCACTCACATTTGTATTGTAATTTGAAATCTGTGTTGAACGAGCAAAATCAATAGATAACCCTAAAGAGAAATCCTCTGGCATAGTTTCGACTGAATGCTGGAGTCCTGTGCTCCATAGTTTAGATTGATCACTCAACTGAGTACTGACAATGGCTGTGGTTGCAAAAGTCTTTATTGAAAAACCCAGAATAAGAAATATGAGTTTTTTCATTTTAGTTCCTTGAGCTTCTCAGCCTTTGACGCAGACCTTGTTTTTGTTCTGGTGATAGACTGTTAAATTTTTTTAACCGATCACGCATTTTTTGACGTTTGTCTTTATCAAGACCTCGGAATTTTTTAAAATTTTTACGGAGACGTTGTTTTTCTTCAGGGTCCAAATTTTTCCAGCGTTTTGCTGCTTGGCGGACTTTTTGTCGTTCTTCTGGCGATAGGCCAGTAAAACGTCTGTGAGCACGTTTTAATTTTTGCCTTTGTTCTTCGGGCATGTTTTTAAATCGCTCATAGCGAAGTTTGATCTCGGACTTTTGCTCATCAGTCAAAGAATTCCATTTTTTTTGATTTTCTGAAAGTTCAGCTCCCCCGTCAGTAGATTGCGCGAATGATTTCGAAAGTGGTATCAAAACTAAAGCTGAACTGATTTTAAAAAAATCTCGACGTTTCATTTTTTATCCTTTTCAGCTTTCTCAATTAATAGGACTGACTTTTCTTCGAGAACCTCGTCCCAAATCTCTTCGTGCTCAAGTTCATCCATATTCAGCAGCAAATCTAAATTTTCGATCATTTCGTTTTCCATATACTTAAGACTCCTCATCCATCTGCTCGATCACATCAAAATCTTCTAAAAATTCTAAATCGGCTAATACTTCGATATCCTCATCAGATTCAATATTGTCGTAAATCTCAAAATTTTGCGCGATGTCATCGGTATTGAGTTCTGATTCTTTGTTTTTAGGTAATCTAAAGAAAACATAGGACGCTGACATTGCGGCTAATCCTGAACCGATCCACATAAAAAATGTACGGCGTTGTTTTTGCTGATTCAATTTAAGAAGATCGGCACTTGAAGCCAATATTTTATTTTTTAAATCAGAGGGCATTTTTTCTGAAAAAAGATCATTGTTATTTTTCATACGCCTCCTCTGATAAGTTGCATTTGAGTTTGTAATTCTTTTTTTGCTCTGAAAACGATTGTTTTAATACTGCCAACACTTAATCCCAACTCTTTTGAAATCTCGGCGTAGGACAGCTCTTCAACGATCACCAGAGTTAAAACAATTTTATCACGTTCTTCTAATAAGGAAAAAACTTTATCGAATGCAGATTTTTGTTCATGGCTCTGTAGCGATTCAAAAGCGCTTTCAGAGTCATCAGAGATTTCTATTTCTTCGATATCTTCGTTGTTCTTCCATCTTTTATTTTGTCGAAAGTAATCCATCACTAAATTTCTGTGAATTTGCAGTATCCATGATTTCACAGAACCTATCGGCGAATAGCGATCTGCGTTCTTGATGACCTTCATCCAAGTTTCTTGTGTCATATCTTCGGCGACGGATTTGTCCTTAACCATTTTCAAACTGAGTCCATACACAAGATCTTGATATTTTTCTAAAAGAAGACCAAAAGCTTCTGAATTGCCTTTAGCAATTTGATTTAAAAGCTGTTGGTCTTCAATCACGCTCATTTTAAAGACGTGTTCTTATTTTTCAGATTCAACAGGCGCTGCTGGTTGCTCGACGGCAGGGGCATCCGGACGCGATTGTGCATCGTGTTTCTGACGACGAATTTTACGACTCTGACGATCTTGCATTTTTTCTAATTTTGCTTTTTCTTCGACTGACATTTCACCGTCTGCCATGGCTTTCTTTTGATAATTGTCTACTTTTTTCTGGCCGCGCGCTAAACGTTTGGCTTCATGTTTTGTGAGTTCACCAGATTGTGCGCCTTGACCGATCCGCTTTTCTTGGCGGTGTTCACGGTTTTGATTACGTCCGGCCTGTGCTGATAAACCAATAAATGCAACGATTGATATAATTATAGTTTTTTTCATCTTTATCTCCTTGGGGCATTGCCCACACCAATACAACGTATGAATCTTTGAAAGGTTTCAAATAATTTTAAATCTTATATATCTTAATTGAAGACGCTTTGGTCAGCACGAACTTGTCATTGTCTCAATACAATACAGGACTAAAGAATTGTAATTATTTTTGAAACTTCTTTAGGCCTGTTCCGTTTTGTCAATAGAACTTAGAATTTTTGCTATGAAATATAAACAGGAGATCTGAAATGAAGAAAACAACCTTAATATTGATCCTTTCAACACTCTTCGTCTACAGCTGCAAAAAATCGGCAACAGATGACGAAAGTTATACAGTGGATGCAACAAATGAAACCGCTCAGCAAGTCGGTGATGCGATGGCTTCTATGGATGAGTCCGGAGGTTCAACTTCGGGAGCTGTTGCCTCACTTGAGATCCAATCTTATCAAAAAGCATTTGCTCGATTATCTACAGGTGAGTCACCAAAATCAGAAAATATATTTAAGGTTCTATTTCCAATGGCGGAAGCAGCAGCTTGTAATACCGTTGCATTTAGCTCTTGCGCTTCAAATCAGAAAATTAGAAATGTGACAGGATGCTCAACAGCTGGTGGCGGAACTATGGACGGCAATGTCACTTTAACATTTGCAGGAAGTGGCGCAGCTTCATGTACAATTCCAGGTGCGGCCGATTCCGTATCACGCGCACCTAACTATTCAATCACAGGACTTCGCGGCGCGACTTTTTCAGTGAGCGCGACAAGTACAGGACATACATTGACACGATTAAATTCAACGGACTTTAATTTCACAAATGCTGGTATCCGCCGAACTTTTGTAACACCAAAAGGGACGACTTTACTTGATGTCACTTCTTCAACGGGATCAGCGATCTCTGTGACTGGCAATAGTCGAAACAATCGCACGATGTCTGGTGGTTCTCTTATTGTCACAAATAATTTAACGAGCGTTGCTTGCACATTGGTGCCTTCAAGTGTGCAATGGACGTCAGCTTGTAATTGTCCTACGGCGGGATCATGGGCTGGAACATGCACAGACTCGTCAACGTTTCAAGTCGCTTTTGGTTCTACGTGCGGAGAGACAACAGTCACCAAAGACGGTGTCGCAACAACTGTCACAATGGATCGTTGCCAACAATAATTTTATTTAATTTCAATCGTTACAATTTCGCTTCTTGAAAACCAACGCATCGGCGGACCCCAAAAGCCGGTGCCTTGGTGATTAAATACCAAAGTTTTTCCAAATTTTTTAAAACCACTTACCATCGGCTGTTGCAACAAGACTCCTAAATGAAATGGAAATATTTGTCCGCCATGTGTATGACCTGCAATCATCAAATCACAATTTTCATTTTTAATATCAAAAACACTCGAAGGCTGATGCGCCAATAAGATTTTGTAAATAGAGTCTTCTGTTGATGACAAGGCGTGATCCGGCTTTGACACAAGTTCTCGCCTAAAACGCGGAGCCATTTTATCGGGGACTCCGGCAATCATAATTTTGTGTTTATTAAATTCAATCGTTTTATTTTCGTTATGTAACGGTGTGATTCCCAAGCTTTCTAAGTGCAGCTCCCATTCACCGGGGTGAATATATTCATGATTCCCTGTAATATAAAAAACACCGTGCGGAGCTTTTAAATTTTTCAGTGGTTCTAGCATTTTTGATATTTGATGGAAATGACCTTCGGCAAGGTCTCCTGTGATCGCAATGATATCTGGATTTTGTTCATTGATTTTAGAAACAACTTTTTCAAGCCAAGCCTCATTTAAATGTAGCATCCCCACATGAAGATCCGAAATTTGTGCCAGTTTAAATTTCTGAATCTGTTCGGGCCCAAAAATAGAATGCTGTACAACGACAGGAAATTTCATTCCTTTATAAAGCGCCCAAAGTGAAGTCACAAACGAGGCCACCAGTACCCAATAAGAGAACTGATGCTGATTGATCGAAGCAAGAGCAAATTCGACGAGAGAATAAAATAAATGAATCGCAAAAAAGCCCATCCAAATATATCCGAACCATGTGAGCAAAATAAATTTGTTATTTTCATTTCGTGAAACCAAAAAACCTAAAGGCATTGCGAAAAGGCCGATCGAATAAATCGCAATTAATCCCATCCGTACACTTGTGTCCTCGGCCAAAGATCGAACCACCGTCAGATACATGAACCAGTGAACGACTCCAAACACTGTCAATATTATGGACAGCACAAGTAGAATTTGCCAAAGATTTGCCACAGGACCTAATTTGGAACCACTTTGTTGAGTATTTGCATTCATAGGATCTAATATATGAGCTTTTAAAAAAAATGTCATTCCTAATCAAATTCTAACACAAAATACAAAATGTCTGTGCTATCAATACCTCGAATCAAAAACAAACAAGGAGAAATCTATGAAACTTTCTATCGTTTTATTGTCTTTATTAACTGCTCAATTCAGTTTTGCAAATTGCCTCGGCGAAGCCCAAATCATCGCTCAAGTTTCTGGTGTTAAATCAAAATCACTCAGTCAATGCACAGTTGATATTAACGTAGAAACAATTCGTCAATACAATGTGAATATGACTTGTCCTTTAGATTTATCTGAAGTTTTAGTTGCTGGCGTAGAAGTTGGATTAAAAAATGGACATGACTGCGCTCTTGACGATGGCGATGAAATCAGTGGCGTACTGGTTTTAAATAAAGCTGGAAAAATCGTTTTAGAATAATTAATTCAATTAAATAACAAAAACGAGGAGAAACTCATGAAATCGGTACTTTTAACAATCGCTCTTTTAACTTCACAAGTTACTTTTGCAACAATCAAAAATTCAAACAATGAAGCTCGTCACCAAGCGTTGATCGAAGCTGCGATCCAAGATAAGTGTGGATCATTTTATGACATCACTCAGTATTCACAGACAGAAACACCTGTTCATATCGATAACGGAATTGTTGATATTAAATATGTAACAGTGATGTACGGCAAATCAGCTTTAGATCAATATGCATTTGATGAATATAAGTTAACAGTTGAATCTGAAAAAGCTGATATGTACGACCACGCGACTGGCAATTGGGGTGCTTATAGCATCACATCAGTTTCTTGTGCTCAAAACTAATACTTAGGATACCAAAATGAAGAAATTATTATTATCAGTTGTTGTATTTGCTAGCTTGAACTCATTTGCTGGCCCTGAAGATCATGTTATGGCTCAAAAATGCTATTCATTAAAAGATGCTTCTCAATCTCAGTACTTAACTGTTTATGTTCCAACTCAAATCTGTCTTGAGGAACTTACAATTGACGATTCGAAGAACACAATCACAATTTATAGTTACTTTATGGCTGATCTTTATAAAAATTTAAAACTTGATTATTTTGCCCGTAAAAATGAAGATTTTTACAGATTCAGATCGTCAAGTCGCTTAGCGGACCAAGCTCAAGTGGCTACAAACCAAGACGTGACTGTTGATTTAAACATTTCTGGGTTAGTTGATAATTATGGTTATACTGATTTGAACGATTTAGAAATCACAGTTAAACAGAAAAAAAATACTTATCCAGATGATACAATCACTGAAACAACAGTTTTTGAATACACAGCTCAATAATTTTTTTGTTCAACTTATAATTTAAGATCACGAAAAGCTCTAAAGAAATTTAGAGCTTTTTTTTTATGGGTATTTCATCTAATCTAAATCCGTGTTATCACTTGAAAAATTTCTAGAAAATTATGAAACGTATAACGAATCTGGTCGAGTCAAAAAATTCGGCGAAGTCTCATTCGCTGGACAGACATATCCTCTCATTTCAGTTCACTACGGAAACCCCCAAGCGCCAACTCTATTTATCAACGGCGGCATACACGGCCTTGAGCGAATTGGCGCACAACTGACTTTATCTTTGCTTGAGAGCTTTCATGAGCGATTATCTTGGGATTCTGTTCTAAAAAATATGTTAAATGATTTGCAAGTTGTCTTTTTGCCTTTAGCAAATCCAGTTGGCTATTTTGAAACAACACGTTCAAATGGCAATGGTGTTGATCTGATGAGAAATGCCAACGTTGATGCTACGGAAAATGTTCCATTTCTATTGGGTGGGCATAAAAAATCAAATAAAATTCCCTGGTACAGAGGAACTGAACATCAAACTGAAACTGATTTTGTCATCTCCGTTGTTCAAGATATTTTAACGACTTCAAACACTTTGGTCTCACTAGATATCCATTCAGGTTTTGGATTTCGCGATCAACTCTGGTTCCCATTTGCCAACAGCAAAAAACCATTTTCTCAAGTCTCAGAGTTGTATTTATTATTTCAGCTGTTTCGAAAATCATTTCCCCATCATGTTTATAAAGTCGAGCCTCAATCAAAAAACTATCTGACTCATGGAGATATCTGGGATTACTGCTTTTATAACATTAAAAAAGAGCACCAAACCTACCTGCCAATCACTTTAGAAATGGGTTCATGGATTTGGGTTAAAAAGAATCCTTTGCAAATTTTCTCGAAGACTGGATTATTTAATCCCATCAAAGAACACCGCATCCACAGAACTTTACGAAGACATCGTCCTCTGTTTGATTTTTTATTACACGCTCTGATCTCGAATCAATTCTGGACGCAAATTGAACCCGCGAATAAAAAAGACATCGAGCAAAAAGCGGTGCAAAAATACTATGAGTAATCCACAGAATTTTCCACAAAAATGGATTCTTATTCGCGGTCTGACTCGCAGTCATTTTCATTGGTTTGATTTTAAAAATGTATTTAAAAATAGTTTTAATTTAAAGGAACTTTATACTCCAGAACTTCTGGGTAATGGTGAATTCGCTCATTTAAAAACACCACAAGATATTTTAAGCTGCCTCGAGTCCCTGAGAAAACAACTTCCTTCGCTCAGCGACCCTGTGGGAATCATTGGAATTTCATTAGGTGGGATGCTTGCGACAGAGTGGTCTCTTCGATATCCCAATGAGGTCAGCCATCTCGTTTTGATTAATACGAGTTCATCGCAGAGCCCTTTTTATCATCGCTTTAAAGCCCAACTCTATATGCAAGCATTGAAAATTATTATATTTTCTACTCCCGAAAAAATTGAAAAATTTATTCTCAGTGCGACGAGCAATTCCGAGAAATGGAAGCCTGTCCTTGATCAATGTATCGATTTTCAAAAAACACATCCCGTGAAAATCTCTAATTTAATTCAGCAGCTGCGATTAGCACGCTTGAGTCATTTTGATCAAAAGCCTAATTGTAAAATACTCATTTTAACTGCTAAAAATGATCGACTTGTTAATTTTAAATGCAGTCTAAAAATAGCGGAACGCTGGAGCTTAAAAGCAAAGATTCATCCAACGGCAGGTCATGATTTACCGCTGGATGATTCAAATTGGATTATTGACCAAATTAGAAATGAATTTGTTCCTTAAGTATTAAACTTTCGAACAAGTTTTGAATCTAAATTTTTTCTTTCTAAAATAGTCACAAAATCAATACAGTTAAAATCTTTGTCATAGGCTGGATAGCTTGAAACTTTTGCTCCCGCTTTAATATACGACTTCAGTAAAGATGGAATTTTCGCTTCAGCCTCTACAACTTGAGCTGGAGTCAATCCTTGAGAAAAAATCATCAACCAAAAAATAAAGTCATCCATTTCGTATTTTTTTCGTACGGAGAATATTTCAGTGTTCAGGTGATTATTCATTTCAAAATATTTGTATACCAGTGCAGCGGATCTTGCATCCGTCAATTTCACACTCGAGCAGCCAATCAGAATTTCAGCATCCATCATTTTCATATATTCCGCAATTCCACGCCATAACAATGAAATCACAGAACCACGACGATGTTCAGTGTGAATGCAGGCTCGCCCCAGCTCAATGAAGGGCTGGCGTTGATTTAAAATCCACTGCGACAGATAAAATTCTGAATCTGTGTAAAACTTTTCGGCCGTGTCCGAAAAGTTCATCCGATACGTTCCAATAATTTGTTCAGTCTCTTCGTGAATAATAATTAAATGATCGCAGAACAGATCGTATTCATCATAGTCCATTTTAGTTCGAGTTGATCGTCCGGCCATTTCTTTACAGAAGACTTCATGGCGCAACTTAAAACATTCAATAACTTCGGATTTAGTTTGGGCTATTTTCATCACATAGGGACCCATTTCAATTCTAAAATCAGCTTTATGATTCCACTTGTGCAACTGAGTTAAATAAATTTGACTGGTTTCAATGACACTATCGATAACTGCTGTGACCATATGACCTCCGTGTGTAAGAATATTGAATCACACTCCCTACAAAGCTCGAAGTCAGGTTATTGTTAGCATGCTGATCTTGACACAATCTTAAATTGTCAGCTGTGTTTTTTAAAACCACACTTAATGTATGTTTATAGGTTTTTTTAAAACCATTTATACCTTTTACAGAACGTTCTTCTTTTATTTAAAATCTTCAGATGATTTAGAAAAAAATAATTTGCTCAAAATAAAATGGGCGTTGGAAACACTGAATAGACTGGGCTTTGATTTAAAAGTAAATGGAATTCCTCTCGATCATGAAAAATTAATTCTCGTCGGTAATCACATCAGTTACTTAGACATCATCGTCTTATTCGCGGTTGCTCCGAACTCTGTTTTTTTAGCTAAATCCGAAGTCAGCCGTTGGCCGATCATTGGACCTGCGGCTCGAAAAATTGGGACTATTTTCGTCCAGCGCGAATCAAAAGAATCTCGTGGAAAATCAAAAATGAAAGTTGAAGAGCTTCTCTTGCGTCCGAATGCTCAAACCCAGATCGCCGTTTTCCCTTCTGGAACAACGACTCTCCGTGAAGAGAAAATCTGGAAAAAAGGACTGTTCGAAATTGCAAAATCGACAAACACGCGCATTCAACCTTTTAAAATTCATTATTCTCATCCAAGAGAATGTGCATATATCGATGACGACCAATTATTCATATCTTTAATGAAGCTTTTTTCAATAGCTCATAAAAATATTCATTTCACGTGGGGTAAATCATATCTACCACAAAACATCGAATCTGAAATTGAAGAAACAAGACAATGGACACAAAATAATACCGAAAGTGACAGTTTCAGACCCTCCGTCACCAACTCTTCTGTTAGATTCAATATACTTTAATACACCCAGCACATTTTTTGAATGTTACAAAGTATGATTAAAAACTTGTGTCTCATTTTGATACTCTTCACGTCGTCTGCTTTTGCAGATAAAAAAACTGTATGCTCGATCACAATCAATTCGAATCATGAAATTGAACTCTTTAAAAAACATCTTCCGGCTTCAGATTGGGACTTTGTCGAATTAGTTCCTAACCCGACTCAGCCTGAAAATCAAAATTGGATGAAAGAGGCCTGCCAGAAAAAAATATCTTGTGACATCTTAGTTATCTCGGGACATTTTGGTGGAACATTTTTTGGATCAAGTAAATATAAATTATCGATGCAAGATCTTGAAACTCAGTCTTGCGAAGAATCCTGCAGCGGAATATTAAACAGACCTAAAGAGGTTTTTTTATTTGGCTGCAATACTCTTGCAACGAAACAAAAAGATCACAGATCACCTGAAGAATACTTACAAGTCTTGATCGCTGATGGCTTTTCTGCGACTCAAGCCAGTCAAATTGTCAGTTTCAGATATAGTGGTTTTGGTGACTCCTTTAAAACTCGTATGTCACAAGTCTTTGCGAAAACTCCGAACATCTACGGATTTTCTTCTGTCGGTCCGGCTGGAAAAACTGTAGAGCCTTTATTAAATTCTTATCTACAATCCAGTAAAACTGATTACCAAAACTTTGATCGCAGCAAAAGTTCGACGTCACAAAATCAAAAGCTCTTCTCGAGCCTTAGGAACACAAGTTTAGCTCAGACTTCAGGTTCAATCCTCAATTTAAAAAACGTTGAAGAAAAACCCTATTGTTTTTTAAAAAGTTCTCGTGTTAATAATGAATCGAAGTTGCTCTACATCGAAAAATTATTTATAGAAAATAAAGCCATGGGACTGCTTGACCATATTCAAAGCTATTTACATCCCATCATCGAAAATAAAAAGAATTTATCATCAAAAGAATCAGATATCCTGCGTTCTCTTTCAAGTAACCAAAAAATTAAAGCTGATCTGTTGACGCTATTGCAGCTTGAAGGTGACGTGTATCTGCCATTGAAAGCGAATGTCATTCAGACTTTGAATGATTTGCAGTTCATTAGTCCTGATTTCGCAGCGAATTCATTCGAGAAAATGCTCAATCTCAATTCGCCTTTCACAGACCAAAAAAAAGATATGCTCTGTTCTGCTCAGTTTACATTGAATCTACCGGCGTGGGTCGTTCCTGAAGCTCGATGGAATGAGATGAATTTTTTAGTTTCAATGATGTGTTTAAAACCTAAAGAAAATTCGATCCAAGATAAATTTGTTGAGATTATGTTGAAACATGCAGACCCGGTCATGCGCGGAACAGCTGTGTGGTATTTTCAAATGATTCAAACAGAAAGAGTAGATATTATTCAAAAAATACGTGAAGTTTTGTATAAAGATTCTGATGACAATGTCAGAAAAAGCGCGGAATTGGTTTTAAAATCTCTGAAAAAATAGCTTTCAAAAATAGATTTACCCCAGTTTGAATCCTTCAAACCAGGGTAAAAATCGGATTATAAAATGTGTAACGTTTGGTAATCTAACAATTATCCTGGAAGCAACTTCAGGGCTAATTGTTGTTGTGTATTCGCTTGACCTAAAACAGCTGTCGCTGCTTGCATCAAGATGTTTGATTTCGCCAAAGCTGTAGATTCTGCAGCGACATCAGTATCACGAATTCGAGAATTCGCAGCTGATAAGTTCTCTTCAGAAACCATCAAGTTTGATGAAGCTGACTGCAATCGACTTTGGAAAGCACCGATACCGGCACGCATTCCACTGACGTTTTGTAAAGCATCATCAACAAAGGCTAAGCTTTCTTGTGCAGAGAGCTTGTCGATCACTGTCAGTTCGGTTAAACCCAAACCTTCCAATGTCGAATTTGTTGCCGTCGAATCAAAACTGATTCGATCGTTAAATTGATCATTTTGAACACCCACTTGGATATCAAAAATTCCACCCACACCATTAATTAACGGTACACCGTTAAACAGAGTTGTTTGTGAAATACGCTCAATCTCTTCTTTGAGCTGCTGATATTCCGCGTCTGTGTAGACTCGTTCACGATCACTGATCGTGTCAGAGGCTGCTTGAATTGCTAACTCTCGTAAACGAGTCAACATATTCGAGACTTCATTCAGGCCTCCCTCGGCGATTTGCACCAAAGAAATACCATCATTTGCATTTCGATTAGCTTGTCTGAAACCACGAATTTGCGCTTTCATACTTTCAGAGATTGCTAATCCCGCCGCATCGTCAGATGCGTTGTTAATTCTTAGACCCGAGGCCAATCTGGCCATCGAGGTTCCTTGTTGAATGTTCGTCGAAAATAAATTCTTCTGAGCATTCAGCGCAGGTACGTTTGTTGCTATACGTAACCCCATTTTATCCTCCTTGTTTATTCATCATCCGTGAATCTAACCTTTCCTTGGTTTAAGAGAGAATCCTTCCTCTCTGTTTTTAATTCTTCTAAAAATAAATCAAATTATCCTGGCCTTAGTAACTGCATCGCCAACGCACTTTGTTGGTTCGACTGTGCTAAAACCGCTGTCCCCGTTTGCATTAAAATATTCTGTCTTGCTAAATTTGTACTTTCTTCAGCTACGTCTGTGTCTCTAATTCTTGAATTCGCTGTCGCATTGTTTTCAACACTCTGTAATAAATTTTCAACCGTCGAATTTAATCTCGACTGGACTGCGCCAAACCCAGAACGAATTTCTGCCACTTTCTGAATCGCTGAATCAACCATCGAAAGTGATTCTTGCGCAGAAAATTTATCACTGACAGTAGCTAAGTCCACTCCAAGTGACTGAGATCTAACATCGGCATTGCGTCCATCAAATCGAATTCGATCCGCATCGTTCGAATTGCGAGTATTAATTTGAAAATCTATATTCTCAGCCTCACCAGATAATAAATTCGTTCCGTTAAAATTTGTCGTCGCAGCTATGCGATCAACTTCATTCACTAATTGTCTATACTCCGTTTCAACCAGACTTCTTTCACGATCGCTGATCGTGTCAGATGCGGATTGAATGCCTAATTCACGTAAACGAATCAAGATGTTTGAAACTTCATTCAATCCGCCTTCAGCGATTTGAATTAAAGAAATGCCGTCTTGTGCATTTCTGTCGGATTGTTTCAATCCGCGAAGTTTTGCTTTCAAACCTTCAGAAATAGCCAACCCAGCAGCATCATCTGATGAGCGGTTGATTTTACTTCCTGAAGATAATCGACTCATTGCCATGTCTAACTTCCCTTTATTTCCTGCAAGTGTGTGTAACGTATTCATCGAAGCCACATTTGCGTTAACTCTTAATCCCATAATTCGTTCCTCCTTGAAGCCCCGAGCTCTTTTTTTGCTGTGTTTCACTCGTCTGTTTGACTTGTGAGTGTCTCACTCGCAAAATTCTGTTTTCTCACTCTGAGAATTCATCCTTGAAATCTCGAAAAAACGTAAAACTCTTGTACACTTTTTCGGCTCATCTTGAGAAAACTTGAGACGTTTGTTTCAAATAGGTTCAAATTTGGGCTTAAGTAGTGCTTTACAATGGCGCAGGACCTTAGTATTTTGTGTCTCATGGAAATCAGAGACCCCATACATGGCTCGATATACTTGACGGATGGCGAGGTCGCCATCATCGAATCTGTTGAATTTCAACGTTTGCGTGAAATTAAGCAGCTGGGATTCTCGGAATTCAGCTTTCCCGGCGCGACTCACAACCGTTTTTTACATTCGATTGGCGTCAGTCACGTAGCCGGACTGGTCTTTGATAGTGTTTTCAGAGCTTTTCCATTTAAAAAATCCCAAAATAAAAATCGATTCAGACAATTAGTCAAACTGGCCGCACTTTTACATGATATTGGCCACGGTCCTTTAAGCCACACGACTGAACTTGTGATGCCGCAGCTCAAAAAGTTAAATATCAAGCTGTACGAAGATCAAAAAATCAATCAAGAGCGCATTGCAAATCACGAAGACTACACGATTAAATTTGTAACTGACTCTGAGATCTCAAAAATTATTTCAAAATTCTTTCCCGATATCAGCCCTGTGCATGTGGCTTGTTTGATTGATAAAGAATTAACGTCAGACGAATTTGTTTTCCTTGATGGCGTGATCAATTTCAGACCAATTCTTTCACAAATCGTCAGTTCAGAACTCGATGCAGATCGTATGGATTACCTCGAGCGCGATTCTTATTTCTGCGGCATTAACTACGGAAAAATCGACAAAGACTGGCTGGTTCAAAACCTGACTTTACATATTAAAAATAGTACGGCGTACTTGGCATTAAACCGCCGCGCTTTGTATGCGTTTGATGATTTTTTAATTTCTCGTCATCACATGCATTTGATGGTCTATTTCCATCACAAAAGTATTATTTACGAAGAAATGCTCAATCGTTATTTAACGTCATCTGAATGTAAATTCTTTTTACCTGCAGATTCGAACGATTATATTTCATACACAGATTACAAACTGTATGAACATTTGGACACGGTAGATAATCAGTGGGCCCAGCGTATTGCAACCCGAAAACCCTACCGGGTGGCGATCGAATTACATAACCAAGAAACGTCTCGCACCGAAAACGTTAAAGCGATTTTAGAAAAAAGTAATATAGACACCATCTGGGCCAGCTCGAATGTGCGTTTATCAAAATACCATCAAACCGCCGAAAGTCTGGCGGATAACCCGAATCAAATCTATGTGGTTGATCAGTATGATAAGTGGGACGTTCCATCGCCGATTGGTAATGCGACACAAATTTTCAGTAAATACGAAGGCGCTCGAGTGATCGATCGTATTTATGTGGCTCCTGAAAATTACGACCGCGCTAAGATTTTATTGTCAGAAGCTAAATACTAGTAAGCGCTTTCCACAGAACCTACCGACTCCTTGTCTCACTGCCATCCCTGTAGCTAGACCGTGTCAGTCACACTCCGTGGTCTAGTTTGTACATGTTGGGAACCTCACCCGTTAAAGACTTCTAATGATTACAACTATTTTAAAAATTATAAAAATAACTTTCAAAACAATTAAAGTAATTGTGAAAAATCTACGAAAACGTACGTAGTAGGCGTATCGCATCCGGATTCCGTCCTTTCTGGGACGGCTGTTCCACTCAAAAGCAAGTTCTGTGAAAAGCAGATCTTGCTTTTTGCTTTTTTCACGCCAAATCAATTTCAAGAATTTTAAAGTAGTCTGTGTCTAGTTTACTTCAAAACAAAAAATTACTAACCTTGGTGTATGAAAAATTCAAAACATCTTATTCTCAGTCTTTTATTTATACTCACTTCTTCATGTGCTTACTTTGATACGACAGAGGAAACACAAACGGTCACGCCTCCTGCAGAAACCAAAGCTGTTGCCGCCGCAACACCTCATGATACACACTCTCAACCAACGGCGCATGCCACGACTCATTCTTCTGGCCACGCGGCAGTTCATTCCACTGAGCCAGCACAAGCTTTACAGTGGCTAAAGAACGGAAATACTCGTTTTAAAAAATCAAGATTTCGCAATGATGGCGCATCTCAAAAAGATGTCACACGTTTATCAAAGGGACAAACGCCACACTCGATCGTACTTTCTTGTTCAGATTCGCGAGTACCACCCGAAGTCGTTTTTGATCAAAAACTGGGAGAAATTTTTACCGTCAGAACTGCCGGCCAAGTGATCGAACCGTCGGCGATCGCCAGTATGGAATATGCTGTTGAACATCTAGGATCACGCAATTTAGTTGTTATGGGTCATACAAATTGTGGCGCGGTGAAAGCCGCCTTTGGAACTTTGGATGGAGCTGATGCGGGTTCAGACAATTTAAACAAACTTGTTCATGACATTCATCCACGTATTGAAAAATTCAAAGGTGCACAACCATCTGCTCATTTTGAAAAAGAAGGCTGGGCCAATGTCCAAGGTATTATTCAAGATATTTCTGCTCGTTCAAAAATATTAGGTGCGAAAATAAAATCTGGCGAAATTAAAATCAATGCAGCTCTTTATCACCTAGATACAGGCGTTGTTGAGTTTCAATAGAAGTGCTTCCCACAAAACTCACCGGTTCCTTGTCTCCCAACCATCCCTGTAGCTAGTCCGTGTCAGTCACACTCCGTGGTCTAGTTTGTACATGCTGGGGAACTGATCCGTTAAAGACTTTTAATTAAGACAACTATTTTGACCAAAAGACATAAAGTTTTCAAAATCATTAAAGTTAAACTAAAACTCTACGAAAACGAAAATAGTGATATGTTCGCATCCGGATACCGTCCTTTCTGTGACGGCTGTTCCACTCAAAAGCAAGTTCTGTGAAAAGCAGATCTTGCTTTTGCTTTTTTCAAGCCAGAAAATAATTAAATGCAAATAACGAATATCAATTCACTTAAAAAATATTGGTTGATTGAAGATATCCCAGTACTACACAGAAACGTTGCAAATTTAGTCTACTTTGCAAATGTCGGCGGTATTGACGCGGTTATTAGACTAACACCCGTTTCTCAACGAACAGATGTTGAAATTCAAGCTGAACTTGAATGGATGAACGAACTGCATGAAACCAAATTACAAACTGCTGAAATTATTTTCTCTACAGAGGCTAAATTGTTTCATACTTTAAATATAAATAATTTAAACTTTCATGTTGTCGTTTTCAAAAAAATAGACGGATCTCGAATAGATGAAAACAAGATCTCAGAAACTGATCTGACACAATGGGCCTATTCATTAGCATTCATGCATAAAAACAGCTTGGCTAGACCTATTGATCCTCGACGAAAAGACTGGAGTAATGATTCTATACTTCACAAATCACTGAGCGCGCTAGATCGTTCCTCAAAAGAGGCTTCAGAAAAATTTTTAAATATTATTGAATTATTAAAAAATACTCCTCGGGATCAACACTATGGATTAGTGCACGGAGACTTACATGCGGGGAGTTTTTTTAAAACGAATACAGGGCTTACTATTTTTGATTTTGACGATTGCTGTTATCACTGGTTTTTATATGATCTGACAATTCCAATACTATCTATTTACAAATCCTCAGATATTCATGAAAATTTAGATTATAAAAAACAAAAAATTCGTTTCTTTCTGAAAAAGTACTTTGATAACTTCCAACAGATCTCAAACTTTAAACAAGACTTTACAAAATTTATTCAATTTCGACTTTTACTCGTCCACTACTGGTTGTTAGCCATTCGCACAGAACGTGAATTAACTCAAGAGATGGCAAATCATTTTCAAGAGGCCATTGAAGATGATTTGTATCTGGCTTTCCATCCTGAATTGTTTGATTTTATTTACGACGGAGTTTGATAGCGAATCATCGCTTCGCCGCTGACGCGCAATGCTTGATCCGGTCCAAACGCTTCTGTTTTCACTGTGAAAAAAGGCTTACCCTCTTTTTGCGCGATCACTTCTAAACGGTAATGTAACTTCTCGTTCAAATACACAGGCGCATGAAATTTTAAAGTTTGATTTAAGTAGACCGCACCAGGACCTGGAAATGTGTTTGCAAATATTTTTGAAAAAAATGAAGCAGACACCATTCCGTGCGCAATGCGACCTTTAAACCCTTGAACCTTGGCACTGTCGTCATCAAAATGGACAGGATTAAAGTCACCACAAAAATCAGCAAATTTTTGAACATACGCTTCTGTAATCTGAATATCTTCTTCGTGGATGTCGCCTATTTTTATGCCGATTTTCATAATGACCTCTTTTTAAAATATAAGACCTAAACGCGCTTTAAAACAACAGCGATCCCTTGACCACCACCAATACATGCCGAGCCTAAACTGTAGTTTGAACCCCGACGTTGCATTTCATAACACAAGTGATTCAAGATACGCGTTCCCGAAGCGCCCAATGGATGGCCGACAGCAATCGCTCCGCCATTCACATTTGTTTTTGCAAGATCTAGTTTCAATTCTTTAGCCACAGATAAAAATTGAGCAGCAAAAGCTTCATTCACTTCCACAAGATCCATTTGATCCAGAGTCATGTTCGCTTTAGCAAGAGCTTTACGAATTGCAGGCGCTGGACCAATACCCATAATTTTTGGATCACAACCAACACTTGCCCATGAAACGATTTCAGCCATTGGTTTTAAATTATGTTTTTTTACGAAAGATTCACTGGCCACGATCGTACAAGCCGCACCATCAACAACTCCTGAAGCTGTTGCTGCTGTGACGAGACCGTCTTTTTTAAAAAGAGCTTTCATTGTCGAAATTTTTTCTAAAGTCGCATCAGGTTTTGGATGTTCATCTTTATTAACGATCACTTCACCTTTACGAGTTGTCACTTTCACATCGCAAATTTCTGATTCAAAATATTTCTGATCTAAAGCATTTTTACAACGACGCTGTGTTTCGATCGAGTACTGATCACATTCAGTGCGAGTGATTTGATATTTTTCACCCAAATTTTCAGCCGTGATTGCCATCGGAATTCCTGCATAAGCATCAGTTAAAGCGCTGGTCATATAGTCTTCAAGTTCAAAATTACCCATACGTACACCTTCGAAACGAACTTTACGTGCCACATAAGGAATTTGCGACATTTGTTCGACACCACCGGCGACAATCGCATGGCCGTCGCCAGCCATAATCATTTGCGCTGCATTAATCACAGACTCAAAACCAGATCCACACAAACGGTTCACAATATAGGCGCCGCGATCGACAGGAATATCAGATTTTAAACCTGCATGCCGAGCTAAGTACGCTGCATCAGCTCCACTTTGAATCACATTGCCAATGATCACATGATCGATTTGATCAGGAGCAACACCCGAAGCCGCTAAAGTGCCCTTCGTCGCAGCAACTGTTAAATCCGTTGCAGAAACATCCTTAAGGCCGCCGCCAAAAGATCCAAAGGCTGTTCGTTTTCCTGTGAGCAAATAAATTTTTTCCATTTTGCATACTCCTGTATTTTTTAATTTTTATAGAGTAAAAAGAAATCATACAGCAGGCAAGGATATCTTATGAACATACTTGTTATTGGTTCGGGCGGTCGTGAACATGCGATCATTAAAAGTCTCAAAAAAAGCAAATTGACAAAAAATATTTTTGTTTTACCTGGCAATGATGGAATGTCCGATGATGCACAGCTTATTTCAGCCAGTGTTCTAGATTTTGAAAAAATAATTCAAGTTTGTAAAAGTGAAAAAATAGATTTTGTCTTTATCGGTCCCGAAGACCCTTTGGTCCAAGGTCTTTCTGACGAATTACGAAAAAATCAAATTCCCTGTGTTGGTCCGTCAAAATCAGCGGCTCAACTCGAAGGCTCTAAAATTTTTGCGAAAAAATTTATGAACCGAGCTTTGGTTCCAACGGCACGCTCTTTCGTTGTCTCAAGTCTCGAAGAGACTATAAAAGCGGCGGAACACTTTAAAGCTCCTTACATATTAAAAGCCGATGGTCTGGCTGCTGGCAAAGGTGTTTTTATTTGTAAAACATTGGATGAATTGAAAAATGCAGCGACGGATTTATTTGTTCATAAAAAACTTGGAACAGCTGGAGAAGCTGCATTGCTGGAAGAAAATCTTCCAGGGAAAGAACTCAGTTTTCTGATTTTAACAAATGGTGAAAAGTTTGAAGCACTTCCATTAGCCCAAGATCATAAAAGGCTTTTAGATGAAGATCTAGGACCTAATACCGGTGGCATGGGCACTGTCGCGCCAATGAAAATATCTGAAAATTTGTATCAAAAAATTATTCAAAAAATTATTCAGCCCAGCGTCGCACAAATCGAAAAAGAAAATTTATTATTTCGCGGAATTTTGTTTGTGGGGATTATGGTTGTCGACAATGAACCCTACGCCCTTGAATACAACACACGTTTTGGCGATCCTGAAACACAAGTGATTTTACCTCTGGTTGATAATGATTGTGCGGAACTGTTTTTTAAATTGGCGAAAGGTCAACTTCAGCCGATCCAACAAAATACCTTATCCGCTGTCTGTTTAGTTAATGCCGCAGAGGGGTATCCGGACGCTCCTCTACGAGGTGCAAAAATTCATATAGATCCGTCAGTCATGGAATTTGTCTTATTCGCAGGTGTAAAAAGAAACGAAGAAGGCCTTGTGACTCAAGGTGGCCGAGTACTGAATGTCGCTTGTGTCGATTACACAATGATTGATTGTTTAAAAAAGGTGTATTCTGTGAATGAAAAAATAAATTTTAAAAATCGCATTTACAGAAAAGATATTGGATCAAAATCTTTTTAATTACCACTTCCAACGGAGTCCGACCAAAGATTTATTTTCTAAATTTGTCATTGAATGCGAAATGATAAAATCCTGTTTTGGATTTATTTTTTCAGTTATTTCAGCTTCAGTTTTTGCTGCTCGCGCATCATAACTGATAGCAGCATGAACCCATCCTTTATATTCAATACGAGCTAAAGCCTGCATCGCCAATACTTTGAAGTTAAACGAATGCTTCGTTTTATTAGAGTCTTCGAATTCCGCTTTCATATTTAATTTTTTTTCAGCAGCATCAGCTGCTTGACCAACGGAAGTCCGTCTTAATGGAGTTGTATCCCACCACAAAGAAACTGTATTATCTGCCATTTGCGCCAACACATCGTTACCCGATTCATTATCAGAGATGACTTTCGGTATAATTCTCTTTTTTTGTTCTTCATTAATCAAAGGGGCAGAAAAATCAGAAGGCAAATTTAAAACTTGGGTTTTGCGAATGTCGACCCGAGCCCAACTCAATAGGCTGAATAAAGTTACAAATGCAAACATCACACTTTGGCTTTGATTCATAGATACCTCTATAGATTAACAGATACAAAGTGCGGGCCAAAGGAAACTCCATGAAATTCACTTTAATCAGTCATTCTGGACCAAAGTGAGACTATTTCAGTCTTTTAATGCCCATGGTGACAAATTTCGCATTCATGACAATAGCTTAAACGATCGTTTTAATCTGAGACTTGTATATTTGAGATGGTGAGGCATTTCATTTGCTTTTAAGTTGGATATGAAAAAACGAATCACTCTTTTAGCCATTGGAATGCTAATCTCTCACTTTGCTTTCGCTCAAAGTACTCAAAGCATTGAGCAAAAATTAAAATCAGCCAATGATTTTGAATTTTTACACTGCAAACCTTCAGAAACAAAAGCAACAGATCTAGTTGTTCACTATATTATAGATATTCAAAACAATAATATTAACCAACTTTTCGTGTCGCCTGGCTTAGCCAACGTTAACGGTAAAAATCTTAAAAAATTGACTTCCATCGAGACGCAATTCACAGAAATAAATGCCGAAGCGGATGTCAGTTTTGTGTCTACAAAAAATGATTTGAAATTCAAGCTCATCATTCAAGATACAGATGGCCAACTTCTGAGTGGAAATATCTATCAAAAACACCAGACTGTTCCAATCATTTGTAAAGACGTCACAGTTGAATAAACAATTTAAATTCACTAAGGAGAATTTTATGAAAAAAGCATTAATGACATTAGCACTGATCGCAACAACAACGTCTTATGCCAAGTTAGCGGTTTATTCAAACACATCAGCACTGCAAGCAGTACTTTCTAACACTGAAACGATGTCAAAACTTTCATCTCAGATGTTGGGCGCAGAATTGACAAGCACTCAAATCATTTCAGCAGGCGAAGGTCTAACAAAAAATTTCACAATTCGTATGACATACACATCAAAAACTCCGATTGGTGATAGATCTTGTTACGCTGATGTTGCCGTCATAAGTCGTCCTGGTACGGTCAAATTACCAAACGGTGCTGCAATCGGAGTGAATGAACTCGTGGTTGGTAAAATTTCTAAAAATATTTGTCAAAAATAGTTTTTAGAATTTATAAATTAATCTTCATCAAGAATATAATTTAATGGGTCGACGGGAATACCGTTGACCCGAACTTCGTAGTGCAAATGCGGTCCCGTTGAGCGACCCGTTGATCCTACCGCTGAAATCACATCATACTTAGAAACCTTTTGTCCCACTTGAACATACAATTGTGAGTTATGTCCATAACGAGTGAGCACTCCGTAACCATGGTCAATCGAGACTAATTTTCCATACTCTGGGTCCCAACCCGCAAAACTCACAACGCCATCTGCCGGGGAACGAACTGGAGTTCCTGGAGATGCTGAGAAATCCAAACCCGCGTGCATTCGCTGTCGGCTGTTAAACGGATCTATACGATAGCCAAACCTAGAACCAATCGGACCCCGAACAGGCCGCATGCTTGGAGTTGCTGCCAATAAACTCTGACGATCCGAAAGCAATTCCCAAAGCTCAATCACAGATTGCTCTTTCAAACCCGAATCTTTAATTGCTTCATCAATTCGAATCACCAGAGTGGCATAATTTGAAGTTGATTTCTCAGAAGCGAGTTCACCTTTGAGAGGATTTAAAGCTGGATCTGTTTTAACGACAGGATCAGATTTTTCAATATCTGCCAAACTCATACGATTCTCTTTTTCAGTAGACTCGGTTTGTTCGTTTTGATTTTGTGTAATTTGCGAGGCCGGAAAATTTAATTTCTCGGCACGGTCTTTTAATTGAGTATCAGTAATTAATTTTAATTTGTTGGAAATATTTGTCACTCGGTCCAAGGCAGATTCCAGACCATCCAACTTGCCTTCGACCACTTGAAATTGCTTTTTTAAATTTAAATTTTCAATTTTCAATTTTTTGTTTTCTAAAGATTGTGCGAGTAAACCAAAATAGTCGATAAATCCGGCAAAAAAAGCCAACACAACGACTGCTGTAAAAAAAGCAGTGAGTTTAAAATAGGCCACCGGCAGCACAATACGCTTCGTTGATTTCTCATCGCTCGAGACAAAATAAATTGTAATTGTTTTTCGAAGTTCACTCACTCGACAAAGTTTAATACTAAAACCGTGACGTTGTCATCGCCGCCATTAGACAAAGCATTCTCAATAAATATTTGAGTGGTTTTTTCGATCGAATTCTCATTAAAAATTTGACACATTTTTTGATCTGTGATCATCCCTGTCAAACCATCAGAGCAAAATAAATACGTATCACCAACAGAAACTTCACGCTCACAAATATCAGGAAAAACGTCGCGCTCAAAACCTACACTTCGAGTGATCACATTTTTACCGATAGTTTTTTTAGCTTGCTCCTCGGATAACAGACCCAAGCGAATTTGCTCGTTGATCAGAGAATGATCCTCAGTGACTTGCCAAACATAAGGCTTTCGATACAAATAGCAACGGCTGTCTCCGACATTTGCAATATGTATTTTTCCTTCACGAAAATATCCCATCACCATCGTAGTCCCCATGCCATTTAACTTGGGCTCTTGGGTTGCTCGGTCAAAAATACGATGACTGGCTTCGGTATAAGCTTGCAGGAGTACATCTTTCGGTGAAAATTGAGTCGCCTTCGGATGACCAATCACTTCACGAACAGTTTCAACAGCTAAAGCAGAGGCCACTTCGCCTCCCATGTGACCACCTACACCATCAGCAACAACAAATATTCCTAATTTATCATCAATTAGAAATGAATCTTGATTGCCCTGACGTTTGAGCCCTTTATCTGTTAAACACCAAACTTGAAATCTCATTCTTATACATTGTCACAACCTGTCGAAACTAAGTCAAATCAACCATAACAAAGACAGCAAAGTCCCCAACTAGACCAATGGCCAATTCTGAAAATTTCAAAAGTTCCTTATGACCAAAGCCTCAATTTCACGTGTCTTACCTCCGATAGTCTAGATATCAGAGCAATCTAGGGGTTCATATGAAACATAAAAAAAGTTTTTCAGGGTTTCAGAAGTTTTTACTCTTCTCATTTTCATTTCATTTATTTTTATCAGCGACAATCGTCCTAGTGCCGTACTTAAAAAAAGAAAAGACTGAACAGATTGAAGTCGTCTTGATTGAACCAACTCCTGCTGAAGAAGTTGTGGCTACAAAAAAAATGACAGAGCAAAAACAGCCGGCTCAAGTGGTTCAAATGGACGAAAATCAATCGAACAATGAAATTGATCCTAAAGCCAAATACTTGAGCGCAAAAAACAATACAGTCAAAAAAGAAACTGTTGCTAAAAATATTGGTCAATTCAAAAATGCTGTCGCCCAAAAACCTGCAGCAAAACAAAATGAGCAAAAGGAAATTGAAAAACAAATTTCTCAAAACAAACCTGAATCAAAATCAAAATTATTCAACACAGGGTTTGATGCTTATGCTTCATTATCAAAAAATGATGCTGTGAAAAAAATGGCTCAAAAAGAACATTCTTTTCAAAATGGTTCTTCACCGCAACAAGCTTCCAGCACGAATGATCATATTGAAAACACTGAGCCCAGTTTAATGACTCAGCTCAACACTCGCGAATACAAATATTATGGGTATCACAAACGTATTCGAACACAACTCGATCAATGGTACGAATCAAAGCTGCGCGATCAGATGAAAAAAATTCTATCACAAGGACGAACGATCGCTGCTGAAGACAATAAAAGGACTCAACTACTGATCATTTTAAATCCACAGGGAAACCTTGTCGGAATACAAGTCATGGGTGCCTCTGGAGTACGCGAATTAGATGACGCAGCCGTAGAAGCGTTTAAAAAGGCCGCTCCGTTTCCAAATCCTCCCAAAGGAATGATCGATCCAGATGGAACGATCAAAGTACGCTGGGATTTTGTGCTGTCTTAACTTTGTGTCAGCTAACGTTGTCAGTTGAAATTCAAGTCACTTTTGAGTAGAGTCTTTATTCTAAAAGACTCTTTTATTTTTTGTACCAATTGAACTTACGGAGAAACTTATGTCCTCAAAAACCATCACCCTCAAAGACCTTAAAGATCTTGATAAAAAAACATTAGATTCGATCGCTCGTCGCGCTCACTATTTAGCAACCCAGATGATTTATCAAGCGAACAACAGAACTGATAAAGAAAAAGGCGATCCAAAAATTGGTGGACATCAAGCGGGTTCAGCATCCGCACTGCATATTATGGGGGCATTGCATTTGCTTGTAAAAACAGGCTTTGACCACATCGCCAATAAACCACACGCCAGTCCCACAGATCACTCTTACAATTATCTTCTCGATTTATTTTTAAATCCAGATTTTTCGAAATTGACCGAAGACCAAAAAAATACAGCCATGATGAATTTACGAAAGTTTTCAAAAAATGGCGAACCTGTTTTTCAGTCTTACCATTCAGCATATGATTCTGATCATCACAATTTTTTTCCATCAGGAACAGTGGGAATTCCCCCTGTTCAAGCCGGTTATCTCGCCTTGGCTTATCGTTTCGCTAAAGAGCACAACTATGATGTTCCCGAAGCTCATTTCTGGGCACTTTCAGGAGATTCGGAATTCCGCGAAGGATCGATGTATGAAGCAGTTCCTGATTTTGCGGAACGTGAAATTGGAAATCTGACGTGGATCGTTGACTACAATCGCCAATCTTTAGACGGTCATCGCGTCGTCAATCAAAAAATTCTTGCCGGAACTGATGCTGATCGCATCGAAAAATCAATGGCCGCAAATGGCTGGGAAGTCATTCAACTTCGTCACGGTTCAAAACGCTTGGCGATGTTTAAAAAACCTGGTGGCGAAGTTTTCAAAAACTTTCTTGAAAAAGAACTTTATGATTATGAACTGCAAGCCTTACTTCTTGTTCAAGACATGAAAGCCTTAAAAAAGGGAATCGTTAAAGAACACCCATTAATGAAAAAATTTATTGATTCTGTCACTGATATCGAGCTTTACGAAGCTCTTCGTGATTTCGGTGGTCATGATATGGTGGGTATTGCCGAAGCCATGCTGAAGTCCAAAGAATCAAAACGTCAGCCGACAATTATCATTGCTCATACACTCAAAGGTTGGGGCCTAAAAATGGCCGCCCAACCTGGTAATCACTCATCATTAAATACAACAGATGAAATGGACGAATTGAAACAAACTCAAGGAATCCAAGGCGCGTCGTTGTTTTCAGGTTTTGATCCAAAATCAGTTGAGGCTCAATTCCTGAAAGAGCGCGGTGAAAAACTATATTCTGAAATCAAAGCGCAAAATGCTTTGAAAGAAAAAAATCAAAAGTTTTTCTTAGATGCCGTGACTCAAATGGGAGAAATCCCCGAGAAATTAGATATCAATACCAAAATGGCCAGCTACCCACACACACAATGGATGCTCGGACAATTAACTGCAAAATTAACTCGAATTGCAAATGCAGATCCTACAAAATTAACTGACACCGAAAAAAAATGGAAAACAGCCGGTGAACTATTCATGACAATGGCACCCGATGTGGGAACTTCAACAAATTTAAATCCTGCAATGGATGGAAAAATTTTTGGCGCTCCCGTTGTCACTGATGTGGAAACAGATCTTGGCGTTAAAGACACAAAATTACCTGATCTTGTTCCTGGTGAAGATGTTTCAGATCGATTCTTACGTTTTGAAATTGCTGAAGGCAATGTGATGACGTGCGTGGGCTCGTTCGGAAAAATGCGCGACATCACAGGTGTACCGATTATGCCTCTCATGACTGTTTACGATTTCTTTTTGAAACGTGCGCTTGATCAGTACTTTTACAATCAATACTGGAAATCAAGTTTCATTTGCGTAGGAACACCATCCGGCGTGACACTGTCACCTGAAGGCGCACAGCACGGATGGAAGTCAGATTTTCAAATTCCGAATCAAATCACGTGGGAACCGTTCTTTTGCGTCGAAGTCGATTGGATTTTATCAGACGCTTTCAAACGTCACATTTTAAATGACAATACTGGACGATCAGGAGTTTTGCTTCGTTTAGTGACTCGTGGGGCTGATCAAAAAGACATGATGAAATACTTAAACAAGCAAGTCCGTTTTAAATCAAACTCTGCCGGATTACTTTCAAGATCAGAATTTCCAGTTGCTGGCGGAACGAACGAAGAAGAATTTTCTGCCTTATCTGAAAATGAAATTTTAACATCTGTTCGCGAAGACGTGCTTAAAGGTGCTTATTATCTGATTGATTACCGTGGTTACGCTGGTTACGAACCAGGTGACAATGTCGTCAATATTTTTGCGATGGGCTCATTGTGCACAGAGGCGATCAAGGCATCTGAGAATTTATTATCGCGCGGAATATATGCGAATGTTATCGTTGTGACATCGCCGGATTTACTGTGTGGTATTTTAGCTCATGAAAACGATTATGATTATTTACGAAATGGTTTGATGATCAATTCGGATTTGTATTTGAACCGTCAAGGCCAAGTGGAGTCTGCAGATCTGGTTGTAGCCTCTGGTCGTCGTATTCCAGTTGTCAGCGTTCATGACGGCGAAGCTGGATTATTAGATAACTTAGGATCTATTGTTGGTGTACGCCAAGAATCTTGTGCTGTACGTAAACATTCAAAATGCGGTCGCCCTGCAGAAATCTATCACTATCATCACATCGACAGCGAAGCTGTTATAGATGCTTGCGGTAAAGTTCTTTCAGAAACTGCTCTTGAAAAAGTGATTGTGACAAAACAAACTTTTGAACAAACAGCAGACAGTACGAATGCTCAACAAGATCGTCCGCATTGGACAGAGCTTTGGCCAACTAAAAACCAAAGCCACAAACATTAGGCTGAATATTGAATATGGTGTTTCCAGATGGTGGTGAACTTTTTAAAGCTGAGCACAAGAAATCAGAGACTCTGATTTTCTTTGCTCATTTTTTTCAAGGCCATAAAAAAGCCTTGAAACGCCATATCGAATTCGTGAATGAATTGGGTTACGATGCCTATGCCTTTAATTTGAAGGATTCCCCTAAAGCTCATTATTATGTGCCCTACAGTCATGTCAGTAAACGATTTGGGATGAAGCATGCGCTGGCGGATCAAATTGAAGAGCATTTTGAATTGATGACAGATTATAAAACGAAAATTATTTTTGCTTTTTCAAATGTCACTGGCTGCTGTATGGAATTTATGGCCCGACGATTTGCAAAAGGTCATACCGATATCAAAGCCATGGTTTGTGACAGTGGACCAGGAAGAAACTTCGTCTATTCATCTTATAAATTGTTAGAACATCAGATTGGTGTTAAATCAATTCCACTTCGAATACTGAGTACACCGTTAGTAGCTTTTGGCTGGGATCCGTCGCTTCATAAAGATATCGAGAAAGACTTAAATCATTTCCCAAAAAACTTTCCAATACTGAGTATTCGCGGCTGGCGTGATCCGATGATTAGTCCAAAACACATCGATCAGATTTTTGAAAAACATAAACAACTTCAATGGAAAAAGTTGTCATTGCCGGAAGCAGCTCACTTGAATGGTCTTCGTGACTTTCCAAGTGAATACAAACCAGGACTCAGTCAGTTTCTAAATAATAATTTATAAAAACAAATGAACACATTTATTTGGCGCAGACATTTGCTGTAACTGCACGCCCGTATTGCCAGACAAATCGATGGTTTTATATTTACCTTCTGCAATTTTTTCTGGGATATTTTCTACTTCGTGGGCTTTGGCATTTTTCTCGGCCGATCTATAAATACGCTGTAAGTATTTTTCGCCGATGTATGGAATAAATGCCGTTCCGTAACCTAAGTATTTAAACATTTTCAATACATAAGTAATTTTACCTAATCGATTAAACTGAATTTCTTGAGCTTCGGCACGCGAAGGAATGTCACCCTCTATCAATACTGCTGCTGCATTTTTAGCTTCCGCCAACAAAATACGATTTGTTCGCGCTTGCATAACTGAACTGCGACGGCTAATCATTTTTTTAAACTTCAATCTCATCGTTGTAAACTCGGTGAGTAAATCTTTTTTTGTTCCATTGACCCAGTTAATACCAAAACTCTTGTAAATAAATCGTCTCCACGCTTCGTCTTTGTAAAAAGTTTCAAATACACGTGTGTATGTTTCAGATTCAAAAAGCTGTTTAAAATATTGGTTGTACTTACGAGGCACAAAGTCCTTCGTCAGCTTATTCGCAAGTTCTGTTGCAAATTTGTGTTGGGCCAATTGACGAGCTCGGATCAGTACAAAAGTATCCACAAGACGTGCTCGTTTCATTTCTGTGATTTCTTCTTGCATACGAGAAGAAATTTCGGCCAACTTTTCGAAAGCTATTTTACTATCACCAGAGAAGGCTGCATTTTTATCAATTTTTTCAAAGTACGGAGCAGCCATTTCTTCAGACCTGCGAACGATTTCTTTTTCGAGTCGCTCAATTTCATTTTGTGTTTCTTGACTTGAGCTTTTCATCACATTCATAATTTCTTCGTCAACATTGGCTAAATTGAGACCACGAGACAATTCAAAATACTCTTTCTCAACTTCAGCTTTCTCAAGTTCCATCACATGACTTGACGAATAGTTTTTTGATGATTTCAATCTTAGTCTGCGATGTTCGAAATCACGCAAACGTTGTGCAAAGCGCTTTTCTTCAAGATCCAATTTCAATTTAAATTCTGCGGCTTTTCCACCCGCATAGTGTTTATAAAGTTTTTCTTCATCAAAAATATTTTTTCCATCAGATGTCTTTAAAAATTCACTCCGCATGTCTTCCATCATCACCGCGACGATTGTGTCAGACGTATCCATTTGACGTAAGCTGAGAATCTCATTTGTAAAAACATCGCTAAATTTGACGTCTGAATGAAAAATACCACGAGCTTTGAAATCATCAAAAATCATTTTTAAAGCTAATTTTTTGAATGATAAATTATTAAATGTATTTTCTGCATACAATTTTTTGAGTTCAGATGAACTGTTCAAAACCGAAGAGATTTTTGTGGCATCAGCAAGGTCTTCAATAGTCAAAGCGCGATTTAAGCCTGATTCATGAGAAAACTGATTTAAAAATTTAAGCGCGCCTTCCATGTCACGAGCTTCCTCGGGTAAAGCATCTCGAATAGCTACCATCGATTGAACAAGTGCACGATTCATATCTTGATATTTTTCAGTTTCAATAAAAACACGGTCAGGATTGTGACCGTCAAACATATGGCCCCATGCATTTGTAAAACCGGCGTGACCATAAGTATCCATTTTAACATGAAGTCCAGCTGAAACTTTTTGTAAATCTCCATCGACAAGACCTTGATAAATCAACATACTGCCGACAGCATGATTTCGCTCTGCAATTGATATTTTCTTTGACCAGAACAATTGCTTTAAGCGACCAAGAATTCCACCGTCACCACCATGGGCCGAGTTTTTTAAATTTTGGAATGAACCCGTAAAATGAAACAAAGCTCGTTGTGGGGGCATGAGCATCGCTGACGTTATAGCCGTTTGGTCTATATTCTGGTTACCATATGCTAAAAACTTTGCAGTTTGATCGTTAATTCCAGTTGCTCGAGCAATCAGATACGTCATCCGCAAGTGAGTGTCTTGTTCATAAGCTGAAGCTGACCAAGATATGGACAGCAGACAAATTAGGGCAAACAATCGTCTCAGGATATAACATCTATTTAGAATATAAGCTTTAATCTTCATAGAATCTTAATAAAGCAAAACAGAAACCAACTTTATTTTTTATTTAAAATGATGAGTCCTTCGTTGGTAGGGATAAATGTCGATGTAAATTCTTGATTTGAAAAAATTTCGTTTGTCATCGCTTGTACGGTAGAGATTTGTTTTGGACTAAATTTTTGCTGAGTCTGATCACCCCAGACAGAACCTGCTAAAAAAACATTATCTATGATGATCATCCCATTTTGAGACACATTTTTTTCGGCCCATTTCCAGTAGTCATAATAGGCGGCTTTATTACCATCAATAAACACAACATCAAAAGGGCCAAATTCGGAAATCTTGAGCAGGTTCTCGCGCGCATCGCCTTCGACAATTTCACATTGTCCTTTTGCAATAAAACAGTTCAAGGTTTGCTTCGATTTTTCAATATGTTCCGGAGCCTTTTCCAAAGTCCAAAGTTTTCCATCGGCTGGTAAAAGCTCTAAAAAATAGAGCGCAGATAACCCTGTTAAAGTCCCTATTTCTACAATTTTCTGGGGCCTCACCAATCGAGCTAAAAATTGGATCAAATGGGCCTCTGTCTGCGAAATCGAGATGCTTTCCAGCCCAAGTTCTTCTGATTTTTGGCGTGCTTCAAGCTTTAGCTGCGCCTCTGGAGTCAAGACAGATTCAATATAAGAATAAATAGGGCTTTTTTCTTTACGCATATGCCTAATCTATACCAAGAAGGGCATGTTTCCAATTGATGAATTCACATTTTCTGACTAGGATTGTCCCCATGTCTGAAACATTACTTGAAGTCCAAAATTTACGAACTCGTTACATCACTGATGATGGTACAATTTTTCCTGTTGATGATATTTCATTCAGGGTTAAAAAAGGCCAAACTTTAGGTATCGTTGGCGAATCCGGCTGCGGAAAATCGCAAACCGCTTTATCAATCATGGGTCTGATTCAAAGCCCAGGAAAAGTTGTTTCCGGTGATGTGCTTTTTAAAGGCGAAAGTCTTTTGAAAAAATCCGAAGCACAAATGCGTGAAATTTTGGGAAACCAAATGGCGATGATTTTTCAAGAGCCTATGACATCTTTGAATCCCGTTTACACAATCGGCAATCAAGTTGAAGAAAGTATTCAACTTCATCAAAAAAATCTGACGAAACAACAAATGAAAGACAAAGCCGTCGATATGCTTCGTCTGGTCGGAATTCCAGCCCCTGAAAAAAGATACAGTGAATATCCACACCAACTTTCAGGTGGTATGCGCCAACGTGTGATGATTGCCATGGCCATGAGTTGTAATCCTCAATTATTGATTGCAGATGAACCGACAACCGCTCTTGATGTGACAATCCAAGCTCAGATATTGGATCTGATGCGAAAAGTTCAAAAAGAATTTCAAGCAGGCATGATTTTGATTACCCACGACCTGGGTGTTGTCGCTGAAATGTGCCAAGATGTTCTAGTTATGTATGCTGGTAAAGTTGTTGAGTACGGCTCTGTTGAAGATATTTTTTATCGTCCTAAACATCCTTACACACGTGGGCTTTTAGATTCTATTCCTCACTTTGAAACTGGCCACAGACTTGAACAACTCAATACTATTCCAGGCCTTGTTCCAAATCTTTACAAGTTACCAACAGGTTGTAGATTCTTGGACCGCTGTAAATTTGCAACAGCTGAATGTGGCAAGAGCGAACCTAAACTTGAAAACTTGCGCGGCGTACATCGTGTCGCTTGTTTTAACCCCATCAAATCGGAAAATTAATTATGTCTGAAGTTTTACTCAAAGCCGATAATATCGTTAAACACTTTCCAATTCACGGCGGGATTTTTTCACAGCAAGTGGCTGCTGTTAAAGCCGTTCAAAACATTTCTTTCGAATTAAAACGCGGAGAAACTTTAGGGCTTGTAGGCGAATCAGGCTGTGGAAAGTCGACTCTTGGACGTTGTCTTATTAAATTGATTGAGCCTACTTCTGGAAAAATTATTTTCAAAGGCGAAGACATCACAAACGCACAGGGTGAAAAACTCCGTGATTTGCGAAAACATATGCAGATTATTTTTCAAGATCCCTATGCTTCATTAAATCCTCGAATGACCATTGGCGCGATTTTAGAAGAACCTTTGATTATTCATAATCTTTACACGAATGAAGCGGATCGCAAAACTCGAGTGCGCGAATTAATCGATCTTGTTGGTCTTCGTCCAGAGCATCTCTCTCGTTATCCACATGAGTTCTCAGGCGGACAAAGACAACGAGTCGGTATTGCCCGCGCATTAGCTGTAAAGCCTGAACTGATCATTTGTGATGAGCCTGTGTCAGCTTTGGATGTTTCGATCCAAGCGCAGGTTATTAACTTGTTGATGGAGCTGCAAAAAAAATTAGGTCTCACTTATGTTTTTATCGCGCACGACCTTAAAGTTGTTGAACATGTTTCAACAAAGGTTGCCGTGATGTATTTGGGTGAAATCGTTGAGTATGCTGATGCCGAAGAGCTTTATAAAAACCCTCAACATCCTTACACAAAGGCATTGTTATCAGCGATTCCCGTTCCAGATCCAAAACCTCGCGAACAACGAATTATTTTAACTGGTGACGTGCCTTCGCCGATCAATCCACCTTCGGGTTGTTATTTTCATCCTCGCTGTCCAATTGCCACCGAGGAGTGTAAATCCAATAAACCACAACTTAAAGCGACGTCTCAAGATCACTTCGCCAGCTGTCTGAAAGTCTAGTTTCAACTCACAAACTTCAGTGGTCTTTCAAATTCACCGATCTATAGATTATGACAGCTCAAGATCTATGGATTATTTTTGATTCTGTGACCCAGATTCAGTCAAGACCGCTGACGCAAGAACAGTTGCAATCAGCTATATTTAAAATGAAGAAATCCGATTTTAATCGTTTTCACATTTGGACAACTGGATGGGAAAACTGGCAGGCTTTAAAATTATTTTTGGATAGCGATCAAAAAGTATTTATTAAAGATATCGAGACTGCAAAAAAACAATCCGAAGAGAAAACAGTTCGAAGAGTAAAAAAAGATCTGTCAGAATTTACAAACACAAAATCAATTACAAAATCTACGACTGTGATTCGTTTATCAGACGAAATGACAAAGACATCTTTTAAAATAAAAAATAAAGAGTCAACTTTCGATGGGGACAATTTGACATGGTCTGGTGCCACTCCACCCAAAGATTTAAACTTTTCAAAATTAAAAAAATCAGACTACTCGAGACGAGCCGCTCGTCATGAATTGAAAATCGAAATTCTTTTAATTTCAGCAAAAGGTAAAACTTTTAGAAGTCATTCAAAAAATATTTCACTTTCTGGAACAATGCTCCTCGATAATGTTCCCTTTGATTATTATGGGAATACCTTCGATCTTGTTGTTGTTAACAAACACACTGAAAACAAAATCAATTCTCGCGTACAACTCAAGGCCAAAGCCATTGGCGAAGGATTAACATCCCGAATTCAATTTGAAAATGTTACGCCAGAACAAAAGAAAAAACTGACTCTTTTGCTGAATGAATATATCGAAGCACAAAGAGAAAATGAAAAAAAATCAGCTTAATTAAATCAATTAAAATCCGAGACCTACAACAAATTGTATCGAATTCAATTGGAATTGCGACTGTTTTGCAAGTTGAGTAATTTGTTGGCGGAAACCAGCTTCTCCATACATTGAGAACTGTCCTGTTTTACGACCACCCAAAATAATTTCAAAACCAAATCCACCACCACCACCATAACCAAAACCTTGATCACGGCTGTTGAGCTTAGTGTATGAAGTCACTGCTGTGACTGTTCCATTTGAGGCAGTTGTTGATATTGGTGAAAGTTCTAAAACGTTGTAACTGACAACACCGACGCCCCACAAATAAAGATTCAAACCTTGATTTTTACGAGCGACAGGATAAAAAGAAAATCCTAATTCAGGCATAATCTGAGTTAATTTGTAGTTCGATTTAACTTCTGTTGTATCATCAAGAAAAATTTGCTTACCTTCCGAATATGTCACTTTCGTTTTCATAAAATATCGAAGATACTCGCCACCTGAATCAACAGACAATTCAGCTCCGTAACTCGCAGCCCCGTCTGCTAAAGATTTATTTCGATCACCTGAAAAAGTTTGATAGACAAATCCAAGTTTTGATATTTTTAAACGTTTTCCGCCTTTAGCTTGCGAGAATGCCTGATCACTGAAAAGAATGATTGCAAATAGAATAAAAATATTTCTGGCAATTTGTAATCCCACATATCTAGGAGAACTTACTTTTAATTAAATTCCAAGCTCAAAAAAATGAAATCTCGTACTAAAATAAATTAAACAAAATTCTGTCTCAACCTGAGACAATGAAGTGAAGTGTTTAAACCTCGGTAACATACCAGACTTATACAAAAGTCTAGAATTATTCGATATTTTTGGAATCGTCTAAAGTTTTTTCAAGTTATAAGGACTTTTATCCGAAATGATATCTGTATGAATTTATTTTAAAAGAGGAGATTATATGGGACGTACTTTGAATCGAAAAATTGGAATCACCATGATGGGATTAACTGTCATGATGGTTGGTTGTGCGAAAAGTGCTGACGAAGAAACTTCGGTTGCAGCACCAAAGAAATTATACATCTCTGCAGGTCTCTGCTATTCAGGTTCTGGGATCACCAGTTACACAGCTGCAACTGCATCACGTTCAGTCACAAAATGGAACTCTGCCGATGGATCATTTGACGAAGTCTTTACAGATTTGAATGTGGCTTCCAGCGTTTCGGTCGGGGCAGTTCCTCAAGATATCATTGATAAAGGCGACCATGTTTTGATGTTGACTGAAAATGCGACCACAGTTGGTGATCGTAAAATTTGGAAAATTTTTAAAGACAATCCGGGAACATACATTTCTTACGCGAATGATCCATTAGCATTCTCAGCGATCACTCGCTCGATGAGCCAAGGTCTGGATGGCAGTATCGTATTTAGTAAAACAACTGCTGCAGAGAAAATTAACGCGATCGGTGCACGTATCGTTAAAGGTGGTGCGAATGCTTGGGTCAACTCGACAGGTATCGCCGGCAACTGTTTTACTGCTGCCGCGTCACTGATTCCTAAAGTTGAAGTCATGGCTCCTTTTACTGATACAACACAAGGAAAAATTCTTTACCTTCATGCGGGAGCTACCGCTGCAACAAACAGAATTGGTGCCATCCTAAGAACAGGTATGACAACAGCGACGGCTGCTGATTGTGCTGGATCGAGCCCAGTAGGTGGAGCTTCAACAGTTGTACACGCTAATGCAGGTACACTTCTTGGGCCAGTCTCACTTTTGGGTACAGGAGCATCGTTAACAAGCTTTGTTTACATTCCAACTCCAGCTCCGGCAGTCACGACAGGAAAATTGTTAGTGACTTATTCTGCTTCTGTTCCAGCGGCTTTAGATAATAATACAAATTTTAATCATGGTATCGTTATGTGGGATGTGACCGAAGTCTCTGATACAACAGCAGCAACATCTGTTACCTTTACAACTCCTCTGATTATTTGGCGTGATGAATCTGTTGTTTTTGCTCCCTCTGCAATTGCTTATGATTCAACAGACAATTCAATTTATGTCGCTGTTGGCGGCGATATCGGAGCTGCCGATCAGACTGCAAAAAACTACGGTTATAATATCGAAAAATTCACACTTGATTTATCGACTCCAAGTTTAACTCGCGTTTCGACAGGCAATAAACCTTTTATTGTTGGAAATGCATATACAAAATGCGTTTCTGATATTTCGGTTGGCGAGTAATTTATGAAGAAGAATATCGGATCATTAAAGGAGACACATATGGGACGTACAATGACAAAAAAATTAGGAATTACCTTGACCGGTTTATCACTGATTTTAACAGCATGTCCAAAAGCAGCCGAAGAAGAAACTTCTACGACAGCTCCAAAAATACTTTATATTTCTTCTGGTGCCTGCTACTCAGGCTCTGGAATTACTGACTATACTGCGACAACAGCTTCACGCACAGTAACTAAATGGAATACGGCTAACGGTTCTTTCAATGAAGTTTTCACTGATTTGAATGTCGCATCCAGCGTTTCAGTAGGAGCTGTTCCACAAGCTTTGATTGATAAAGGTGATCACGTACTGATGTTGACTGATAATAGCGTTGCCATCGGCGCAGGCGATCGTAAAATTTGGAAAATTTTTAAAAACGATCCTGGAACATACATTTCTTACGCCAATGATCCAACAGCATTTACTGCTGCAGCAACTCATATCACACGATCAATGTCTGAAGACGCCGATGGATCAGTTATTTTCAGTAAATCGCTAATGGCCGAAAAAGTAAATTCAATCGGTGCTCGTATAGCGAAAGCTGGTAACCCATGGATCAATCCACTTGCCACAACAGGGGCGTGTTTCAATGGAGCCGGTGCATTAATTCGAAAAGTACACACAATTGCACCTTTTTCTGGAACAAACCAAGGTAAAACAATTTATATCCATGCTGGGGCAACTGCGATCGCAAATCGTATCGGAGCGGTTCAAAGAACAGGATTAATTTCTGGAACAGCTGCTGATTGTGCCGGATCGAATCCATTGGGTGGTATCTCGACAGTTGTTCACACGAACGCAACGGGATTAACAGGACCTGTTGGTTTTTCCGCAACTGGACCTTCATTGACTGGCTTTGTCTACATTCCAACACCTGCACCAGCGACAACAACTGGAAAAATGTTAGTCACATATTCTGGTTCAACGATCACAACGTTTGATAATAACACAAATTTCAATTACGGAATCGTGATGTGGGATGTGACTGAAGTTTCTGACTCAGGTGCAGGGACGGCAATCACATTTACAAATCCAGTGATCGTGTGGCGCGATGAATCCATCGTTTGGGCACCGTCCGCGATTGCATATGACTCAACAGATAATTCAGTTTACGTTGCGGTCGGAGCAGACATCGGAGCTGTGAATCAAACCACTAAAAACTACGGTTACAATATCGAGAAATTTACTCTTGATATGTCGACACCAAGTTTGACTCGTGTTTCGACAAACAATGCTCCATTCATTATCGGTAACAGATATACGAAATGCGTATCCGATATGACTTTGGCTGATCAATAACAAATTATAAAATTTTGATTTCAAAAAAAAGCCGTCTATACTGACGGCTTTTTTTATTTTTGTCCGGACAATAATTCTTTAATTCGTATTTTAAGTTTATCTATATCGAATGGCTTTTTAATATAGTCATCGGCACCCACTTCACGAGCGCGATCAAAATCAATTTGCTCAGCTTGCGCCGATAAAAAAATCAACGGAATCTTTTTCAGATCTTTATGTTCTTTAATCATCTGAGCTAATTCAAATCCATTGATCCACGGCAACCCCACATCCATAATCATAAAATGAACTTCATGGTCTTCATCCAAAATCTGAGTGAGCTCAGCCCCATCAGCAGCCAGCTTTACAGAATAACCTTCAGACTCTAAAATTCTTTTTAATGATGTTCTTTGAGTTTCATCATCTTCGATAACGAGGACGTTAATAGGGTTTAATTTATTCTTCACATCACGAAATTGGTTTAATTCAACAACGGGTTGTTCAGCCATTCGCTGTTTTGTCAGACGTTCAATTTTCTTAATAAGACTTTCAGTGCTTAATTTTTTTGTCATCAGTGCGATTCTCCGTTTGCATCCATCCAACGTTCAGCATCCAATGAAGCCATGCAACCTGTTCCTGCAGCTGTGATCGCTTGACGGTAAATTGCATCTTGAACATCTCCACAAGCGAAAATACCTGGGATATTTGTATAAGTTGATCCGGGTTTTGTCACAAGATAGCCAACCTCATTCATATCCAAAATATCTTTAAATAGTTTTGTATTCGGTTGATGTCCGATCGCGATAAACAATCCATCAAGTTTTTTCTCTGAAACGACACCTGTTTTTGTCGACTTCATTCGAACGCCCGTCATTGATTTTCCATCACCTAAAACTTCTTCGATCGCAGTGTTCATGATAAATTCAATTTTTGGATTTGCTTTGGCGCGATCCAACATAATTTTTGAAGCTCTAAAGCTTTCACTACGGTGAATGACATAAACTTTACTTGCAAAGCGAGTTAAGAAATTCGCTTCTTCCATCGCCGTATCACCACCACCGATGACTCCAACTTCAAGATTTTTGAAAAAAGCGCCGTCACACGTCGCACACGCAGAAACTCCACGGCTCATGTATTGTTTTTCTGAAGGCAGTCCCAACAGTTTCGCACTGGCTCCTGTTGAAACAATGACTGATTTAGCTAAATGAAGTTTATCACCGATAAAAACTTTAAAGGGACGGACTGAAAAATCAACTTTAGTCACATTACGCGTGATAAATCGAGTTCCAAAACGCTCCGCTTGTTTGCGCATCACTGATATTAAATCAGGACCTGTTATTCCATGTTCAAAACCAGGAAAATTTTCAACTTCTGTGGTAATCATTAATTGACCACCAGCTTCCTCACCTTCGATCATCAGTGGTTTCAAATTCGCACGAGCCGCATACACTGCTGCTGTTAATCCGGCAGGGCCAGATCCAATGATAATCATATTTTCGACGGGTGATGTTTGATTTTGTTCCATAGCCTTGTTCCTTTTGACTGACTTATTTGCTGTCTTAAAGTATCCTGTTCACAGAATATCGAAAAGACCAATTCTTGTATAACGCTGATTGTTTTTATCTATTTGCAGATGCGGACCAGACCAAATCATTGGATGTGATAAAATCGATTAATTTTTCCGCAACTTTTTCAGGGTTTTCCGCCTTATGAGCCTCGCGAGGCGCCGAGTTTGCTGGCAACAAGTCTGTGACCATATATCCTGGTGAAAAAAGCTTAATTTGAACGTGTGTTGATTTTTCGATTTGTAGAGTTGTCATGAGCCCCTTGAGCGCATGTTTAGCAGCACAATAACTTGAGGCCTTCACATCTGGACGAGCTTCAGCGATATCAGATCCTATGCACGTGAAAGACTTTAAATTTTTAAATTCTAATACATGAATTAAAACTTGATGAATGAGTTCCGCTGGATACAAAAAATTCACGTTCAAAGCCCATTCGTGATCAGCCCACTTTTTACTTTCAAATACTCCGTAAGGTCCACCACCTGCACAATAAATAATTTGCGTGGGATTAAATTGAATGAGAGTTTGCAAAAAATTCTGGAAGATTGGTTTTTTGGAAAAATCTTGCACCACCATTTGGGCATTCGCGCCGACACTGCAATTCTGAATTTTTCTGGAAACCAATAAAAATTGAGTCTGAGGAAACTGTGCTGACATTTTTTGATAGGTCGCCCACCCAAGGCCGCGACTAGCGCCCAGAATTGCCACACGTTGTATTTGATTTTCCATACTCTATTGATCTTTCAGTTGCGATCCCATGTCAAGATGACTATGATTTTTTAAATATGCCAGTGATTCAATTACCTCAAAAAAACAAATCTCTTTCTGTCGAGATAGGTAAAAACTTGATGGATGCCCTTCTCGAAAGTGGTCTACCCGTCGCTTCTTCGTGCCACGGCGAAGGGGTCTGCTCGAAATGCAGTGTGCTGATCACACCACGTGGATCCCACACGGATATTGAAGTAAAAACACTTGAGAAAAATAAACTCGACTTGTCTCGTAGACTTTCTTGCCAAGTTTTTGTCAGTGAAGATTGCTCTGTTGAGACGACGTACTGGTAACTAAACTGGTTTAATTAATTTGATATAATTGATCTCAATCCCTTGATTCACAAAAATCTTTTCAAAAGTCGTTTGAAAATTATTTTGTTTATAAATTGTATCTGAGCCGTAAAGATTCAAGGTTTGAAATTCAATTTGATATTTTGTTTCTTTGATTTCATCCAAAGACCACAAAAAATATTCTCTAGAATCCGTTTTAAATTCTAAAAATGACCCCGGTTTTTGCATCTGATAAATTTCATTCAGGATATTGCGATTCACAACGCGATTTTTAGGTTTACGCGGAGTCACCCATGGATCCGGAAAGTGAATGTACATGTTGTCGATTTCATTCTCTGCAAATAACAAATCCAAATTAAATGCATGATAGCGGCAAATGGCATTATGAACTCCGCCTACAAATTTCGCGCGACGAATGGATTGAATCAACGGCTTGTACTTCAGTTCAAGTCCCACCAAACAACGATCTTTGTGTTTCGCAGCATGATGAGCAAAGTGCATTCCAGCACCCGTCCCGACTTCAACATCCAATGGAGTAGTTTCAGAAACTTTAAAAACATCAGATCGCCATCTGCCTTTATTCAGCGGAGCACGCTCTTCGTTAAAGGCCACATCTTTGTATTCATTGTCGATGGCCATCGCATAAGGATTCGGCTTCGGCAAAGTCCGAGTTAAATTAATTTTAGGACGTACTTTACCTGTAGTTGATGGCGTATTATTTTCTTCTGACATTTTGAACTCTTTATTAAGTTGATAATTTTTCAGTGAATTTCGGCGGCGAAATCAAATGACGTTCATTCATCTTACGTCGCCCCGTGAATGCGGAAAGTCTCAGTGGGCAATCCTTGATCTCGCACACGGAACAAAATTTTTGATAACAAGGATCTGTATGGAATGCAAATTCTCCGTCAAATTTATAATCCAGAACAACTTGTTTTTCAAATTGGTGAATCAGTTCGTGAACCAAATGAATTTCTAAAAACTGCGGTACCACCAGGTGGGCATCGATATGATGAAAAGATCCTGATCTGATAATTCGTAGATTATGGATATCAATAATTTCAGGTGTCAGATGTTTTTCAATTTTTTCAGACAAATGACCAACGCTTGTTAAATCTGTCTGATCGAGCAAACCGCCCACATTGTTTTTAATGATTTGCACAGATTCATAGGCCAACCAAATACCTACCAGAACACCAATCAGAGGATCGATCCATTTCAGTCCCGTCAATTTATACAACAAAAGACCAACAATAATACCTGCAGTTGTTTTTACATCGGCCAACAAGTGCGCGCCACTAGCTTTTAAAGCTTCTGAGTTTTGCTTACGTCCGATCGAGCGAATATACAAGCCTGCTGCTGCGTTAATAAAAGATGCGATCAGAATATAAAAAAGACCCGTATTCAAATTCCGAATTTCATTCCCCAGAATCAACGAACGAATGGATTCAAAAACAATGGCCAAAGCAGCAAACAGAATAATTCCACCCTCAAAGGCCGCTGAGAAGTACTCAAGCTTACCGTGGCCATAAGGATGCTCTTCATCCGCAGGAGCTAGCGCATACTTTAATACGACGACGGCGACAACGGCAGTGACAACATTTGTGATGGTTTCGATAGCATCAGACAAAATCGCTGCAGACGAAGTTTGAAAATAAGCAATGAATTTAAGCGCTAAGACAAAGAAACTAATGACTAAAGAAAGACGAGCGGCTTGTTGAGTTGTCGACATACAAAAATATATGCCTTAAGTTCGCTACGCTGTCTTTCTTTTTTTATCAAACAAACTGATCACAGCAGATTTTTCAAGAGTACGACCTGATGTGTTTAATCGATCATGGTCAAATTTATAGCCAACGACACGATTACGCCCTTGTCGTTTCGCTTCGTACAGCGCCATATCTGCACGGCGCACAAGTTCTTTTGGCTGAACAACTTCGTCATGCTCTAAAGTGGCGAAACCGATCGATAAAGTCAGACGAATTGTATCTTTACCTTGAGCAAAAACTGTCTCCTCAACGCGTTTTCTCAATCGTTCACAAAAAAACTCAACACCTGACAAAGGTGTTTCTGACAAAACGATCAAAAATTCATCGCCGCCGTAGCGAGCAGGAATGTCGATTGTTCTCGTGCACGAACGAATAATTTTACCAACTTCAGATATAATAAAGCTTCCAAATAAATGATCGTGTCCGTCATTGACTGATTTAAAGTGATCCATATCCATCATAACAACAGTCACAGGACGCGAAAAGCGACGTGAACGCTCGATTTCAAATTCTAATTTTTGATAGAGAGATCGCATATTAAACAATCCTGTCAAATCATCGATTTCTACAAGATTCTGAAGTTTGGTGTTTGTATCAAGCAGTTCTTCTTGCATATCTCGCACGCGCAACTGTGTCCGCACACGAGCCAGAAACTCAAGTGGGACAAACGGTGAAGAAATAAAATCAGTGGCCCCTAAATCTAAATACTGTGTGATCTTTTCTGTTGTCACATCGCTCGAAGTGATAATCACTGGAATTGTTTGCAATGTGGGAATAATGCTTTCTAAAAACGCCACTCCATTATTTGACGTAAAATCAGGATCAATAATAAGCAATTGTGGACGTAAATAATTCAGAGCTTCACTCGCTATTTTCGGTGAACTGAAGCCGCGGACATCATAACCTTCCCAACGAAGGGGCTCCATCAAAAGCTCAAGACTGTCTGGATCCTCATCCAGAACCAATATACATCTGTGTTTCGGGTCTTTCTTCATAGAAGACTTATCGGATGATTGTTGTTTTAAAGCCTATTTCTGAGATTCTGGACCAAAATAAGACGCTTGCCCAGCGCTATATTCGACTTAACTTTAGGTGGCATCAATCACTTGGGATCACCGTCGTTACCAAAAATGGTCTGACTATATCCGTTCATATACTTCTGCAAATCAATCTCGTATGTGGCCCTTGGTGTATCCACGTAATCTCCGTTGATAAGTCGAAAATATAACCAAACTCCACGCGACAGTGGCGCTGGAAAACTGTTATTACCTGCCAGACTAAATCCCCCGCCACCGCTATGAACCAAGATGACTTCTTGTCCAGTCGTCAGCCGGTCAAATACGTTCGAATAATTTGCGGTCGATCGATACTGCGAATACTCTGCCGAATCCAATGGTGTATTACGACCAGGCGCACTGGACATTCGTACAGCGACTGCGGCCTCCATGGATTGTGGAAGATAACTACTGAAAATAAAACTTTTCGTACCCACTGGTACGAAAACCTTAAATTGTTTTATATTCTGAGTTCCTGCTAACGAAAAGCTAAGTCCGTCAGACACAAAAACACACTCACTACGAAGTGATGCGATACCCATAGTGCATCCCGGAGTTCCTGACGGTGCAAATTGATTTTTAAATCCAACATTCGTCACAGTTTCACCCGACTGTGATCTAACCAATGTTTGTGGTGTCTGGTGCAACGAAACAAACTGTGACTCAATATTTGATGGGTCAGTGGTGTTTGGATTCGGTGGAGTTGGATTCGCTGGCAAAGGCGTTGCCACTTGCATAACAAATTCAACTTTCAAGTTATTCGTCGTGCAGATCACTTTCCCCTGGTCATTCATAAATTTTAAATGTCGCACATGTTCACCAGCTGTGACTGGATCTGTGTATTGATAATTCCATGATTTCCAATCTGAAATCACTTCTGGCGTGATAACTTCCGAGTTATTATTGGAATAAAATTTTGAAGTTCCTTCGAGCGACGCAGTCACTGTGTTTAAATTTCCCCCAGGGTAAGTGAGAGAACCTGAAAACTGAACAGACTCGTTTAGATTTATTGATGTTGCATTTAAAGATAGACTGCAATTTGCGCTAACAACACGAGTTGTTTGGTTTGAATCAGAATTATAATTAGTGCTGTCAAGTTTTGAATTTAGACCAGAGCTCACTTTGGAGCACGCTTGGTGCGATAAAGTTATGAATAAAAACACAATCACTGAAATAATATGCATTTTTGAATGAGGCCTTGTTTTCATCTATTAACTTATCGGAAGGTCCTCTATTTTCACGATGGGATGAAGTCGAATTTACAGAAAGTCTTATTTCGAAACACTTTTTAATCAAAGGGCTCTCGGCAGCTCTTTGATCTGCCCAGAGAACCTGCGAAAGACACTAAGCAAGACATTGATTTCACAGTGTTTTTATGTTTTTCTAGGATCGCAAATCTGTTTTACCTAAAGGATTTTTATGAGCGAACAAAACAAACACCAAGCGATCGAATCAAAATGGCAAAAAATCTGGGATGAAAAAAAGGCCTACTTTGCTGATAATAAATCTTCAAAACCAAAATACTATGCTTTAGATATGTTTCCGTACCCTTCAGGCTCTGGTTTGCATGTAGGACACATTGCCTCGTACACACCGAGTGATATTATTTCCAGATATAAACGAGCTAAAGGTTTTAATGTTCTTCACCCGATGGGATTTGATTCATTCGGACTTCCGGCAGAACAGTACGCCATTCAAACCGGAGTTCATCCTACAGTCACAACTGAAAAAGCGATCGCTGATTACAAAGCGACAATGAAAAAATATGGTTTCAGTTTTGATTGGTCTCGCGAAATTTCAACGTGTGACGCGAGTTACTACAAATGGACTCAATTTATTTTCCTCAAACTTTTTGAAAAAGGTCTGGCTTACCAAAAAGAAGTTCCTGTGAACTGGTGCCCCGCTTTGAAAACTGTTTTAGCCAATGATGAAATCGTTGACGGAAAATCAGAACGTGGTGGTCATCCTGTGATTCGCGTCCCAATGAAACAGTGGATGTTGAAAATCACAGACTACGCAGAACGATTATTGAATGATCTTGATAAAATCGACTGGCCGGAGCGCACTAAAGAAGGTCAACGCAATTGGATCGGAAAATCTGAAGGCGCCACTGTACTATTCAAAGTCCAACACACAGACGACAACTTAGAAATTTTCACAACTCGTCCCGACACTATTTTTGGCGTGAGCTTCATGGTGCTTGCCCCTGAACATCCGCTCGTGAAAAAAATCACTACTTCTGCGCAACAATCTGCTGTCGCAAACTACGTTGAAGCAACAAAATCAAAATCTGAAATCGACCGAAAAGCTTCAACAGAAAAAACGGGTGTTTTCACTGGCGGTTATGCTATTAACCCGCTGAACCAGAAGCAAATTCCAATCTGGATTGCTGATTATGTGATGATGGATTATGGCACTGGCGCCATCATGGCCGTTCCTGGTCATGACGAACGTGATTTTGAATTCGCACAAAAATTTCAACTAGAAATTCCGCGTGTTCTTGAATCGGAAACAGAATTGCCTTTCACTGGAGATGGAAAACTCTGCAATTCTGATTTTTTAAATGGTCTTGATAAAAAAACAGCGATTCAAAAAATGACTGAATACCTTGAGCAAAAAGGTTTAGGAAAAAAACAAATCCAATACCGTTTACGCGATTGGCTTTTCAGTCGTCAACGTTACTGGGGCGAACCGTTCCCTGTATATCAAGATGCCGCAGGAAATTTAAAAGCCATCCCTTATGATGAACTTCCAGTGACTTTGCCTGAAGTCGCCAACTACGAACCTTCAGACACCGGCGAAGCCCCTCTTTCAAATAACAAGGAATGGGTGAACTATAAAAATATCGGTCGCAGAATCACGGACACTATGCCCGGCGCTGCCGGATCTTCATGGTATTTTTTACGCTACACTGATCCGCAAAATCAAAATGAAGCTTTCAACAAAGATATTGCGAATTACTGGATGCCTGTGGATCTTTATGTCGGCGGTCCCGAACACACGGTGGGACATTTATTGTACGCCCGCTTTTGGACAAAAGTTCTTTTTGATGCAGGCCTTGTAAAAACGGATGAACCTTTTCAAAAATTGGCGCATCAGGGAATTATCTTAGCTCCGAATGGCGAGCGCATGTCGAAATCTCGTGGAAATGTGATCCCTGCAGATCATGTCGCACAAAATTATGGTGTTGACGTGATGCGAGTCTTTATTTGTTTCTTAGGACCGTTGGATAAAGACAAAGCTTGGTCAGAAACAGGAATCGATGGCGTTAAGCGCTTTTTGGATCGCATCTCGCGTATGGTTGTTGACGAAACCACACAACAAAATGTTTTCACAGACGAGCCACTGAGTCCTGAAATCGAAAAAACTGTTCATAAAACCATCAAAAAAATCACTGAAGATATTGAAAATATGAGTTTTAACACAGCGATCAGTCAGATGATGATTTTGGTGAATGAAATGTACAAACACAATTGCAAATCTAAGAAAGCTTTGATGCCTCTTTTGCAACTTTTGCAACCATTCGCGCCGCATATTTGCGAAGAGCTTTGGGAAAAATTGGGTGGCACTGGACTGATTGTGACGGCTCCATGGCCTGTATTCAAACCTGAGCTTTGTAAGGACGATGTCGTGTCTATGGGCGTTCAAGTGAACGGAAAAATGCGCGGCACGATCGATTTACAAGTCGATGCAACTGAGGCCACTGCTGTCTCTGAGGCTTTAAAACTTGCGACCGTAGCGAGTGCTCTTGGTGGAAAAACTCCCACAAAAGTCATTTTCAAAATTGGTAAAATTTTAAATCTGATCGTCAGCTAAATCATTCACTGAATCCAAATGATAATTATTGTTGATTGCATTTGTTTTTCATGTCAAAAAATCTCTATCAATATTGATGAAAAGATAAATAGATGAATAGAGGTTTTTTGCATGGAAACACCAACGACAGAATCGAATTCCCCACAAACTTATGCACATGAAAAAGCATCGTCATGGAACGCAGAAAAAAGCGCTAAAGTTTATGGTATTAATAATTGGGGAAACGGCTACTTTAAAGTTAATCAACAAGGTCATGTCGTTGTAACTCCTAAAGGTGAAAAAGGCCCCTCAGCCGATCTTTATGAGTTAACTCAAGAGCTTCAAGATCGTGGTCTTCGCATGCCGATCATGATTCGTTTTCCAGATATCATTAATGAACGCGTTCAACTTTTATCTTCTTGTTTTCAAAAAGCATTCACTGATCATAACTACAATGGAAAATATTGCGGCGTTTATCCAATCAAAGTGAACCAACAACGTCACTTGGTCGAAGAACTTGTGAAGTTCGGTAAGACATGCAACTTGGGACTTGAGGCCGGATCTAAGCCTGAGCTTCTGGTTGTTCTTTCATTAATGAACAATCCCAACGCCGTGATTATTTGTAATGGATTTAAGGATGCCGAATATATCGAAACGGCACTATTAGCACAAAAATTAGGTCGCGAAATTATTATTGTTGTTGATCGCAAAGACGAATTAAAAATTATTACTGACTCAGCTAAAAAATTAAATATGCGCCCCAAAATTGGTTTCCGCGCAAAGCTCAATACACAAGGCGCAGGTAAGTGGGTTGATTCTGCGGGTGCTCGTTCGAAATTTGGCTTAACAGCTGTTGAAATCGTTGAAGGCATCGAGTTTTTGAAAAAGAATGACATGCTCGATTGTCTTGAGCTTCTCCATTACCATATCGGTTCGCAAGTTCCTTCAATTCAAAGTATTAAATCATCACTCAAAGAAGCCGCTCGATTTTATATTGAATTTCATAACCTTGGCGCGACTCCAAAATATATCGATGTCGGTGGTGGTCTTGGTGTCGATTATGATGGAACAGGATCATCTGATTCTTCAGTGAATTACTCGGAACAAGAGTATGCCAATGATGTCGTTTCAACGATTCAAACTTTGTGCGATGAAAAAAATGTTCCACATCCAAATATTATTACCGAATCAGGTCGATCTCTTGTTGCACATCACTCCGTGTTGATCTTTAACGTGATCGGCGTAAATAATTTGTACCGCCAAAAACCGCCAATGCCTGCAACAAAAAAAGATCCTACTTTGATGCAAGAGATGCAGTACATTCACGAAAAGCTCAATATTGAAAACATGAATGAATGTTTCAATGACTTACTTCAAGCCAAATCAGAAACTTTAAATTTATTTACCTACGGAGTACTTAATCTTTCGCAACGCGCTTGGTGTGAAAGCATGTACTTCTCAATAGCGACAAAAATGCTTGAGCTTGGTCGAGCGACTCCAGATTACGACGATATCGTCGAGCAGCTTCGCACTGAATTATGTGACACATATTTTTGTAATTTTTCAGTATTCCAATCCGTTCCAGATTCATGGGCTGTAGGTCAATTGTTTCCAGTGATGCCGATTCATAATCTTGAAAACGAACCACACCACGAAGCCACAATTGCTGATTTAACGTGTGATTCAGATGGCAAGATTGAAAAATTTATCGATACTGAATCTGGAGAAGTTAAAAAAACACTCCGTGTTCATCCTTTCAAAGAAGGTGATGCCCCTTATTACATGGGTATCTTTTTGACCGGAGCTTATCAGGAAATCTTAGGTGATTTGCATAATTTATTCGGTGACACTGATGCCGTTCATATTTCGATTCATGATTCAGGCTACACAGTTGATCACTATATCCCTGGCGATACTGTGACAGAAGTTTTAACGTATGTTCAATATGGTCGTGCAGATATGGTCGATAAAGTCCGCCAGTATACCGAAGAAAGTATTGCAACTGGAAATATTTCGAAACAAGAAGCAAAATCTTTGATTAAGCATTACGAAGAAGGCTTATCGGGCTATACATATCTTGAAGAGATGGAGTAACTGCAAGCTTGTCTTGCGGAGCAGACACCAATGAATGAAGTTTTTCGACTCGTTTATATTAGTGAAGCGCACCAAGAGGTCTGTTACACAGACCTTGAAAATATTTTATTCTCTGCACGAAATCGTAATTCAAAATTAGATATCACTGGAATTCTGATTCACAAAGACGATTTCTTTATTCAACTTTTAGAAGGAACAGAAGCTCATGTGAAAGAAGTTCTTTCACTGATCATCAAAGACCGCCGGCATAAGCATCTCAGAGTTATCAAAGAGTGGACTTCGACTGTACCTCGTTATTTTGACAAATGGGCGATGTCCTTTGTCGATGGCGATCTCGAAGAAAAAACCCACCCCTTCATTCAACAACTCTTCAGCGATATTATGCTGATTGATATCCCTAGCGAAGCACAGTTACAAAATTTCTTTTCTTCGCTTTCTGATCACGGCATTCAACTGAAATAAATTATCCGACCGAAGATTTTGAATCGAAGGCATCTCGAACTGCTAAACCGATATTAATTAGTAACGTCAGTGTTAATATTAATGCCGCTGAAGGATACCAAACAAGCCATTCAGATGTTGTAAAATATTTTTGCGCTTGTTGTAAAAGCTCGCCCCAACTTGGTGTCGGCGCACGTAATCCCAGACCTAAATAATCCAAGAATGCCAATGTCGAAATATTCAAAGCAATATCAAACGGCGAAAATGTCACGATCGGCGTGATCGCATTTGGTAAAATATGTTTAAAGATAATTCGGTTGCTGGATGAACCAATCGCACGAGCGGCTTCAACATATTCACGTTTACGTAGTTGTAAAAACTGTCCACGCATATACATCGCGATTTTTGTCCAATCAAAAACGGATAAAAATAAAACTAAAACAAATAAATTTGGGGTAAAGATCGAAATAATAGTGATCAAGATCAAAGTCGTCGGCATCGTTTGAATAATTTCAACTGTGCGCATCCCGATCAGATCGATTTTTCCACCGAAATATCCAGTGACAGAACCGATCACAACACCAATCAGGTACGAGAAAAACCAAGCACCAATTGCAAACACCAATGAGTACCGCAGTCCATATAGTAATCGAGTCAGAACATCACGCCCACGATCGTCTGTTCCCATCAAATTATCTTTTGAAGGTGCCGACGGATAGGATTCCACAGAAGAATTACTTTCGAATGGGTCCCAACGAATGATAGGCCAAAAAACCCAATCGCCGTCTTTGAATTCAAGGCCGCGGTAATCCATCACATAAATATCATCGCGTCCGAATTCTGTCGGATGATAATCAAATAAAACAGGCGCATAGATCTTGCCATTGTATTTCATCAAATTAGGCTTACTGTTTGCCCAGAATTCAGCCGTGAAACTGAAAAAGATCAATAGAACAATCATCCACGCCGAAAAGACAGCCATTTTATTTCGTTTAAAACGGCGATAGCGCTTTAATGTTAACTCGTTCGTAATAAATCGGTTCTCAATTAAATTCACAGCATTAACTTTCTACTTAAAGTCGATTCGAGGATCAACCATCACGTAAATGACATCACTTAAAATATTTCCAACCAGTAACAACATTGCAGAAATAAAAGTAATCCCCATGATAACGTTATAATCACGTGATAAAACAGATGAATAACTTAAGAGCCCAATACCGTCCAAGTTAAAAATCGTTTCAATGATCAATGATCCTGCTAAAAACACACGTAAAAATCCGCCCAATCCTGTTGCTACAGGAATCAATGCATTTCGAAGCGCATGTTTGTAATACACAAGGCGATTCGACAATCCTTTTGCACGAGCTGTACGAATATAATCAGACTTGATCACGTCCAACATTGAATTACGCACAAGCATCGAAAGCTCAGTAAAATTCCCGATCATGTAACAAGTTAATGGCAATACGAAATGATACGCTCGATCCCAGATTTTACCCATCGTTGTGAAACTATCATAGTCATCAGATTTGATCCCACCAATCGGGAACCAATCCCAATAAGAACCGCCCGCAAACCAGACGATCAAAAAGATCCCCAAAACAAGCGGTGGTATTGAGTATAAGAAGTAAAGCACTAATCCCGAGATCTGATCAAAAGCACCACCCGCTTTAATTGCTTTTTGAACGCCGAGCGGAATACAAACCAGATAAGTTAAAATCAGAGAGGCAATACCAAAAGATAATGAGACTGGAAACTTTGATGTGATCACGTCAATCACAGGCTCTCTGTAAGAAAAACTTTCACCGAAATCCATTTTGGAAATATTTTTTAACCAAATCCAGTAGCGCTCATGAACTGGTTTATCAAAACCATATTGCTTAGCTAAGCCCTCTAAAACCTCTTGCGAGATATTTGTGGATTTTCCTGCGTCACGTAACTTCTGCAACTTCTGCTCTATTGGACCGCCAGGAGCTGCGTTGATAATTAAAAATGTAACAAGAGTGATCCCAAGAAAAGTGGGGATCGCTACTAAAATTCGTCGAATAAGATAAATTAACATTGTTTAATTAACCAATACTAATTCTTAGTATCTGTCCACCATGTCGAATAACCAAAGTCATACTTAAAAGTATCTGCTGGTTTTTTCATTTTGTTGGAACTGAAGTAAAAATCAAATTTATTGTTAAATAAGAAAATATACGGAACATCGTTCGCAATTAAAGTATAAGCTTTTTTGAAAATAGCCGTTCGCTTTTTTGAATCTAATTCAGCACGCCCCTCATCGATCAACTTATCAACCTCAGCATTTGCGTAAGCCCCGCGATTTGATCCGCCTTTTGCACTTGAAGTTGAATGCCAAATTTGTTTCGGATCCATTTCAACCGAACCAGCTCCCCAACCCATTGCCCAAAGTTCCATGTTGTTTTCTTCTACGGCTTTAATGAAGCTGTTCCATTCCATAAATTTTAATGAGATCTCGACCCCAGCCTTTTGGGCATCTTGCTTAAACATTGTCCAATACTTTTCCATTTCTTTACTTGCGTAAATAAATGTAAAGCTCATTTCTTGTTTTTTGCCATTTACAGTGCGATCTAATATTCCGTTTTTATCTGTATCTGCCCAGCCTGCTTTTTTCAAAATCTCTTGAGCTTTTTTCGTATCGAACAATATAGGTTTTACTTCAGCAGCTTGATTTGACTTAACAGAAACTGGACCTGTCGCTAAATCACTCATACCATCACGAAATTTTTTATTCATTTCAGCTCTGTTAACTAAGTGAGCCAAAGCCTGCCTTGTTGAAAGATCTTTTAAGATTTCATTCCGAAAATTAAAACCAATATAACCATATGATTTCGGTTTTGAAGTCACCAAGTTTTTTGCTTGAGCCAACTTACCAAAAGACTTTTGGCCTTTTGTAAAAGTATCTACAAGTTTAACCTCAGTGTAATCTAAATCACCCTTTTTAAATTTCTCAATAACGACGTTATCGTCTTTTGTGATTCGGAAATTAATCTGATCAAAATTAAAATAACCTTTAAATTCCTTAGTTCCATTACCGTACCATTTATCAAATCTTTTAACGACGATCATTTGACCTTTGTCATATTTTTCTAATTTATACGGTCCTGCACCAATGGCTTCTTTTTGCATTTTTACTGATTTACTAATATCACCATAAACTGATTTAGGAATAACTTTGATAATTCCACAAAGCGATTCCATGTTTTTGAAATATTTTTCTTTCGCAGTGAATTTAATCGTATGCTTATCGATGACATCAACTTTTGTAAAAGTTTCTACATAAGGCATTGTGTTTAAGGCCTGATGCTTAGGTTCACGAATTGCATCCAATGAGAACTTAACATCGTCAGCAGTCACTGGGTCACCATTATGGAAGAAAGCATTTTTTCTTAAGAAAAATGTGAATTCTAAACCATTTTTTGAAATTTCCCATTTTTCGGCTAGACGAGGAACTGTCTCGTAAGTTTCTGGATCTGTTGCACACAAAGTATCGTGAACAAATTCAGAAAAGTATTGCTCATACTGGTCCGAAGACATCACAGGATGTAAGCTTTCAGGCTCAACTTCAAAATTGTAATTCATCACGCCGCCCTGAGGTGCTTTATCATTAGGCTTTACAGCGAAAGCTGAAGCAGAAACAAGCGAAGCAAAAAGCAACGCAACAAGATTCATTTTTTTCATAAGAAACTCCTTAATATTTAATAACTTAATATACAATATTCAGACCAAAAAAGTGGTCTCATTCCAGCACCATGCAAGATTACTTAGGCGGGCTTCAAATTCAAGTTCTGATTCATGGCGCAAGCAGACTTAATTGGTGATTTTCAATTTCAAAAACGGCACAAGAGATCTATGCTCTGGTGTTTCTCTCTCTGAACAAAGGACCAATTATGACAGACCAAAAACGAACTCCTAAATTCGACGCAACAACCACAATTTCCTCTGACTACGGAATTTTTGGAATCCCACTTCCTGAAGACGAATGTAAAGTTGTTCTGCTGCCAGTTCCATGGGAAGTCACAACGTCCTATGGCCGCGGAGCCTCGAATGGGCCGCGTATTATTCGTGAAGCTTCTGAACAAATCGATCTTTTTGATTTCGAAACTAAAACAGCCTATGAAGCAGGCTATTTCATGAAGCCTATTTCAGAAGAGATCGCCGATCGCAGCAAAAAGTATAAAGAGCTTGCTCAAAAAGTAATCGCACTACGTACAGAAATGTCCGAAGACACAAAAACGATCAATTCTCTGATTGCGGAAGTCAACGGGGCTTCAAAACAGTGTACTGAGTGGGTTTACACGGAAACAAAAAAAATTTTAGAGGCTGGAAAACTATTTGGACTTGTCGGTGGAGACCATTCAACACCACTTGGTGCCATTAAAGCCATTTGCGAAAAACACTCGAGCTTTGGACAATCCGAAGTCGGAATCTTGCATTTGGATGCGCACTCGGACACCAGAAAAGCATATCAGGGTTTTGAGCAGTCACATGCCTCGATTATGTATAATGTCATGAATTTACCAAAAGAATCTCGACCGTTGAAATTGGTCCAAGTGGGAATTCGTGATTTTTGCGAAGAGGAATTTGATTTCATCGCTTCACGCAGTGACATCAAAACTTTTTTTGATATCGGCGTAAAGCAAAGATTACTGAAAGGTGAAAGCTGGGCCTCTGTGGCAACAGATATCGTTTCTGAGTTACCGCAAAAAGTTTACATCTCGTTTGATATTGATGGATTAGATCCAAGATTTTGCCCGTCAACAGGTACTCCTGTCATCGGTGGATTATCAGCTGACGAAGTTTTCTTTTTATTTAATTTATTGGCGCAAAGTGGACGACAAATCGTAGGCTTTGATTTGAATGAAGTTTCAACGGGCGATGCCGACGAAGCTGAGTGGGACGGAAACGTTGGCGCACGCATGCTTTATAAACTTTGCAGCTGGAGCGTTGTTACAAATAAATAATCGCACCTTATTTTTTGCAACTACGAATTAGTTTTCGTAGTCTGCAACAAATTCAGGTTTCGGCGGTAACATGTTTGTCACATGTGGTACAAATTGATGTATTTGTCCCAATAAAATCCAATCTGATTCTTTGAGTAGATAATAATTTTCAGACAATTTCAATATACGCAGCTGTTGCAAATCATCTTTCAGCGCAGTTGCCTGCTGCAAGTATGGTTCGACATAGGCCACGCGATAGGTGGGCCTATCTGTTGGCGGCAATATAAAAGACCTTGGACGAAATGGAGTTACGTAGGCTAAATAAAACTCCATACCGTGGGGCGCGTAAATCAATGCATTTTTTGGAATTATTTTTTCGATTTCGGCCGACTGAACTGCTCGGCGAGTCCACGGGTTCTGCCACGTTGAAACAGGTCGATACCAATGAAAACAAATCAAAAATATCATGCAACCTACAGAGTAAAAAAAGACCCTACCGAGTATTGCTAACGCCATAATAAGAAACGGCATAGAAATTAAAAATAACCTGTACGTTGCAGAATTCGTCGATGTCAGCTCCGGCATCAGCAACGGGAAGAAAATAATGGCACAAATAAAACGGAATATAAACTTCTTGTTTTTTTCAACTTGAAAAGATTTTCGAAACAAAAGCAAAGAAATAAAAAATGCAGCTAATACCAAGTAAAACATTTCATCTTTTAAGATCAAAATCTGATACCTAGAAATGTCAAAGTTTGAAAACAAATGATGAAATTGTTGAAAAAATCGTGGATAAATAAAATTGAACATCACGCCAACGAGCATTGACAAAAAAAGACCTATCATAAGTCTTTGTCTTGATTCAAAGATAAATAGAATAATAAAAATAGCACCACAAACCAATACAACTTTGTGGCTGAGAAGAGCGAGAATAAAGAATAAGAATGCACGAGCAGTCTTATGAGATAAGTATAATTTTATAGACCAAAGTAAAAACAAAACCGCCGTTGCAGTTTTTAAAAATACAAAATTAAGTTCATTGAAATAATTATTAAAATAAAAGAGTGGAACCAAGAACAGGCTAAGCCTGCCAGAACCCAATTGTTGCAAGATTCGAGAACAGAAATAAAAAATTCCGGCAAAAACGATCGAAATTGCTAAATGGTAACTGATCAATGGTTCTCTGATGAAAACATTCAGGATTGACGGCAATAAAAATGCCAAAGAATAATCTTTGTAATAGAACGTAAAGGATTCTGAAAGACTTTGTATTTGCTTCAGATAAAAAAAACCGTCTGCACCGGTTGGAGAGTCCAATTTGTGCAGACGGAAATAATTAAGTAAACCTAAAAAAATCGAAATCAAATTATTTTACGATTTCCATATTACATGTACGATTTTTTAACATCGCTGCATAACCTTTGCCATCTATATCCAGAGGAATAGTTAACACACGACGCTGTCCTTTTGCCAATAAAGACTTACCATCTTCACCGATAAATTGGTTATAAACTTCATCAGCAAAATCCAAAGTGATTGAAGCTTCAGTTTCTTTAGCGTTTACATTAATTGACCATGTTGCATCAAGTAACATTTTACCCCATTGAGCTGTCGACTTGTCTAAATAATCTTCGTAAGCATATGGTTCAAATGAAGCGCGCGAAAATTTCGAGTGAAATACTTTAGCTTGTCCCGCTGGTTCGAAAACCACCATACCGGCTTTTGGATTTCCATTTACAGTATATGTGCAAAAACCCATTAAAAATAAATGGTAAGCAACTTTATCTTTTAACCAACCGTATTGGGAAGCAGTATCACGATTTCCAGTTTTTGTTGATGCTTGAAACTTCATAAAAGTTTCAACATTCTTTTTTGAAACTGCAGATAATTTTTCAACATTCAAACTTTCAACAGTTGGTTTATACCATGAACGAGTCAAAAAATAATTTGCGAGAGGTTTTTGACTAAAACGAAAACCGTGTTGAGCATAGATTGAGTTTCTGAATAAAATAACTTCAGTTTCCGATTTGTTCTGTAAATCAGATTCTTTTACAGGTGTCGTTAAAGACCATTTGTAATCTGGCAAAGTTTTCATTTGCTCGAATGTTAATTTCTCAAAATCAGCAAATGATTTTGGAACTGGTGTTTCTGCGAACACAACCGTGTGTAGACTGGCAACTGCCAACAAAGCAGCAAAAAATTTCTTCATATCAATCCTCCCATGGATTATTTTAAGACCTCGTTAGAATACTTATGGGTTCTCAGTTGACGCAAGGAAAAAATGATCCATCGAAAACCAGCCTTGACTTCAATTCATCAGGCTGAGAACGTTGAACAGTTATGCAAGACACTCTGAATGAAAATCATTTAAACAACCTCATTTCCTTACAAAATTCACCGCCTGACATTTTGAAATATCTTGCGCACAATGGCTTTGATTTTAAGAAACTTTCTGAATTAATTCCTACGAATGAAACTGATTTTCCCTATGCACGTAAAATAATTGGTGTATCTGCTCACTGTGAAGTCATGATCGCTCGCTGGGCGAAAAACTCAGAATGTGCACCGCACGATCATGGCCAGTCCAAAGGCTGGGTGTTTTTCTTAAAAGGTCACTTTACTGAAAAACTTTATCAATTTAAAAACGACCAACTCATCTCTTGTGGCATAGAACACAGAGCTGAATCTTCTGTCTCTGAAATTCAAACTTCAGATGTTCATTCCTGTATATGCGACGACTCTGGCCTAAGTTTACATGTTTACTTTCCGCCTATTCATCATATGAAGGTCTACGATCTTAAACAGAAAAAGACTTTTACTGTGGGCGATCACTGTGGAGCATGGCTTCCGAATGAGTCTTCGACACAGGAAATTGTTGATTCTTTCAATTGGTCAACAGAAGCATCAACAGTTAACATTTGAAAATGTCGACTTCACTTCAAACTGAATCTATTCTGATTTTATACACAACAACCTACCGTGAAGGTGGGCAGCAATTTCAACAAGCGGCTGAAACTCTGAAAGCTGAAAAACAGCTCGAGTATGTCCACCACCAAATCATTTGCAAAGTTGCGAATTCAAAAGCCGATTTCATTCAGCATCTGCAAAACACACCTCAAATTCATGAACTTCACTTTATTGGTCATAGTGGTTTGTATGGCATTATGTTTGGATCAAGACAGTGGCCTGAGCAGCTAAGTCCTTTTGAATGGAAAAATTTAAAAATTGATTTCACAAAAAATGCGAAAGCTTTTTTTCATGCGTGTCGAACTGGGCGCTGGTTTGCTGATTTTTTCAGTCGCACATTTAATGTGAAAGCCTACGGCTATTTTTGGTATACAACTGTTTCCAACAACAAAAATAGATTTCAGTGGCGTTATAATAAATCCTCCGATTCTCCAACTTATATTATCTCTGTCCCAGGCAAAAAATCACATGGCTATTGGGGTTCATTTAAAAAGTATGCACTCAGGCCCGCATCCGATCCTTTGCTTGAGTTTATCCCACAACTTGAAACAATCGATACAACATATGATCATGTGGCCGAACTGTATGATGAAACATTCGAAGACATTTCCGTGCGTAAAGATGAATTGGAATGGCTCAAAACTCACCTCACAAGCTCGGACATTCACCTTCTGGATATTGGCTGTGGCACAGGATCATTTTTAAGAGGCATCTTGTCACATATCAGCAAAGGCACCGGAGCCGATTTATCACAAGGCATGATCAACGAAGCCGAGCGCCGTGCCGGTCAAAATGAAATTGCAAAAGCAAAACTCTATTTTAAAAAACTGAGCGGTCCACAACTTCCTTTCTCGGATAATCAATTTGATGTCATCACGTCTGTATTGTCGTTTAGATACCTAGATTGGGATCCCATTATCCACGAAATGCTTCGTGTGCTAAAGCCTGGTGGCCGAATTTTAATTATGGATATGGTGGCAGCTCCTTTAAAATGGAATGAAGTTCCACAGTTTTTTATTGATAAGCTCAAACATAAGCTGACCGAGATTAAAAATCCAAAATACAAAGCTGCACTTCACAAAATGGTGAATACATCTTCATGGAAAAAAATGCTCAAATACAATCCAATGCGCTCTGAGCATGAAATGAAATGGTATCTGGAAAGCCGATTTCCAAATTCTAATATTTCAGTGATTAATTACGCGTATCAATCTAGAATTTTGGCTTTCGATTCCGGTCCTGTGCATTTTAAAAAAATTCAAAAAATGAGTTTTCCCTAATGTCGACGACTTTAGGAATTATGGATTGGGGCATCGGTGGCCTTAGCGTTTACCAGCAGTTTCGTTTCCAGAATAAATCAACGAACATTTGTTATCTGTCAGATTCAGGATTTACTCCTTACGGAAAACTTTCAAAAGAACAAATGCAAAGTCGGTTCGAAAATATCGCTGATTTTTTTAAATCGCGACAAGTTTCAATTGTTTTTGTCGCTTGCAATGCTGCAAGCTCTGCACTTGATGGCGTTGAACAAGTCATTCGCGATGTGCGCTTTATTAGCCTGATCCCTTTTGGCGTAACCCAAGTTCAAAAAAGCCAATTCAAACATGTCGCTGTTATCGGCGGAGATCTGACAATTTCTTCAAAAAGTTATGAAAGATACTTTTCAGAAAAATCAGAAAAAAAAATAAATTATGTTTCTGCTCAACCACTTTCGGCTTTGGTTGAGGCTGGGGAACTGAGTGGTGAACATGTTGAGCAGATCATTCGAAAAATATTTACTCAGTTGGACTCCCCAGATTGTATTTTATTAGCCTGCACACATTATCCCGCTTTGATTCCAACATTTAAAAAGTTGTATCCTCATCTGGATTATTTAGACCCTGCAGTTCTCATGGCGGCCTCATGTGACCTGAATGGTGAAAATCAGTTTCAATTTTATACAACAGGTTCAGCACCAGAAACACAAAAAGCGGCCAGAGCCGCTTTTCATATTGAGTTAAATTTGATCAACTCAGTAAATATCTAATTTAAATTACATCGCCTCTAACTTCGGAGTAATTCGATATCTTTCTGAGGAAGAGTTATTATCAACTTCTTTACGTTCATTCATTTGACGTAATTGTTCTAAAGTATAACCGTGAAATGCATCTGTATCTTTCACTAAATTATTTCTTAAGAACTGTTGCAATTCATGCCACTCACGTTTTTCTTGAGAATCTGCACATGAAGCAAGTTCTTCTTGTTTATATGCACCCCAACGAATCTCTGGGCATGCATAAGGATCGTAAGAAATTTTAGCTATTCGATTAATCAGCGTTTCAAGTCCTACAGTTGAATCAGCTCCCATCGAATTTTTAAAAGTGATTTTACAAGCCGCCACTGATTGTTTGTAGGCTGCGATCAAATCAGCTTTTAAATCCTGACCTTTATACGAGATCAAAGGATCTTGTGCTTGGTAGCGAGTCATCCAAACTTTAGCGGATTCAGGAATACTTAAAATTTTCAATTTCAAACGCATATCACGTCCAGGGGTTGAATAGGCCTCCCATTCGCCGTCGGCACCGAAAATATTATTTGGCAAAGTGTTTGGATGATCTTTCGTATGAACTTGATTATCAATAGCCACTTGAACTGCGGCAACGCGGTCCTGAGCCATCACACACAATTGACCCATTTCATTTTTCATTTCAATAACAGGATCTAAACGATATGATCCACCAGATAATTTAAATTTGACCCAGTCATAAAAATTAACTGCTTTTGTATCTTGAGCGTACAATTTAAAAATTGTATTCCCAGCAGAATTTTTACCTAAGCCATCATATTGCTCCATCGAAAAATCAGCGATCTGAGAATCTGACGCTGCAACGACTTGCCCTTTGGCAATTGTACCATCTGCCGCCATCGTCGCATTCACAACTTGAACCGGTCTAAAATTTTTAAAATTTCCACCGTAAAGTGATTTCACTAATTTGAAGTCAGGATTAAATACACCACGAGTGATTGAATTATCTGGATGAGCATCCACATATAAAATCTCACCTTTTGCAGTGACATCATAAACAATCGCAACATGACCTGACACGTTGTATAGCACAGTTCCTGGCTTGATCGATTCTTTAGTCACAGCCGGAGAATAGAAATCCGATTCAACAGATCCACCAGCACCATTCAACATACGCAGAGTTCCTGATGAAATCTGGTCCATAATTTTTGGGCCAAGGACCGCAAAATCACGAACTGCACCTGATGATGAAGGAACATTAATTTTTGCTGTTGGAATATTTCCATTTCGTGAATAACGAGCATCACGAACTTGAGCATCATATTTTAAAGCAAATTCTTCGCCTTTTTCAGCTAAAATGCGGGCGCGCTCTGCTGCGATTTGAGCCTGTTGAGTTTCTGAAAATGGTGCTTGTTGGAAAGAGCTCACCATTGCAAATGGCAATTTATTTTTATAAGCAAAATAGGAACGTAAGTAATAAGGAAAATCAGCGCAGTCAGAATAATGTGTGAATTGCATGTCTTCTTCAGAGCGCAGCATATTCGCATCACTCGATAAACATTTATCCGTCGTATTACATTTGCTGTAGCCAATTTTTTTAATGAATGCACCAAAGTTTGATTCATCTTGTGCTGACCAACCTGTTTTTGTGACTTTCCAATTCATCACCGGACGTGTCGACTGTATCTGATCACATTTCATAAATGCCGAATCAACGACATTATATTTTGTGTATGACTTTCCGTTTAAAGTTTCTGTTCGAGAAGTTAAGCTGCTGCAATCAATTGTTGCCGCTTGAGCCATTGAGCTCATTAACAGAGTCGCTGTTGATAATACATTCAATAAGCTTATTTTTTTCATACACATCCCTTTAAAAATAAATTCAATAAACAATCAGCAGATTCCATTCCAAGCCCAAATGCTTTATAATACTTATGACTGTTTAAGATTGAGACAATTACTTTATTTCGTCGGCCTCTAGCAACAGTCATACTTTCTTAAAAATTTATTTATTGATCTGAGCCGCAGCTGCCTCACATTGAGTACCATTGCTATAGCTTGTTGACTCAATCTGGTTGATCGTTTTGTCTGAACCAATGACATATCTTTGCAACGTATTGTAGTTGCATTCAGCAACCAATTGAGCATTTCCGTTATGGACATTTAATCTATTTTCTAGCTTAGCTCTTAAGTTTTCACACTGAGTCCCATTGCTCATCGTAAAATTAGATGTCGAAGTTTTTCCAGTTTGAAGATTTGTCGCAGTAACAACCAAAGTGTTGTAATTACAAGTGAGTGTCATCGCATTTTCATCCGCAATCGGTTGAGGCTGTTGCACATAACTCATGCGACGATTAATTTCGTTGAGCAAATCTGCGTTCGAAGACATTTGAAGACACTTTTGAGCCAAAGCGCCGATTTTACCACCGGGAGTGAGATGCTGGGCTGATGCCGATATTGCGAGTAAACTTGCTACAACTGAAATTAAAATTTGCTTTTTCATGGGTCGAGTTCTCCTTGTTTGTGTTTGAAAAGTCTTATGCACTTAGCATTCCTTGGCCTAAAGCTTTATATCCATCTTGGGTGTATAAACTTGATACAAGGGTCAAAAATTGAGAACTCAACTAACCATTTAAATATAAATTTGGTTCTAATTAACAGGGGCTCAAGATGAGTTCTTAGAGGATGGATTTATGATAAAATGGATTTTTATTATTGCCTTGATTGCACTGCAAATCACAGTCAACCAAAGCTTTGCCAAAGAATTTGTATCTAGTTCAGAATTTAATGAGCTCATTGAAAATACGACATTAGAACAAATGGAAACAGCACATGTTTTATGGAATCACGAAAGAGTTAAAGATTATATTCGAAGAAAAAGAACTTTGCAGAGTACAAAGACGATGATTGCTGACTCTGCTGCTGCAGCTTCTGACGAAAAAAAATTGAGTCAGAAGCTGTTTGAAAATTAATACGTGTTAATTAAGAGCGAGCGTAACGCTTTGTCATTGATTCGCGGATTTCCGCGCCTTCAATGCTTAAACGAGTCCAAGGAATAGCGCGAAGTCTTTCAGTTTCGATGTTTTCATCAGTCTCTTCACACACTCCGAAATTTCCACTTTCAACGCGACCCAAAGCACTTTCAACTTCAAGAAGTTGTGAGCGTAATCGATCTGTTAAATTCATCACTTCTTGCTCAGCAAGAATTCTCATTGTTTGATCTGCTTCATCACCACCGCGCTCCACTTGATCAAGTTTACCGCGAGCCTCTTTCACTCGATTGAGTAAATCAGCTTTTGTTGATAATAATTTTTCTTTGCATTCTTGGATTAATTTTTCAGTTATTACTTTTTCTGTAAACTTTGCTGTTGGTGTTGGTTTTGTTGCCGGCTGAGCTGCCGCTTTTAAGTTCGTAACCTTTGAGCCCGCAGATTTTGAGCTTGCTTCTTTAATATTCGTTACCTTAGCCATAGTACCCCTCCATGTTTAAGACCCGGTTTTAGTCGCGGGTCTTATCGGCTTACTTGCCGAAAACTTAAGTTCCAAAATGGAACTGCCCCATATAAAAGTAATTTTGTAAATTTTGCAATAAAAAATCTTAAAAGAAATGAAATTATCTAAATAATTGAAATTATTTGATAAAATATAAGCCAAAGGTATTGGCTCAGTGCAATATAATGAAGATAATTAGAGTATTTTGCCTACTTAAGACACTTTTCAACAGATTTTATCAAATCGTCGGTGTTCGTTTCTAGCTTTTTAGAGATCGATTGAGCTTTTAAACCTCGTTGTCTGATCGATTCCGAGGCCTTCACCATGTTGTCCGAAATGGCTTTATGAGCACGCCCTGCAGAGTCCGAGAGTGCATCAGCGTAGCTTTCTAGACTTTGGGCTAGTATCTCATGGTTGGCCACTAAAGACTGCTGGACTGAGGTCTGTGCGACCTTCATTTGGCGAAGTTGCTCAATAACACCTGAGCACTCAGCTGACTTGGCAAAAGTGACTTGCGAGTAACTTAATAAAATGAACAATAACGGCACAGCGCCCGATTGATATGCTTTCATACATCCCCCAAAAGCCTTGAATACATTTGAGAAAGCAAAAGAGCTGCCAAAATTTAAATTCTAATCTCGATCATACGAATTTTGAGAGCTAAATTTTGAAAAAATTTTCAAAGCCGTCTTTAGTTTCGTCACTTAAATAAGGCATCAACATTCGCAAAATATGACGGCGTGCTTTTTCTATTGTTTTTGTATTCGGAGCACCCGATCGATCTGCAGTTTCAAAAAATTGCATAAAGCTATTGGAAGCCACAAATAAAAGCTCCCCGACAAATTCCATTTCATACTTCGACTGAATCGGGACCATGTGACCCGACTTCACCCAATGTTTGTAAAGGATGATCATCATCAAACTGGTCTTTTTAAGATGTTTGTGCCACAGCTTTGACAACTCAGGATCCTTTTTGCGCAGGATATACATTTCGCGGTGAAAAAAACGATACTTCCAATATAAACCCAAATTCCGATCAACAAAGTCAATCAACTGAATCTTTTGTTTAGTCTTCGCCATGCGGGTTTGCGGCTTCCAAACAGTAATCGTCTCTGCCGCACATTTTTTAAAAAGCTCACGAACGATTTGTTCTTTATTTTTAAAATGAAAATATAAATTTCCCGGACTCATCTTTAGTTCTCGAGCGATATCATTCGTCGTTACTTCAGTTGCTCCATCAGCATTAAAGAGCTCGAGAGCACCATTCAAAATTCTGTCTTTAGTTTTCATATTTATTAATTTAACGTGGATCTGGCCTTGAGAATATCTTTTTTTTAGTGTTACGATTAAATAATGTTAAAATTATTACTTTTACCACTTGCGCTATTGCTATCTGCTTTTTTGTTTTTTACGGACAAAAAAACAGAAATCACTGAAAATACAACAAATTCAAGTCAAACGACACGTAAAGAAATTGCTGCGTCACTTGGATCACCTATTCGCAATAACCAATTCCCAGAGGTCAAAGAATTCACCCTTGATCAAGAAACTTCAAAATTAAACATTAAATACACTTTAGATCCACAACTGCAAAAAGAGTCTGATTATCTTTTGAAAAAATACAAACCTGACTATGGCGCAATTTTCATGATCGAAGCTAAAACAGGTCGTATTCTTGCCATGTCGAGTTTTCAAAAGTCAGATCCTAACGCCAGTAACCTCAATTTACGAGCGACTTTTCCCGCAGCGAGCGTTTTCAAAGTCATTACAGCCGCAGCAGCCATTGATCACTCAGGCATTAACCCAGACCATAAAATTGCATTTAACGGCGGTAACTATACCCTCTATAAAAGAAATGCTTTGTCGGAAACCGTCAATCGCTGGACACGTTTTATTTCTTTGAAGGACGCATTCGCAAGATCGATCAACACCGCCTTTGGAAGACTAGCGATTGAAAATATTGAACCTCAAGTTTTAAATACATATGCTGAAAAATTTATGTTCAATTCAGAAATTCTAGCTGACTTTCCGGTCGAGAAATCAACTGCCCAAGTTCCTGATGAAAAAGGATTTGAATTGACTCAAGTGGCTTCTGGTTACAATCGCTACAACACCATGAGTCCTGTTCACGGGGCAATGATTGCAGCTGCAATTATTAACGAAGGCCGGATGAATCATCCCTACATTGTGGACGAATTGACAGATTCAAACCAAAACCCTGTTTACAAAGGGGCCACATTTGATAATCAACAAATTATCTCGGTCGAGTCTGCAGCTAAAGTTCAAAGCATGATGGAACAAACAGTCTTGATGGGGACATCACGAAAGACATTCCGAAAAATAGTCCGCGAGAAAAAATTTAAAGAAATTGAAATGGGCGGTAAAACGGGTCACTTTTCGGGGACAAATCCCAAAGGCCGAACAGATTGGTTTGTGGGTTATGCCTCTGACGGCGACAACAAAGTTGCCATTGCTGCAATTACTGTCAACATTCAAAAATGGACAGTCAAGTCATCCGCCCTCGGCGAAATGATGTTTCGTAAACACTTTAAATCTGTGTTAGAAGAAAAAGAGATTTCAAAAATTTCTGTGAACAAAAAAAATAGAGGCTAAATGTACAAGGGCGAAAAGTTTAACAGCTTCACACATCTGACGGGTGTGATCGCCGCAATTGTTGGCGTCAGTCTGCTGATCGGTATTGCCGTCGAAAAAGCCGATGTCTGGAAAATTGTCGGCTTTAGTATCTATGGAGCTTCTTTAATTCTATTATATTCAGTATCTACAATTTATCACAGCATTAAACATAACAAAGCAAAAAGCATTTTTAGACTTCTCGATTATATTTCGATCTATTTATTGATTGCAGGCAGCTACACGCCTTTCGCACTCGTCACTTTGCGTGGACCTTGGGGCTGGACGTTGTTTGGTATTATTTGGGCCCTAGCGATTATTGGAATTTTTCAAGAAGTTCTGATTGGTAAAAAAACCAGACGTTACTCTTTAATTCTGTACGTTGTCATGGGTTGGTTGATTGTTATTGCCATTAAACCATTGATTGCATCTCTGAGTCCCGATGGGATGTGGTGGCTGTCTGCAGGTGGATTCTCGTACACGTTTGGCGTGATCTTTTTTCTGATGGATGAAAAATTTAAACATTTTCATGGCATCTGGCATATTTTTGTGATGGCTGGAAGTTTTTGTCAGTTTATTTGTTTGTATAACTATGTGGCCTAATTAGAATTCAAATTCTGCGACCACGGGACAGTGATCTGAACCTAACTGCTGCATCAATATTTCACATGATTTTAAATTTTTAATTAAATTTTTCGTTGCGCAAATATAATCGATGCGCCACCCGTTATTTTTTAGACGAGCTTGGTCTTTGTACGACCACCATGAATACATATTTGTTTCTTCAGGGTGAAAATGACGATAACAATCCACAAATCCTAATTCTAAAAATCGAGTCATCCAAACGCGCTCTTCTGGCAAAAATCCAGATTCTGTCGAAAGTCCTTTTGGCGCATAAACATCAAACTCCAAATGAGCAATATTGTAATCACCGACAACGATAATGTCTCGTCCACGTTTGATTTCAAACTCAAGATGACTGTACAAATCCTTTAAAAATCTTTGTTTAAACAGATGACGCTCTTGCCCCGAAGCTCCGTTCGGAAAATAGATATTATAAAGATCGAAATTCTGAAACTGTGACCAAACAATACGTCCTTCAGAATCATATTCAGGTTTGTCGATTCCCTTGAAGACATCGAATGGCTTGTCCTTAGAAAAAGTGGCAACACCTGAATAACCTTTTTTAAAAGCGGACGACCAATGATAATTTTTAAATCCCAAAGACTGAATCTGAGGTTCGGTTTGTTCAATATGAGCCTTTGTTTCTTGCAAACAAAGGATGTCCGGCTTCGCAGATTCCACAAATTCAGGCAAGTTTTTATCGTAACAGGCTCTGATGCCGTTCACATTCCAAGTTATAAGCTTTATTGTTTTACTGGTTGTCATTTCTGTGGCAACAATAATGTCACATGAACCTGAAATCAAGTTTTGTTCAATTTTTAAATCAGAAATATCCGCAAATCGGTCTTGAAAACCTCGAAGCGATGATTTCAGAGCAATTGCTATCCCCTTTTCATGTGAGTCTCTCGAACGATACGTTTAAGCAATTACAAACTGAAATCACAGGATATGAAACTTTAAAAGCATGGTCGCAAAATCACTTCAAGACTGAATTTGAGTCTAAAGGCATCAGACAACCCGCAAACGCTGCCGTTTGCACCAGTTACGATTTTCATATCAATGATCAAGGTCAACCCAAGCTAATTGAAATCAATACCAATGCAGCATTCTTAGCTTTGGGCTTAGAACTTTATGAATTCCATCAACACAAACCTGAAACACTTTTTGATGAACAGCAAATGATCGCCATGTTCAAAAAAGAAATGGATTTGTGCGGAGCTCTTTCAAATGAAATTTCTATTTTAGATGAAAAGCCCAACGAGCAACGCTTATTTATCGAATTTCTGATTTATAAAAGTATTTTTGAAAAAAATAAAATCAAAACTCAGATCTTGGATATCAACGATATCGATCAAGCTCCGAAGAACAGCTTAGTCTATAACAGATATACCGATTTTTATCTGTCTGACTCGAAATCCGTGCATTTAAAAAAAATATTTAATGATCAACAAATTCATTTATCTCCCCACCCGTACGAGTACTTTTTAATCGCTGATAAACAACGTATGGCTGATTGGAACATTCAAACTGAAGTTATTAAACCAGATAGCCTTTTAAAAATTTATGATCTAGGCATCGAAGACAAAGATTTTATATGGTCAGAACGAAAAAAATTATTCTTCAAACCCAAAACATCTTTTGGCAGTAAGCAAGCTTACAAAGGTGCAAATATCAGTCGAAAGACATTTGAAGAACTCTATGGACCTGATTTTATTGGCCAAGAGTACGTGATGCCTTCAGAAATTGATGTCAACATTGAAAATGCTCCGCAAAAACTGAAGTACGATCTGCGTTGTTATGCTTATGATGGAAAACTCCAATTGATTATTGCTCGTTTGTATCAAGGACAAGCGACTAACTTGCGGACGCTGGGTGGCGGCTTTGCAATTGTTAAAATCAATTAAATTCGTTCGGACTGAAAAGATTTGCTAATCCCGAAGTCACTGCCTGACAAGACAAGATCTTCAAAGCTTCATCTAAAAATAAATCATTCGTTGTGACGTCGTAATTCGTTTTTGTACAATTCGCAAAAGGCAATCCTTCGATAGATTTTTTTGAAATATTTAAATTATAAATTTCCGGTCGAATGGGATTCATATAATTTAAACTTTCACTTGTCGATTCATCACCATCATTCAACTCGATATCAGGTGTAACTCCAGTCAGTTGAGTGGATGCTCCACTTGGCAATAAATAAAATCCTTTGGTCTTGAAAATACTTATTTGTTTTTTATTTAACCAATTTTCAGGCTCTTGAAACGTCCCTTTACCAAAGGTTTTTTCACCAACTATAAGTGCGCGATGGTATTCTTGGAATGCTCCAGCAATCAACTCTGCAGCACTTGCTGAAGAGTTCGAAGTTAATACAACCATTGGACCTGAATAAATTTGATTTGCAGTCGTTAAAGCAACTTCGATTTCTTTTGTTAAATCAAAGTATTTCACAGAATATATTTTTCTGTTATTCCCTAAAAATAAACCAGCTAAACAAGCAGCTTCAGACAATTGACCGCCAGGATTATCACGCAAATCCAACACAAGTCCTGAAATATTTTGATCTGCCATTTTTAAAATATCATTTCTGACTTCATCGCATGTATTTTTAGAAAATTTCGAAATTTGAATCAACCCCGTTTTTTTAACTCCTTCAATAACCTCAGAATATACCTGATTCAAAACTCGGTAAGAGCGCTGAATTGTTTTAACATAATGAACCTGATCTCGCTCAATAACAAAACTATAGGATTTCAGTTTTCGATCTTTTAACATTAGAGAAATCTCAGCTAAACTTAAATCAGATATTTTTAATCCATTTATAGAAATAATACGATCTAATGGTCTTAATCCAGCGATAAAGGCATCCGAGTTTTTGAAGACTTTTCGTATCAACGTCATCCCATTTTTTTTATCAAATGACAGTCCCACAAAATACGGAGATCGATCACTACTCGCAGTGACATCAGAATAATAATCTGACGGCAAGATATATGTGTGAGGATCACGATAGACAGATAAAAATCCATTTATACCTAATGCAAAAATATATTGTTCAGGAAGATCTTTGAGTTCTTTATTTTTTTCAACAATTCTCGATAAAATCTGCTCGAAATCAAAACTCTCTCCTAATTTTTCATTATGAATTCGGATGAAAGGAGTTAAGTTTTCTTTTTCGTTATAATTATCTAAGTTCTGAGTCACTAATGTTGATTCTAAAATTTCTCCGGAATAACCTAAGCGAAGATTCATTTTTTGCAAACTGCTCATCACTGAATTAATACATGCTAAAAAGTACTTCTCTGAACTATGACAATTTTTATTATTCACAAGTTGAGTCAAATCAGATTTCTTAATATCAGATTTAGCCCAGTATTCTTCGATTTTATTGATTTGTAATTTATCATTAGTTACAGACGCTTGAAGTCCCGCCGAGATCCCACCAATCCCAGCGAAGACTAAGCCAAATAAAAACCCCATGGCAATTGTAACTAAAACTCCCCACGACCGCATCTTTTCACATCTGAATGAATTCTTTTTCAGATTCAAACAGCTCCCGGTGACAAAATAGAGCAAGGCTGAGGCCACTGATTTTCAGCCTTAAAACGATTTTAACGTGTTCTAGGGCTTAGTTTAGGAAGTTTTTTCAGTGGTGAAAAGAAGAACGACGGAGGCGATCAAAGCCAGAAAATCATTGTCAAAAATAACTTGTCTACTTCTTTAAACTAAAAAAATCTATCGCCATGGCACATAAGTCTTCCTCTTTAGAATCTCGAATGAGAGTTTGCGATTCTGAGATCGCATCTAAAAGGATATTTTTAATTTTAGTAATATCAGATTTAGATATGCTAACAACCCCAGAGTAGTGAAGATCTGTTAATTCTTCTCGGTCTAATGATTCGGCAGCTTGCAATCGCCAATTTGTATGATGTTTTAAAATATTTTTAGAGTCATTTCCTAAGCGAATTTGCGCATTCGTTACTTTATATTCTTGATCACTATTTTCAACTAATCCTGTACTTACTAAAAAATCGAGTGCTTCAGTGATTTTTTTAAGAGGTAATTTTAAATAATTCGCCAATGCCTCTCTCGAACGTAGATAAGGGATAGTTAATGCAATATGAACAGCTGAATAAATCCAAGAACTATAGTAAGTTGCTTGATGCAAATCACTTAAGGCATCTTTAGCGCCTAGTCGTTTTGTTAATACCAAACGCTTTTTTAATACTTCTTCTATTTGCTCTTGAAAAAAACTTTCAAGTGCCTTTGTGCCCGAACGATCTTTCTGCACAAGCAGTAAAAAATAAAAAGCTTCCTCTTTGGAATGACCAAAAAAATGATTAAGAATTTCAGACTGCTCTAGACTAAGGTGAGCCTTATCATGAATAACCTGAGACACATATGTTGGCTGACACCGAATCGCTTTAGCTATCGCAGCTTTAACTCCTTTTCGAGTACCTTCAGCACCGCATTTAGCCTTTAAAAAGCTTTTATAGTCTAAAAAATTAAATACTAATTTCTCTTTCATTTCATATATTTACTAACATAAAAGAAGTAAAACTTCATTTAATATATGTAAAAAAAGTAAAATAACCTATCATTAAATTACTCGATGCGTTAAAAATGTTCTAACAACAAAACAATCCAAAGGAGGATTCTATGAAAACGGTAACTAAATGCAAAAAAGATCTTATGAAAATGCTCATTTTAACAATAGCACTCTTCACAGGCTCAATAACTTACGCTAGCTCTGGACAACCAGCACTTACAGAAATGGGAAAACAAACCATTCATGAAAGAGCAATGTATCCAACATATTTAACAAATGGAAGATTACAAAAACTACTTCTTCATACCAAAACAGGCGAATGCATAAAGCAAATTCCATGGTTAAAACAAAGTCTACTGAATGATGATGTCATTGAGGCCGTTTCATATGATGTTGGTGGAGGAAGATTTGAAGTCGTAATTTCTCCAGCATTTTCTGAATTTGATCGAATTCACTCTCCATTATCAGAATGCTTTGACACTTTTAATCAAGAGTTCGAAGTAGAGACTTCTGACCGTCGTAGTAATGGGAAATTAGTAGATTTCTAAACTTAACTCACGATCTATACCAAATGAGTAAATTGTTCCATACCCAGAAGAGCAGTTTGTATCAGGCATACAGATTGCTCTCTGTAACGATAAAGGATGTGATTATGTCTTATCTCAAATTTAATCATTTCATGATACTTAGCTGTATATTGTTTTTACATTCGCTAAACACCTTTGCACAGTCTCAAATTGAATCAGCTCAAAATAGATATTCGATCATTGATAAAAAAGCTGCGCCTTTCAATACCCATTTATTCAATACTACACAAACGATTCCTTCTACATTAACAACAGAACCTACAGGGACTTTGCTGTTAAATGATTTAAAACAGAATGCTTCAAAAAAATTATTACTAGAAAAATTTAAAAATAATTCAAGAGGTGGAAGTAGTGATGGTGGAGGATTTGTTTCAGAAAATTCAAGTATTTTACTTAATACAGTTTCTAAAGGTTTGGCTGAGATCTTAAAACGTTCTTCACCCCAAATTCTAAAAAATTTATCTATCTCCGTAACAAAAGATCAACTTATTCTTATTGTTGAAAATATTCGAAGCCGTCCTCTCGACAGAGAATGGCGAGATGGTAAAGAGTTGATGTTTAATTTTGGTCAAGATGAGGCCGGACCATACATAGAAGTTCTTGAACCATTTTTTGCTGTGTATGGAGCAACGCCCGTCAAATTTTTATCGGCAGATAAAATGAAAGATATTGTTTTAGATCTTCAATTAAAAATGTTACATGAGGCCGCCCACCTGTGGGATCTCAATGAAAACGATTCCGAGAAATTTGGTATGGATATTCTGAAGGCTATCGAGCGCGACTTGATCTACTGTTCTGATGTAAGATCTGAGTGGGTTATACATCGCGGAAAAGGCAAAGTATGGACTGGATGGGCTTATTTTAACCCGAACGGTTCGACATTTTCAAATCGATTATTTAAAGATTATACGAGTATAAAATCTCAAGGTATTGAAGTAGGTGACCTTGAGAACCGCATTAAAAACAGTTCTTCAGAAGATGTTATTCGCTCGGCTTCAGTTACAAATTTATCTATGAGTAAACTAAAAGCCCATGCTAAAGAATCTGGAACACTCGAATTAGAAATCGAGTGGCTTGATCACCCAAATGGTAAAACTTCTTACAATGCAAAAAACACTTCTGGTGAAAGTCTTACTTGCGAAGATGTTTACTAATTAGATAAAGAAATTTCTGAAAATGGACAAAAACAGATCACAGCTCACTTTTCAAGAGCGAGCTATCGCTTTTCAAGTCGCATTTTTTAGGCTAAACTAATTGCTATGATTATTATCACTGGTGCAAATGGATTTATTGGTAGCGCAATGGTTTGGCAACTGAACCAAGCTGGATTCACAGATATTATAGCTGTCGATAGTGTCGGGTTAGATCAAAGAAATCTTTTGCTCAAACGTCAATACTCACAATTCTTTCTGCATCACGAACTTTGGAGCTTTCTGGCTCAACCCGATGTTCAGAAAAAAGTGACTTGGGTCATTCATATGGGTGCATGCTCGACGACCACTGAGAAAAATTGGGATTTTTTATATGCAAATAATTTTCAATATTCGCAGCGCCTTTTTGAATGGTGTTCACAGTACCAAAAAAGTCTCATCTATGCCAGCAGCGCGGCCACTTATGGTGCGGGCGAAAATGGTTTCGACGACACCTCTGATTCTGAAAAACTAAAGCCTTTGAATTTGTATGGCGAATCAAAAATCATCATGGATCGCTGGGCTGTTAAACAATCTGCACAACCTGCAAATTGGTATGCGCTGAAATTTTTTAATGTCTTTGGCCCCAATGAATATGAAAAAGGCCCCATGGCGAGTGTTGCATTTAAGGCCTATCACCAAATCAAAGATAAAAATGAATTGGGATTATTTAAATCTTATAATCCACAATACAAAGATGGTGAACAGCTGCGTGATTTTGTTTACGTCAAAGACGTTGTTCGCTGGATGCAAGAGTTGATGGAGAAAAAACCAAAAAGTGGAATTTATAATATGGGTTTTGGATCTGCCAGATCTTGGTTAGACATGGCCAAAGCCTTATTTGCAGGAATGAATAAAGAACTAAAAATCAATTGGCTCGAAATTCCTGATGATATTAAAAATCAATATCAATATTATACCAAAGCTGAAATGCAAAAATGGTTTTCACAAGGCCTGAGTCAACCTGAATGGTCCCTTGAAAAAGCAATTGCAGATTACGTCCAAAATTACTTATCAACAAATGATCCTTGGTTGTAAACCCGATGAGTCAGTTTTTACCCGATCATCTCAAAAAGTATATCGTCGAACAAAACTACGATCGTTATACTCCACTGGATCAAGCTGTTTGGCGCTACTGCTTACGTCAGTTGAAGAAGTTCTTATCAGTTCACGGTCACGAAAGTTATCTGACCGGTTTAGAAAAAACAGGAATTGATGTCGAATCGATTCCGAAAATTTCTGCGATGAGTGAAAAACTGCAAAAATTTGGCTGGCGCGCACTTCCTGTCAGTGGATTTATTCCTCCAGCTGCATTTATGGAGCTGCAATCACTCAGTATTTTACCTATTGCTTCAGATATGCGCTCGATCGATCATTTATTGTATACTCCAGCACCAGACATCGTTCACGAGGCCGCAGGGCACGCACCGATCATTGTGGATCCTGAGTATGCAGATTATTTACATCAATATTCACAGGTGGCAAAAAAATCAATTATCAGCAAAGAGGATCTCGATTTGTATGAGGCCATTCGAGAGCTTTCAGATCTCAAAGAAAATCCATCATCAACCTCTGATCAAATTGCTGCAGCAGAAAAAAAGTTAACCGAGACTTCAAATTCGATGTCCCATGTTTCAGAAGCTTCGCAATTGTCACGAATGAATTGGTGGACTGCTGAATACGGACTGATTGGTGATTTAAAAAATCCTAAAATTTTAGGAGCTGGGCTGTTGTCCTCTGTCGGTGAATCAAAATGGTGTTTGTCTGAAAAAGTTAAAAAGATTCCATTAACGGTTGATTGTATCGAGCAAGGTTATGATATTACCGAGCCTCAGCCTCAATTGTTTGTGACGCCTGACTTTAAAACCTTGGTTCGCGTCCTGAATCAATTTGCCGAAAAAATGTCTTTTAAAGTCGGCGGAACTTTCGGTTTAAATAAAGCAATTCAAGCCAAATCAGTGAATACGGTTGAATTGGACTCTGGCTTTCAATTAAGTGGAGTTGTCGCAGAATATTTGACGAATGAATCCAGTGACGTGATTTTTTTAAAGTTCAGTGGACCAACTCAGATTTGTCGCGACGAAAAACAATTAGAAGGTCACGGCAAAGACTATCACAACCATGGATATAGTTGCGCATTAGGATCTTACGTAGCGACAAGTGAATCGATCGGTGTAAAAACAACTTTTAAATTTTCATCTGGTTTTGAAATTCAAGGCGTCATTAAAAATATTCAGTCCCATGGATCAAAAGCCAAAATTTATAGTTTTGATCAAGCGACAGTAACATATAAAAATCAAATCTACTTTCAACCTGACTGGGGAATATTTGATTTGATCACTGGTCATAAAGTGGTCTCTGTCTTTGGCGGACCTGCGGATCGAGCAAGCTACGGCGAACTTACTGATTTTGTCGCAAAACGAGTTCCAACGCCAATCTATACTGACCAACAACATCAATTATTTCTGAATTTTCAAAATTTACGTGAACTTCGTCAAAGCACTTCGACAAACGAAAAAATGCTGCAAGAATTATTTCTAAAAATGAAATATGAATTTCATTCTGAATGGCTTTTATTCGTAGAGGTGCTTGAAATAGCACTCAAAGCTCATTGTTCGACAACTCTCATCGCAGAAATCCGACAGCATCTTGAAAAGTTAAAATCTGAAAAATCTGATTTAACATCTGTCATTGATGATGGTATTGCTTTAGCACATGAGTAATCAAGTCCAGCGTCCTATTGAGCTTCGTATTGTCCTCGTTCGTTCGATTTACGAACGAAATGTCGGTGCCACATCTCGTGCGATGGCGAATATGGGATTTAATCACCTTATCCTCGTTGGCCCACAATGCGAATTTACAATCGAAGCTAATAAAGCCGCTGCAACAGGTCAGTATGCTTTTGAAAATAAAACTGTCTACGCTGATTGGAAAGAGTTTTACGCCAATGAGCCTCATGGTTTGCAGATTGCTTTAACAGCACGTGACGGTCGCGGTCGCCAAGTTCAAGATTTTGCGACCACGTTACAAGAATTTAAAAGTACATCGCCTGAATTAAAAAAATCGTCTGAGGCTCCTTTTGTGATTCATCTCCTCTTCGGACCCGAGGACTGGGGACTCAGCGCTGAAGATATTCAGTATGCTAATTTTTGCTGTTCAATCCCGACCTATGGTGACAATTCAAGTTTAAATCTGGCGCAAGCGACACTTCTGGCAATGCATATCTATCGTTCTGTTTATGGCGGTGAAAAAACTCGTTTGGATGGACAACAAAAATTGAAAGCGCTGCAAAAAAAACCAACCGATGTCTTTCCAGATGAATCACTGAAGGCATGGCTTATAGAAATGGGTTTTAAATTAGATCAAAAGAAAATGAATGTTTTTACAGTCCTTAGACGCATGCTTTTGCAAAATGCGCCCTCAGTGAAAGAATTTCGGATTCTTGAAATTGTCCTACAACAGAGTCGGCGCAAACTTAAAGAGCTGAACGATCTGAAGAAGTCGAAATAATTTTTTCGATTTCTCTGATTTTTTTAATCTTTTTTTCAAGATCCATCACTTCTGCAGAAAGCTTTTCACCTTCGTTGTTTAACATCTGAATATCTTCGTGGATACCCTCAGTGTTTGATCCCACCAGTTCAAGATTTTCTGAAACTGACAGCAGACGATCGATTTTCGACTTTATCGCTTCGATCTGTAAATTCAAATTTTTACGATTTTGACTGAGGGTCTTTGTATGTAAAGACAGATCAGCAGGTTTCAAACCTGATTTTTGAATCTTTTCAAGAAGCGTCGGTTTAACATCATCAGAGCTTTCGACGAAGCTGTGAACTAAAAGGGCCCATTCATTTTTAAGTCCCTGCTTTTGAGGCAGTTGACTGGAGTGTTCATTCATATCTGCAATCAGTGTAGCATATTTTGTTATTCTTTTGAAGTTAGACTGATTTAGTCATTTTTTTGCAGCGCCGTAAATTAGTGAAAGTACTTAACTAATGCGTCTAAATTTTTTAAATCAGGACCAGAGGCTAGCTTAACAGCGACTCGACCTTGGTATTGCTGAATTTGAGTCATCGGCAAATTATACCAAATAAAAATAGGATCAACAAACGCAGCAATAAAGCTGTTATTGATATTCATCTTAAATTGATGAGTTTTTTGTCCTCTCAGATCTACTTCTCCGAGATAGGTCACTTTAAACGAATAAATGTCTAATTTATCCCAGACTAAAAAATCAATAACGACAGATTTTTTAGTCTTGATCAATTCAAAGTTTTTTTGCAGCCAGTGATTAAAATTCGCAGGGGCCACAAGAGATGTGGGCTGTTTCAAGGTAGCATTTTTTTCTTTCTCATTTTTTTTCTTATACGATATTAAAATTTTTTGATCTTTGATTTGGACATGGCCCATCTCGCCTGTTTGTTTTTGATCAATTTTGTACTCTTGAATATCAGCTGTTTTGGAATCCAGAACTGCTTCTTCAATCAACTGAACTTCATCTTTCTTTTTAAACACAGCTTTGATCTGGACTGTTTCTGCACTTTGTATTTCGTTGATATCTAATGTAAAATCAAGCTGCTTACTTTCTGGATTTAAATTAAATATTTCAGCTTTGTAAGTTTGAGCTGAGACCGAAATTGAAAAGATCGCGAATACACTGAATAATAATTTTTTCATTCTCTCATTTTACACTTTTCAGCCTATGACCTCATAAAAAACGAGAAATTTTGGCAAAAAACATAGTCCTAGACTAGATCTTATGAAATGCTTGTGCTTTTGATACACTATTTTTCTATGAGATATATTTTATTTACTATTTTCTGGGGATTCAGTTTAATTTCATTTTCAAAACCGCTGGACGCAATTAAGTTCGATTCCAATCGTCAGCCGTCTTCAGAAACGATTCGAATTTCTTTTATTGGTGACATCCTCATCCACGATGCGCTTTACCAAAAGGTCATCGACAGTAAATCCAAAGATTTTTCACAGCTTTGGCCTAAAATTATTCCGTTTTTTGAAAAAGCAGATTTTTCGTATGGAAATTTAGAGGGACCTGTTGCACTAGGAATAAATTCTTCGGTTAAAGATGTAGGTGATGTTGGTTTCACTTACGACAAGGTTGTTTATTCGGGAACAAATTTTTTATTTAATTACCATCCCAAGCTTTTAGAAGACCTTTTAAAATCTGGAATTGATATCGTTTCAACAGCTAACAACCATACGTTCGATCGAGGTTCTTTAGGCATTGATCGCACGATTGATGCTATGAATGAAAAAAAAATGGCTTTTGTAGGAACTAGAAAAGCTAAATCCCAAGATCCTCTCTACACATTGACAACGATTAAAAATTTTCAAATTGCATGGGTATCTTGTAGTGAAGCTTTGAATGGATTTAAAGATAAAAACTCGCAAATTTTTCTTTGCTATGATCAATCTTCGCAAATAGTTGAATTGATTACGGAACTTAAAAAACGTAAAGACATTGACGCCGTCATTGTTGCTCCACATTGGGGTGTTGAATACAATCACGACCCAACTTCTTCACAAAAAAAACACGCACAATTGTTTCTCGAGGCAGGGGCATCGGCGATTATGGGCTCACACCCCCACGTGTTACAACCTGTTCAGAAATACACAACCAAAGACGGCCGCGAGACTTTTATTTCTTACTCGTTGGGTAACTTTGCTGCTTACCAAAAAGATATTGATCGAAAAGCCTCGGCCGTTATTTATCTGGATTTTTCAAAAGACACTGACGGTAAAGTTTGGATTTCGAATTACACGTACGAGCCTGTCCTACGCACAGGCCCTGAAATCTTTCCAGCGAGAGCAAATAAAGAAGCCGTTAAACACATCGAGCAGTATCTAGGGCCCTTAAATTAGATCTGAAGCCCACTTTGTCCCAACTTGTGATTGCTTAAAATTTAAATCTTGCAACCCCTCACCAGCTTAGGTAACTGTTCTGAAACTAATCGAAGGGGTTTCTTATGAAAAAAATGACTTTAGCTTTACTTTTAACTGTATCTTTAAATGCCAATGCTGGCCTTTTAGATTTTTTTGATTTCACAAAATTTGGCGAAGCTATTTTAATGATCGCTGATGGCATCAATGACAATTTAGAAAAAGTTCGTTTATGGCAGCATGATAAAATGGATGTGACGACTCAATGGAATCGTATGTGCCGAATCACTTCTGGATTAAATCAATCCACTGTTGAATTAGGTGCTGTTCTTGCTGAAGCCAATTTTGACCAAAAAGCCTGTTTACCACTCGTTACAGCGTTACAATTACAAGCTGACATTATTGCTAACTGTGAAAAGTTTTACTCTGAGCCTGTCGCTGTAAATACTGATTATGTATTAGGTCACTTCATGCAATCTGTGGAAGCCGTTAAACAAATTAAAGCTGAATGCTTTTAATTATTTTCCGAATCTAATCGTCCTGTAATCATCACATCAGCTTCGAATCGTCTCACTGAAATATTTCGAAGCTGTTTTTTTTTGTTTAAATCCTGAATTCCAAAACCCTCTGTCCAACTACGACCATTGGCATTTCCAATTATCGATGTGTTTTGAAATACATAAAGCCGATCGATCAAATCTGCTTTTAAAAATTCAGAATAGGTTTTAGCGCCGCCTTCGATAAAAATGGATTTGATATTTAAATTCCAAGTTTTTTCCAAAAGATTATGTAAATCTGAAAATAAAATCGTTTGATATGTGGTTTCGACAGGTTTTTGAACTGCAAAGAAAATATTTTTTAAGTCATTAGCTTGTAAAAATTTAAACTGTCGACCTTGTGAAATCTGATCAATTATTTTTCCGGCAGGATCAATAACAATTAATTTCGTTGTTTTTTGAATCTTCGGATGACGAATATTTAATGATGGATTGTCGATGTCTACAGTCCCACGACCAACCACAACCGCATCGTAATAGGACCGCAGCTCATGCACATACTCTCTTGAGGCCGGTGTTGTGATCCATTGGCTTTCACCCGTCTTTAAAGCCATTTGACCATCTAAAGACGTTGCCACTTTCGCTGCGACGAAAACCTTTTTTTGTCTGAAGTTTTTTAAAAACACTTCGGCTAAATCTTCAAGATTATTTTTTTCAGCACCTTGGTATTCTTCGCACTCAATTTCCGCATCTTGAATAATGCGAGCACCAGAACCGGCCACCAGAGGATTGGGATCCTGTAATCCGTAGATCACTTTTTTTAAATTCATTTTTGCCAAGGCTTTAGCACACGACGGCGTTTTTCCCTCGTGCGCGCAGGGCTCTAAAGTGACGATAAATTGAGATTGAACTAATTGTTCTGCAGATAATTTTTTGAATGCATCCACTTCAGCGTGATCTGTGCCATATTTGTGGTGATAGCCACTGGCTAAAAAACGGTTTTCAGAATCAAGAACAACACAACCGACCAATGGATTCGGCGAAACAAAGGGAGCACCCTTTTGAGCTTCGCTGATAGCTAATTGCATCGCCTGATCGATTGTTAAATGATCTCCAACTTGAATAGCTCCAACAGAAATTATTTTTTCTGCCATGACTTCCAATAATCAGTCAGCTCGACATTTTCAAAATCTTTATCAACTTGTAAAGGTCTAACAGTATCCACCATCACAGCCACTTCATCAGTAAAGGTTTTTGTTCCTTGAGCGGCAAAGGCCTTAGGATGAGGACCGTGTGGAAATCCTGCAGGATGAAATGACATCATATTTGAGTGTAAATTGTCTCGACTGAAAAAATTCCCGGCGTGATAAAATAAAACTTCATCGTAATCTATATTTTGATGGAAGAACGGAACTTTTAAAGCATCTGGATCTGTTTCAATTAACCGTGGTAAAAACGTACACACCACGAAACCATTTGCGGCAAATGTCGTATGTGCTGATGGTGGTAAATGAACGCGATGAGACATCATCGGCATCATATCATCTACATGTAATGTAAATGGAAAGTAATCACCTTTCCAAGAAACTGTATCATAAACACATTCATCATATGAAAATGTCGTCACTGTTCCAAATCGGCGTACAGCGATTTGCAAGCAGCTGATCTTTTTTTCTTTTTTATACTGATCTAGCTCTTCGAGATTCGGTTTTCCTAATGCCGCCAAATCATAAAACGCATTTCGTCCAACCATGCCACGCTCTGGCTCGCGATAAAGACCCGTCTTTGATTCAATGACAATGAACTGAGTTTTCTCTTCATAAATAAAAGTATGATGAAGTGATTTTGGAATATTAATATAACTGCCCGTTTTAAATTTTAACAATCCATACTCAGTTAAAATTTTTCCAGATCCCGTATGGCAAAAATAAAGAGTCTCGCCTTCGACATTTCTTAAGGCCGAAAATTTATTTTCTGCTTGCGATAAATCTGTGACTTCATTCCATGCAGAATAAATGACGACATCTTCGTTATAAAGTAACCGGTGCCATTGGCACGGTTGATATTTCATTTTCACAAGATCATACAGACGAGGTTTTAATGGTCCTTCGATATTTGTCCAACGTGTTGGCGCTTTCGCTTTCAACAAATGAGAGACCGGCCCAAAAAAACCTTTACGGCCGTGCTCTTCTTCAAATTGGCCTTCAGGAATAGCTTTGTGCCCTTGAGTATGATTTTTACCTTGTGAATACTGATGCATTATAAATACCCTCGCTCGCGCTGGTCAGCTTCAATCGCGTCAAACAAAGCTTGAAAATTTCCTTCACCAAAGCCCTCGTGCCCTTTACGTTGAATCACTTCGTAAAAAATAGGTCCGATCACATTTTTAGAAAAAATCTGCAATAAATATCCATCGTGATCACCGTCGACCAAGATCGCATTTTTCTCTAAGACACCAAGATCCTCAGAAACCATCGGTAAACGATCTTTCAATTGTTTATAGTAACTTGACGGCGGAGGATTTAAGAAATGAACATCATTTGATTTTAATTTTTCAAGTGAAGGAACAATGTTTTCAGTGATTAAAGCTAAATGCTGAATTCCAGATCCTTTATATTCATCTAAATACTCTTGAATCTGAGATTTCGTATCCGAAGGTTCATTGATAGGAACAGAAAATTTTGAACACGGCGAACGCATCACTTTTGAAATCAAACCAGTAGATTTCCCTTTGATATCAAAATAACGTGCTTCACGAAAATTAAAAATTTTCGTATAAAAATCACACCATTTTTGCATTTCACCTACTGGAACGTTATTTGTGAAATGATCAACGATTTGTAAGCCAAGACCAGTAGGCATCACTGAAATATCAGAAAGTTTAAAAATATTTTGATATAAATTTTTATAATTTTTTTCGTCGATGAAATAAATCAACGAATCACCAATTCCGTAAACCGCTAAGAAAGGCGTTGCTCCGCGAGAAGTTTCGTTCCCATCAAAAGGTTTAGCTCCGCGGGAAACGGCAACTTCATAAGCCTTTTGCGCATCGGCGACACGAAACCCAGTACTTGAAATACAAGGGCCATGAGCTTTAGAAAAATTCATCGCGAAAGTTTCTGGCTCACAATTCAAGATAAAATTGATATCACCTTGACGAAATAATTTAATATTTTTATTCGATATTTTTGCAACTTCGGCAAAACCCATTTGAGTAAATAAATTTTCAAAATATTTTGCATCAGGGCCAGCGTATTCGATGAAATCCACGCCATACAAACCGCACGGGTTATCTTGTGTAATTTTCGCCGCAGACCAATTAATAGTTAGATTATTTTTTGACGTCATGTGTACCTCTGAAAAAAACATACTCCTTCGACTGGCGCAGGTCAAAACCAGGGCAGAAAATGGCTTTATTTATGCTGTTCGTTATTGCCATATGGATCAAAATGCATACAGACAAAGAATAGTCCTTCAATATTTCGAGCTTCGGATTGCTTTAAACAAAGCCAATGGCCTAAGAGACGATAAAACACATTTAGAATTTGAGCTAAAATCAGATGATGATGAGGAATATGTCATTATAAAATCTTCTGGAGCACATCATGGGCTGAGATTTGCGTATAGGAAAAAAACAACTCAAAATCTTTGGAAAAAAGTTGAAAATGAAAATTTTGATGATTTTTTTCTATATTTGTTAATTGGACTTCGATCTGTTCGCGAAACTGATTCCCTAAATACTCAACTAACAATCTGGCTTTTCAGACTTTGGATGGTTTAATTCAAAAAACAGGCATTCCATTTGTTGTTTCAAGTTGAGCTGAATAAAATGTCCGCGTGTATTTAAATTTTCATAGTCCTCTAATTGATTTTTATGTAAATTATAGCTTATCGAAATATTTGTTGTATGAATCTCGACATATCGCTCTTGTAAGTACACCCACAACATAAAATCCCGATTATTCGAGGCCAATTCACAATTGATAAAATGCATAAATTCTTGTGAATTGTGTTCGAATACATACATCTGTATAATTCCTTTTCTGTAGAGATCCAAATCCAAAATGATCGCAAGATCTTTAATCGGCTGAATAAAAAATTTTAATTTTTCGAAGAGGATTTCGTCGGGATGACGTGGGTATTTTTTCTGATTCATAGAGACATTTTCGACAAATCGACATTTGATCTTAAACCACTGGACCAAGATTTTAAATCTTCAATTCTCCATATGTGTCGTGAGTCAATATGGCTTTATTTATGCTGTCCAGCTAAACCATATGGATCAAATTGAACAAAGACAACAACTAATCCTTCAGTATTTCGAACTTCGGATTGCTTTAAATAAAGCTAATGGCCTGCGGGATGACAAAAGTGATTTTGAATTTGAGCTAATTTCAGATCATGATGATGACTATTTTATAATAAAATCTTCATGCGCATATCATGGACTTTGATTTGGAACAAAAAAAAGTAGCAAGTATTGGAGGGCTAATGATAATAGCGACTACAATGAGCTGTTCAAATATCTTGTCGATGGCGTAAACAATTTAAATGACACTAATAATTTGACAGAAAAATTAACAATCTGGCTTTTTAGGCTTTGGGTGATTTAGTTCATAAACAAGACACTCCGCTTGTTGTCTCAGTGTCAAGAAACTGGGCCTGTTATTAAAATCAATATACTCATCAATCATTTTTTGTTCAAAATCATAAGAAATAGAAAAATTCTCTGTGCACATATCCACAAATTTTTTCTTTCCCCAAACATACAGAACAAATGATTTTTTATTAAGACATAAAAAATTATTTAGAAAACGATCATATTCTTTGTTCTGTAATTCGAAGACATACATTTGCGTAATCCCTTTTCTATAAAGATCCAAATCCAAAATAATTCCAAGATCTTTGATCGGCTGAATGAAAAATTTTAATTTTTCGAAGAGGATTTCGTCTTCGTGACGAGGGTATGCATTAGTGCTCATACTTCCTTTTTCGACTTATCAACATATTGTCTAAAATGACTAGACCAGTACTTTGATGTAATATCTTTGATATATAAACTAAGACCGATCTACCAAATCATATGGTCTTGGTCCTGCATTATCCATAAGTATGAAATATAATGAATTTCCAGCTCAACCTATTGTAATTAAGAATAATTTTTCGAACAGCTGTAAATCATTTTTACGCACGTCTCAATCTAGGACAATAATTCTAACACTTTTAACAAGTTTCGTTTTAACACAGAATGCCTACGCTCAAAAGACTTGTGAAAGCCTCTTCACTGAATCAAATTCAATTCAAAAAACACAAGTTACAGATTTAAACTCATTCGGAAAAGCGATGACCGAGGGTATGCTTTTAGCGCCAGAACAAAGTGATATTTTTGAAGTTTATCGAAAAGTATTCTTCGGCGATTCAAATACCAGCGTCGATGGTAAAACCTTAAAATCTGTCACCGAAATTTTAAAAAAACATCCAGAGCTCACAAAACCCATGTTCACGGAATTTAACATATCGACCGTTGAAAAAATATATGAAACCCCAGAGGCATTAGCCAAATATATCCGATCGCAAACGTCAACTGCAGGTCAAGTGCGAAGTAACTTATTTCAGATTGATGCCAACTTAGGATATTGGAAAAAGCTTTTAGATTATCAAGATATTCCAACACCAGAGGGTCTAACTAAAGATCAACAAAAAGATTTTCAAAAAAAATCAAAAGAACGTTTTGTCACTTATTTAAATCGAATCATTAATAAAACGAATCGGGACCTCTTAGCAGATCTGAAAAATGAAAATACAACCTATACACAAAAAGCGCAGGCTTTATTTGAAACACTCAGGTACTTAGAATCCTGGATGCAAAAGAAAGATCGCAACACACAACCGATCAGACAAGCGATGCTAGATCTAGTGTATACTGTGGGTTATGGAAATAAATCTTCATTAGATTTACTGAAAAGTCCAAATGGAACAGTTAAAATTCAAGGCCTACAGCAACTTTGGGCAGAAGCTGATGGCTTTGCTGAAGCAGTAGGGTATAAAAACCATTTTACAGAGCTGAAACAAAAACTCAAAATTGATTTTCCCACGGGCTTGTCAAAAAATGAAGATCCGCAGCTTTTAATTAAACACTTCGATCTTCTTGTACAGCAATCAAATTTTACGACAAAACCTACAAATTCGATCCGCGTTAGATCACTTTCGATTCAAGAATCACCGTTTAGATCATGTTTAGGTAAAGATTGTTCGACAAGAACGTATTTTGATAAAGCTTTAGATCCAAATTATATTTATTTCACAATGACGGATTCAAGTTATAAATCCGATGGCCATGCGACACTTGTGTTAGGAACAGCAATAAACAAACAAAATGGTCATTTAGAAAAAGTAGCTTTCTTAGATAAACTGCAAAATATTCCAACAACAATGATTGAATTATTTTTAAACGCTGTGGACCAATCCTTACAAACCAAAGGCTACCACTTAGCAATTCCCACGTACTTGGGTAAAGACATTCCAGGGCATGGTGGTATATCAAATATGGATGTGATCACAGATTTTGTTCAACAAAATATCATGCCAAGATTGAATCAACTCAGACCCGAATTCACACCACAGGAACATCAGTTTCAATTCAAAAACGCTTATTCGCGTGGTGATAAAAAACTTGAAGTCCGCATATTTGAAGGAAAACCACTTGATCAAAATACCGAAATTAGAAAAGGGAACGAAGTTCAATCCTACCCATCAGATGCCACATTAAACAAAGAACAACTGGCTCAACAAGTTTTAAAATTAAAAGACTCTGAAAATTCGGAAGACATTATTAAATTTATAAGCCTTTCAGAAGGAATTGTAAAACTAGGACTATACACGAAAGATCAGCTCAGTATAGATCTAGATCACATCGCTGGCGACACAAAAAGACCTTTAAAAATTCGCAAGCTTGCGATGTATCAAAAAACATCAATGGCAAGTGATATAGCTAAAGAGCTCGGAGATTTTTTAGAAAAATTGTCTGATCAAGATTTAAATCAAACTGTGAACGAACTTCTTAGTTTTAAAAATTCGAGTCATGCGAGTTTGAAAAAATTATCAAATGAAATGACTTTTCCAAATTATTTATCGAGCCCAAGAGTAATATCAGCGCTTATAAAAAATAAATTTGATATCAATGCGCTTGATAATAATGGCCAAGCCGCAATTCACGTTGCTGCACAGACGGGCCATAAAGATATTATCGAATTTATTTTAAAACAACCTGGCATTGATCTGAACACCAAAAATAAATTTGGCAATACCGCACTTCACTACGCTGCAGTAAAAGGCCATAAAGACATTGTCGAACTCATCTTAAAACAACCAAGTGTTGATCTGAATGCTAAAGATCAGCTTGGCGATACCGCACTTCACTTCGCTGCAGTAAAAGGCCATAAAGACTTTTTCGAACTCATATTAAAACAACCAGGTGTTGATCTGAATGCCAAAAATCGCTCTGGTGATACCGCACTTATCTTGGCTGCAGAAAAACGCCATAAAGACATTGTCGAATTTCTTGTAAAACAACCAGGTGTTGATCTGAATGCCAAAAGTCACTCTGGTGATACCGCACTTATCTGGGCTGCACAAAATGGCAATAAGGACCTTTTTGAATTTATTGTAAAACAACCAGGTGTTGATCTGAATGCCAAAAGTCACTGTGGTAATACCGCACTTAACTGGGCTGCACAAAATGGCCATAAAGACATTGTCGAATTTCTTGTAAAACAACCAGGTGTTGATCTGAATATCAAAGGTCTTTTTGGTAATACCGCACTTATCTGGGCTGCACAAAAACGCCATAAAGACATTTTCAAACTTATCTCAAAACAACCAGGTGTTGATCTGAATGCCAAAGATGAAAATGGCCTTACCTTACTTCTCAACGCTACACTAGCTAGCAATAAAGAAATGTTTGAATTCCTGATGACGCTTCCAGGAGTTGATCAAAACGCAAAATATAAAGATGGCAAAACAGCATTGGACCTTGCGTTCCTTAGAGGCTGGATAAAATGATTAAACTCTTCACTCATCTTTTCTTTTTAACAGTTTCGATATCAGTCTCGGCTCAACAACGACAAACGCCCGAAGTTGGTACAGAACAAAAATACATCTACACTCAACCAACCATCCCCGCAACATTTCATTCGACCATCGAGCAGTATTTGTTTTACGATAATAACTTTAACGTGGTTCAGCGCTTACGTTCAGAAGAAAAGGCAAAAGCCAATTTAATGCCCGAGGCCGACAAAGCGCCTGTCAGCGTATTTATTTTTGAAGCCGATCGAAATCAATTAGGGTCTCATTTAGCTGTCTCGCAATTTATTGAAAATGCGGACCTAGCCCGAGTTCGCTCAAACACTGGAAAAATATTAATTCCGTGCCTTGAATTCGATCATCTTGGCTATCAAGCCCTACGTTTAAAATTTGGCGAACCTGTGTTAAAAACTTTGGGGCGTAAAGTTTTAAGTCGCGCGACTTATTATATAGAACCTGTGGGTTCATTTGGTGGTTTTTTTGCGAAATTTGTTCCGCATTTACCAGGCCTCGAGCAAAAATTAGAGCGTGAAATTTTAGTGAATGATTATATTAAATCACAGCTATCTGAATTACCTTTAGAAATGCAACGGATGACGATGGATTCATTTATGGGCGTGAATTTATCCGTCTTAGGAATACCGTTTTCTGTGGCTTATCGATCTGCAGATCGCATTACAGGAGTGAAACAAAATGGTATTCAAACGTTTCCAGGACATGGGCTTTTAGGATGTGATTCTTGCATTCGGGAAATTGCTATGAAATTCACAGAGAATCGTTTTGAAGAATCAAAAGCCATTGATCGTTGGAAAACGACTGAGCTTTTGCCAAAACTTGCAAAGTACATGGCCTATGCGAATCATGTCCTCGGTGTTTCTTTTGAATCGCACACCCAAAATATGATTTTTGATATTGATACAACAACCGGAAAAATAAAAGAAATTTATTTTCGCGATTTTGCTGATGTTTTATTAAACCCAATTCCCTTAGTTGCCGCAGGAAAATTGCCAACAGATATTCAGTGGGAACGTGTTAAGCTGATGTCTGTTCATGGAAATTATTTTTCAGATCAGGGCGTCGCCATCGCAAAAGATATTTGGTATCATTCAAGTATTTATTCTGGCCAAGGGATCACAAGTCACATCACGGGATTTCAAAAACAACAGCGCCACCTACGGGTATTTTTAGACTCCTATATTGCTGAAACTGAACGTATCATGGGTCAACCCGTCGTTTTATCTGAGGATGCCAAGCGCGTGATGATTCAGCTTGAACAAAAAATATCAAAAGATGATTTTTATAGTGGCGAATTGCAAGAGCGTTCACCTTTACGTAATGCGATGGCCTCAATTCTTAAGCCCGTTTTTGAACAAGCCCACAAAATCAAAGTCGATAAAATAAATCAAGATTTACAGACTGCAGCCCTAGCCGAAGATCAAAAAAAATTATCTAAAGCATTTTATAATTTATTACTGTCTCAAAGAGTACTGTTTATGAATAATGAAGCAAAAGAATCTTTGATGGGAAAAGAAACTAAAAATACCTGGCTTAAAAACACTCTCAATGCCTATATGAAATTAGGACTTTCTACGAAAAAATTGGACTCAACGATGTCTTTTAAAATTCACGAAGGAAGACTTTGGGCTTTTGATAATTTGAATCAAAACGTGCTTGCTGTAACTCTAGAAAAATTTAATTTAAAACCGACTCGAATCGAATTGCTTTTAGGAAAATCAAAAGTGTTATTTCAGAGAACTCCCACAACTCTACAATGCAAAAATTTATTTTAAAATTTTTATAATCACGACTAAAACATCTCTTGATAAAACTTCTTCACATGAGGATCTAAGATAAAAGATTTCGGACTCCAACGCACGATGTGCAGACCTTTCGAATCACGCAACCGAGATAAGGCCACATAAGCCTGGCCGGGCTCCCACAACGCTCCTAAATCACACCAAAGCTCATCCAAAGTTGCACCCTGTGATTTATGAATTGTTGTCGCATAAGCCAAGGTGATCGGAAATTGAATGACGCTGGCTTTGACGTTGCCGTCGGCATCAAGCATCGAGAATTGAAATTTTTCGACCGTGACCTCACGGCCTAATTTTGAATTGGCCTTGCCACCATAATCTTTGCGGATGGTGATCGAGTCCGATGCAAAATCAGTGACTGTTCCCCGCGTTCCATTGACCCAGCGTTTTTGCGGATCATTTTTTAAAAATAAAACGCGGCAACCTATTTTAATTTTTAATTGTTCAACAACGGGTGCTGATTTTTTTAAATTGGTAATAAATTTTTCATCGCCGAGATAAATGGAATCAACCACATGTTCATCTTCGCGAATTTCATTCAACTTTTTTTGATTGTACATTTCTGATTGGTCTCGGCGAGGAAACAACCTGGTCCCCGGATGATCTTCATCGTGAGGCTTGGTATGTTCATTCAGAAACTCTTGAACTTGTGGAGTGACTTTACCTTGGCGGACATCATGTAAAATATCCAGAAAGTGAGTCTCTTGAACGCGTTGATTATGTTTCAACTCGCAAGTGATAAAACCTGTTTTATCCCAAACAGAATTTAAAAAACACCAATCGCGTTTTTGACCAAAACGCGCCACTGGAGGCAATTGTCCGAAATCACCGACAGCAATCACCCGCATCCCACCCCAAGGCAATGTCGATTCACGCGCCTGTTGCGAAAGTTTTTCTGCGATCATTAAAGCATCACCCGGAATCATCGAAATTTCATCAATGATCACTCCTTCAACTTTTTTAATTCGATTTAATAATTTTGTATCTTTTTGTGCGCGAGCATAGGTGGCTTCGGGACCACCTTCCATAATACCCAAACCAAAAAAACTATGAAAAGTACGACCACCGAGCAACACTGCCGCGGCTCCCGTGCTGGCTAAAATCGGTAAATTTTTAGGATCCATGGTCTTCATGAACTCGCGAACGACAAAGCTCTTTCCTGATCCAGCGCCGCCAGTCAGAAAAATGTTGTCGCCAGACTGTAAGAGCTCTAACGCTGTTTGTTGTTCAGAAGATAAGGTGATTTCCACAACGCTTAGGATAGCTGTGTTAGGACCGTGAGTACAAAAAAAAGATAAACTTGTTGCTGTCAGTCTTTAAATTACGATAGATTAGAACTCTTATGAGCTATAAATTTAAACACACATCACCAAATCCTCACTTTAATGAAGTTACGGATGTTTACCCCCAAGAAGTTTTAGAAAACAAAGCCCATCTGAAATTAATTGATGTCCGAGAAATTTCAGAATTCAATGGCGAACTTGGCCACGCACCAACTTCTGAATTAGTTGTTTTAAACACTATTCCTGCGGAAATCGAACGACTACCAAAGGACCAAACGATCGTCTTTATTTGTCGATCTGGCGGAAGATCATCTCAAGCCGCTGCATTTGCTTTATCCAAAGGCTTCACGGATGTTTATAACATGCAAGGCGGAATGCTTGCCTGGAACAGCCTGATGCTGCCCACTGAAAAATAATTCTATTTAATTCACAACAAGAAAGTTAGTCACATATGCCACATCGTAAAGTTTTCGTTAACAGAACACTCAACTTAAAAAAAATTAAATATATCGGTCTTGATATGGATCATACATTGATCCGCTATAACACTGAAAATTTCGAACGCCTTTCTCATGGTAAAATCATGGAAAAATTGGTGGGCGGAAAAGGCTACCCTGAACAAATTAAAAAGTTACAATTTGATTTTCATTTCGCCTTACGCGGCCTCGTTGTCGACAGACAAAAAGGAAATCTCCTCAAATTAAATCGCTACACGGCCATCAGAAACAGTTTTCATGGTCTGAAGCCTCTTGATTTTAAAATTCATCAAAAAATGTACAAATCAACGTATATTGACTTGAGTAAGTCTGATTATCTGGCTGTTGATACAAGCTTTTCATATTCATTGGCTCATGCCTATTCGCAGCTTGTGGACCTGAAAGATTCCGATCCCACGTTAAAATTTCCAGATTATGCACAAATGGCCGATGACGTTTTAGATGCTTTGGATGAAGCTCACAGAGATGGTTCGTTAAAAAATGCTGTTCGAGAAAATTTAAGCCACTATATTATCAAAGATGAAAATGTTGTTCATGCGTTGGAAAAATTTAAAAAGCATGGGAAAAAGATTTTCGTATTAACTAATTCCGAGTTTCACTATACGAAACTATTGATGGATTTTGCGATCAATCCGTTTTTAAAAGAACACACGTCATGGGTCGATCTTTTTGAACTTGTGGTTGCTTTTGCGCAAAAACCAAAATTCTTCTATGACGATCTGAGATTTTTAAAAGTGGATCCGATCACTGGCACTATGACAAATATGGAAGAAAAATTATCTCGTGGTGTTTACCAAGGTGGTAATGCACGTAAATTTACTTCTGATTTAGGCCTAGACGGAGACGACATTCTTTATATCGGAGACCACATTTACGGAGATATTTTACGACTGAAAAAAGATTGCAACTGGCGCACAGGAATGATCATCGAGGAACTTGAACAAGAAATTCAACAGAACCGAGCTGCCGAGCCTATGACCAATGAAATCGAATCTTTGATGAATAAAAAAGAGCCCATGGAAGACGAATTAACTGATTTAATGACGAGAAAAATTGATAAAGTGAAAATCGATGAAAAACGTATAGATCAATTGCAAGACGAAATCACAGCCATCGACACACAGATTAGTCAGCTGATTAAAAAGCAGCAAGCATTGTATAATCCAAATTGGGGACAATTGATGAGAGCAGGTAATGAAGAAAGTTATTTTGCTTATCAGATGGAACGCTATGCTTGCGTTTATATGAGTAAAGTAGAAAATTTATTTTCATTGTCACCGAGAACTTATTTCCGAGCTCCAAGAAGACCTTTAAGTCACGAAGTCTAAACGTGAAGAGCGAAAAAGATTTATCTGAGTAAAATCATGTAGTCTTTTTCGCCCGTCAAATCCATTAAACCTGCAAAGGCATCATGGTTCATATTCAGTTTTTTTCTTTGTGTTCGTGCTTTTCCCACAACGGCACAGCTCCAAGCCGAGATCCCTTCTTTGTCATCTGTATTGCATTGGAAAACAGAGTTTTTTTCATCCTGTGCATCCATTGAAAAATGACCTGAAGAAAAGGTCATCATACTCTGTTGAATCTTATTTTTAATCTTGTGAACTGGATTTTCTTGAAGATATGAAGTTGAGTAAATCGAAGCTGTAATTAAGAAATATCTCTTGTCCTTCAATGCTAGAAGTTGATCCGCAACAGCTGGCCACTCATCGCGAACTAAAATTTCTTTAGCCTGAGGGATTTCGACAAGATCACTGGGCTTAAGTTGAAGTTCTTTATCAAAAAAGATCGCATCGAAGGAACCGTTTGATTTTTCGATTTGCTTTAATAATGCTATTGCCAATTTTAAATGATTTGGTTTCTCTGGCTCAATACCAAACCAAAAAGATTTTTCGGCTAATATTTCTTGTTGCAATCGACCTTGAATAGCCTCTGAAAACACACCTAAATTACTGAAATAACTCAGCTTTACTTTTGGAACCGTTTTTTGAGCATTACCCAGCTGAGTATAAATGAGACCGACAGTAGCTAAAACAAAAATTACGATAGCAAAATAGAGAGGTTTAAATTTCATATGAATTCCTTTGAAATCAAGAGACTAGCCTATTGCTTTTCATTTAAAAAGTGGTAATTTGGCAGCGATAGAGCATAAGCTCTATGCTGATATCATCAGCTGCGACTTAGGCTCAATTAAAATGGACTTGATCGAAGGTTAGATAATCTACAGGTACCGAGGAAAATTATGAAAACGGATCTTAAAACAATTCTTATTGTTGGCTCTGGCCGACTTGCGACTCATCTGAGTCATTGGATGACACTCCAAAATTCAGAAAATACAAAATACAAAATTTTAAATTGGGACCGAGG
>JBPOIE010000105.1:0-6097 GCA_052034855.1 Bdellovibrionota bacterium | reverse complement strand
CGTATTTGTATCACGAAATATATATGAAAATTCGTTTAGAGATCGCAGAATAATCTTATTACACTCTGCGCTCAGACTCGACCTTAGGATAGATTCATTTTGGAACTGACCATATTGCTCGCCCTTTGTAGTAAAACGCGAAATGCTAATTGCTACAAATAACAACATATTCTTAAGGATAAGAATACGACTTCTGAGGGGGAGTTTATATGATCAAGTCAATCGGGATGACGCTTGTTTTAGCTACTTCATTAACTGTTTCTGCAAAAACGACATTTTTACCTAAAATCGTCGGCGGACAAAATGCCGTTCAGGGCGAGTTTCCATATATCGTTTCATTACGTTCAGGGAGTTTCGGTCACTTTTGTGGTGGTTCACTGATTGCTCCGAACTGGGTATTAACAGCAGCTCATTGTGTAAAGGGCAGTTCTGTTGATGAAGTTTGGATTGGTTTATTAAACCAAAAAGACACAGCTGGTGTCGAGAAAATGAAAGTTTCAAAAATAATTGCTCATGAAAAATATAACTCAAGCACAATGGATTCTGATTTTGCATTAATTCAGTTGGCACAAAATTCATCTTACAAACCAGTTGCATTGAATGAAACTGAAATTTTAATTTCAGAAGAATCTGCAGCGGCACAGATTATGGCGACAACGGCAGGTTGGGGCGCGCTCAAAGAAAGCAGCTCTGGTTTACCGAACATGTTACAAAAAGTGAATGTTCCGTTAGTTTCTAAAACAGTATGTAATGACAAAGCTGCTTACGGCGGTGACATCACTGATTCAATGTTATGTGCAGGTTACAAAGCTGGCGGTAAGGATTCTTGTCAGGGTGACAGCGGTGGTCCATTAGTTGTAACTGCTGCGAACGGTGAAACAGTTCTTGCCGGTGTTGTCAGCTGGGGTGAAGGTTGTGCTCGTGCAAATAAGTACGGAATTTATTCTAAAGTGAGTTCTGCGATTTCTTGGATCGCAGACAATATGAAATAAGAATTTTAATTTCTGAAATAAAAATCACGAAAGCGGACTTTGAAAAAAGTCCGCTTTTTTTTATACTATTTCCAATCCATTTTAGTCAGTGATTTAAGCCCGTGCTTTTGTCGAGCCTCATCACAACGGGGCTCTTGATGACCATTTTCATAGGAAGCTTTAAAATTTCGACATGGCGAGGGTCTATTATTATAAATGGTGCAACCGACGATCTGTCCGACACGCCCTGAAAGTGCTGAGCATTTCGGTTGGTGTTTATGGTTCGTCCCCTTCATGCACCGAGTGCTAAGGTCGAGGTCTTCGATGAAATTTTGCGGAACCGAATTTTCGATATAATCTTCGGCCTGTATCCAATAAAATGAAACTCGAAAGCTGGCGCAACAGGCGCCACACTTTTGGCAAGGGTGGAGTTTTTCTGTCAATACTTGTGTTTCATTTGTAGCCACATTAATATTGGAGCATGAATGTTGATAAAAATAAAATCATATTTCGCCAAGGTGAAAAAGCAAATACAGCTTACTTGATTGAATCCGGACAAGTTGAAATTTTTTATACGAATAAAATGAATATAGACACGCACTTAACAGTGTTGGGACAAGGTGAGCTTTTTGGTGAAATGGCATTGATTGATGCAAATGTTCGTTCGGCATCAGCACGCACACTCACCGAAGTCAGTTTGCATGTGATACAGAAAGATCAACTTCTTGAAAAGGTCAATGCTTCGAGTTCATTGGTCCAATTGATAGTTAAAATTTTGATGGAAAGATTACGTCGCTTAAATCAGGCAGAAGGTGGCGATCCCTTTCAGAAAATTCAATCCTCAGATCGCCATAATGATGCTCTCGAAAAAATTAAGTATGAGAACGAAATTTTTGAGGCTTACAAGAAAAATGAATTTGTCATTTTTCATCAACCGATTATTGATATGAAAACGCGAAATATCGTCGGCAGTGAAGCTTTGATTCGGTGGCAAAGGCCCAAAGACGGAATGGTCTCGCCAGGGCAGTTTATTGATATACTCGAAAATTCCTCGATGATTGTTCCTGTCGGTTATTGGATTTTTGAACAATGTTTTATAGATTCAAAAAAAATTCAAGCCGCATTTCAAAAACCTTTTTCAATCAGTATTAATGTGTCGGGACGTCAGTTTTTACATCATGACTTTATCGCGACAGTCAAAAATCTGGTGCAAAAACACAGCGTAAATCCAGCCAATTTTAAGATTGAAATTGTCGAGCGTGTGATGATGGAAAGTGGACTCTTGATGAATATATTGTCCGAATTAAGAAAAATCGGATTTGAAATTTCATTAGATGATTTTGGAACGGGGTTTTCAAGTCTTCAATATTTAGCCGACATGCCTATAGATTATTTAAAAATTGATCGATCATTTGTTATTAATTTGTTTAATGATGAAAAAACAAAATCAGTGGTGCGTTCAATCATCTATTTAGCAAAACAGTTAAATTTAAAAGTGATTACTGAAGGAATTGAATCCGAAAAAGAAGCACAATTAATCACCGAGTTAGGCTCTGATTTTGGGCAAGGATATTTGTTCTCGAAACCCTTGGATTTTGATACATTCATGAAGTTGTTACCGACAAGATAAAATGTCGTCAATTAATTCGCATTTTACTATGCAATACTCTCAACCGGAAGAATATCATTTTTCTCATGATTCAGTTTTTCTGGCGCGATATGTTTTTGAGTGGGTTCAAAGTAATTCATTTTTTCAATTTCAGACAGTTGCGGATCTCTGTTCAGGTTGCGGTATTGTAGGGTTAGATTTTTTAATTCATTTATATCAAAATAAAATAAAGTTGCCAGATGCCATGGATTTCACCGAAGTGCAGAGCATCTACCAGACATATTTTGAAAAAAATATTTCGCAGTTTCAAACCTTGTACCCCACAGATATTAAAACTCGTTTTTTAAATCAGAATTATTCTGAGATTTCGAACAACTCTTCATTTTTTGAAAAGTATGATTTAATTCTTTGTAATCCTCCGTACTTTAATCTGGGGCAGGGTAAGCTTTCACCCTCTGAGTTTAAGAATCGTTGTCGTTTTTATATCGATTCGGATTTTGATCATTTGCTGAAATCAATCCGAGATTCGTTAAAAAATCAAGGTGTAGCCTTTGTTCTTTTGAGGTCTTTAAAAGATCATAAATTGGAATATGATTTGAAAAAGTTGTCACAGGATTTCAGTGTCGATCTAGACATTGTTTGTGATATTCGCGGTACGGATGTTTTAAAGGTTCAAAAAAAGTGAATGCCGATCTTCATATGATGTCTCGCTTTTTAGTGAATGACTCATTGAATGATTCAAATTGAGAAATGCAACAGTTAAATCAAGTGATCTATTTATAAAAATCAGATTCAGGACGATACTGTTTATAGGCAGCGAAACCATGTGTATGAATGTTTATGGATCAAGCTCAAGAACGTTATAACACCTAGAAAACTTGATCTCAAAAAAGGAATATATCTATGAAAAATATTTTTAATAAAACAAATAAATTAGTGATTTTTTCATTTTTATTCCTTTTGATATCTGTAGCATTTCAAAACTGTTCTAAGAATCAATTGGTCTCTGGTTCAGATGTTAACTTTGAGACTGGATTTAATTCGACATACACATCCATCCCAAGAACTGATGCGGGTCAACAGAATGTTATCAACGGTAACGTTGTTCTCAAAGAATATCTACATCTTTCAACAAAAAGACATTTCTACACAAGTCGTGTTTCAGATCAAACATTACTTGAGACGAGGTATTCGAGTCTGTTTTCAATAACGGGTAATACAATCACAATCAAAGCTGCTACGGCAGCAGGGCTAAGTCCTGTCTATCGTTTATTTAATAAAGCTGGGTTTCATTTGTACACGGCAGATGGTACTGAACAAGCGCCGCTTCTGACAAATTCAGATTGGCAAGATGAAGGCATTGAAGGATACGCGATTAAAATAAATCCAGGCAGCACATGTCCATCGACACCAAGTGTGACGTATCCAGTTTATCGTTTATTTCATGAAAGTAATTTGAAGTATCGACTGGTCAGTGGAGCAAATTTAAAGGCTCAACTCATAGCACAAGGTTATGTTGATCAAGGAATTTTATTTTGTGCAACAGCCGTAACAAACACTGTTGTAACTCAGCCACCACAAACACCTCCAAATCCACCTAATCCTGGTGGTGGTGGAGCTTGTTCGTGGGTTTGGGCTGATGACTTTGCTCCGGAACGTCCAATGAGTCTGCGCCCAGCTTTAAGAAACATCAGCTGCACGAGTGCCAATGTTAGTCAAAAACAAAATGTCACAGATGGATCCGCAGATTGGACTTGTGCTTGCGACCAAAATACTCCGCCACCACCACCACCTCCTCCTCCTTCGGAATCGGGTGGAAACAGCTGTGCGTTCGGAACGACAACGTTAGCCAACGGACAAAGTTCTCCGGGCTATTCTTCGACGTCTGTACCAAGCGGTACTTCATGTGTTTCAAAAACAGTGACTTGTAATAACGGAACATTAAGTGATCCAACTTATAAGTATAATTCGTGCTCACCAGCATCTAGCGGTCCTGCTCCTGTGGCGGGTGATAACTGCCCCGGCGAACCGGTCAGAGTTGTTGTTAAGGCCTCTGAAAAGTATAACCGTTTCTATAGTGATACTTATGTTCAAAATTTTATGACCGGAAATAACTTTGTCATCGCCTTAGATGTCACAGATGCAGACACAACTGTTGGACTGCCACTGGCAACATTTGGATTCGCAGACTTTCGTGCAACTCGTGGCGGTCGTTACGCTACAATTTCACGAACTAAATGTGACTACACGAATAATGCACAGTGGGTGTCAGCTAATTTCTATGGGACAAAAACCCCTGCCAACACAGTAAGTGCGAGTGTCGGAATTAACGGAGATTCCCGACCATCGGACATCAAGCTAACAACGGGTCGATGGTATATTAATATTCAGAATGTACAGTGCCCGGCAAATGTATCTTGTCATGCTGTGATCCAGTGGTCTTCGGGGAATTAGTTCGTCGGATTTAATTGAGTGAATGTGATTTTTTGGTGAGGAGTGATTGTGAAATTAAATAAGAATCGTCCCGCAAAGGCTACAGCTCTTTTTCTGAGTGCTGCGTTGGTGATTTTTGTCTTTCAAAATTGTGGAAATCCGAATGTTTCGATGTTAAATTCCGAAAGTACAAGTCTTGGAGCTTCAACAGACACCATTGAAGTTGGTTTTTTTCATAGTTGCAGTCTGATCAGTGGTGCAGTTCAATGCTGGGGAAGCAATTCATCCGGTGCCGTCGGTGGCAATGTGGGTGAGACTTTTGATACTCTTGTGCGAAGATTAACACCTTATACAGTTTTTCCCTCTGGCGCGACAGCACTTGCAGCTGGTGGATCACATAGTTGCGCTATTGTCTCGGGGGCTCTTTGGTGTTGGGGTCTGAATAGTTCTGGCCAACTCGGAGACGGGTCGACAACCAATCGAATTATTCCAGTCAAGATTTTAAGTTCTGGTGCCACTGCAGTTTATGCGGGTGGCGCTCATACTTGCGCGATTGTCTCAGGTGCACTTTGGTGTTGGGGTAATAATGAGTATGGCGAGATCGGAGACGGGACAACGACAACTCGACTGACTCCGGTTCGTGTCATTGGACTCGGTGCAGGAGTCACGTTTGCCGCATTAGGTGGTGAGCATAATTCATGCGCCGTCGTGTCGGGTGCGCTTTGGTGTTGGGGTTCGAATTCATATGGACAGCTGACGGGGACTTTAGATTACGTTCCTCATGCGACGCCAATTCAAATATTCAATTCTGGTGTGAGCTTTTCCTCTGCAGGACGCGCATCAATTTGTGCGATCGTTTCTGGCGTGGCTCAGTGTAATGGATTGGTGAAGGGTGTTTTTGGATCTCTTGTTGATGTGTCAGCGATCTCTGCAAAATCAGATCAGCAGATCTGTGCGATCACAGCCGGAGCATTAAAATGTTGGGGATATAATCAAAATGGTGAAGTCGGCGATGGTTCAACAACCAATCGGACAGCTCCATTTGCAACTCTCAGTTCTGGAGTCAGCTCAGTCTCGACGGGCT
>JBPOIE010000118.1:0-16304 GCA_052034855.1 Bdellovibrionota bacterium | reverse complement strand
GGAAAACCAACAAAATCAAGCCGAAAAGCAATTTCAAAAAATGATCTTAACTTTGGCTACAGAGCTACAACGCACGTCGGCCGCAGAATTATTGACCGAAGGTGGATTTATCAATGAAAATACCATTGATGAGCCTGCGGACGTTTTTTAAATATAACCATCGCTTAAATGTTTTAGTTTTCATCAGTTTTTTGATCTGTGTTTCGACGGCTATTGTTCAGCACAGAAATTTAAATTTTTGGATTCTGAGTTACGTCTCTTATTTTATCTTTTTCTTTTTCGGTGTAGCAATGACTCTCCACCGCGTCGTTTCGCATGATTTTCGGAAATTTCCTAAATTGTTGTTATATCCTTTTTCAGTTTTAGGATCCCTGGTGCACATTGGAACTCCACTTGAGTGGTATTTAGGTCATAACCTCCATCATCAACTTGCCGATCAGACCAATGATCCTATATTGCCGAATTTAAGAGGACTGAATTATATTTTGGGCGTGTATCAGCCCATGGCATCTAAAGATGTAACAACATTATTGTTAAAATCGGGATCTACCGTTGTTATGAAAAGTTCATTTTTACAAAGTTTATCAAATTATTTTTATCTGTATGTTTTTGTTATTTATAGTCTGACCTATGGATTTTTTGGACTCACAGGAGTTCTTCTTTTAAATATCGGATCTATTGGCGCGATGGTCGCAACAAGTCTGATGAGTCATTGGACCCATTGTGAATTGTTTGGTTATGTGAATTTTGATTTGCCCAATAAAAGCCGAAATTTAGTTCTGACATTTCCATTTTTTTTCGGTGAACAACTGCATAATAACCATCATGCCTTTCCCAAAAATATTTCCAATCGAGTCAGTGGTTGGGAGATTGATTTGATCGGACTTTTTTTGGGATTATTTAGCGAGAAAAAAGCATGAATCAGTTTACAGCGTTTGATTCAAATAAATATGTGCTGGAAACAACAGCTTCTTTAAAAAAGAAAAAAACTTTTGCCGCAGATGTGTTTACTTTTTTAAATACCGCAGATTGCGTGCTGACTGAGTTTCAACCAACAAATCAAACTGGCATTCACGATGGTCTCTTGTGTTTGAAAGCGACGCCGCAAATTGGCTCTGAATTCTTCATTTGTCTGCTTGATCCTAATGTGCGTGGCGGAACTTTTTCGAATGAAAATCTTGTGCTTTTACATCAATACTTGCTTTTTTTAAATCAGTCTGATGATCAGAGTCCTTTTATATTTTTAGCAAACTCCGGCGGAGTCCGACTGACACAAAAACGAATCATGTTTAACGCGATTTGGGGTGTTGTACCCAAATTATTTATTTTGAATCAGAGAAGGCCATTTTTATCATTAGCACATGAATTGTGTCTTGGCGCGAGTGCTTTGTTTTTTGCCCAAGCTCATTTTCGAATCGCGAGCACAGCAAAAACTTTGGTGAATTTAACGGGTCCTGGTGTGATACAATCCTTTTTCGGAGATTCGGATCTGAGTTTTTCACAATATGCAACTGCGGCTCATCAATTTGAACGACATTTGCTGATTCATGAGATCGGGGATAATTTAGAATCTTCACTGAAACGTTTATTTCAAATCAGTCAGACAAATACAAAATTAGCCTTAATGGATTGCTCACTGCCACGAGTTGATCACGATGTCGTCAGTGAAAATTCATCGATGATCTTGCGGTCTGAGAAGTATGTTCAATTTTTAAATGTGATCTCAGATGCAAGATCAGAAATCATTCCTCACTACTCAGGTTCAGGCGCTTGTTATATATGTCAAAAAGATGGAAAATATTTTGGTCTACTGATTAATCCACTGGATCATCCTGTGAATGCGATCTCAATTGCCACCATTGAAAAATATAAACAGGCCTTGGCGATATTTAAAGCTTTTAGATTGCCACTATTAGCTGTGACGGATACTCCTGGTGGTGATCCACGCCAAAAAAGTAGTGATCAGAACGTCATTATAAAATCATTAGAACTGATCGAGTCCTATATCAATTACCCTTATTTTAAAATAGGTCTTATTGCTGGACGCTGTTTTGGTGGGAGTGGCTTATTTTCATTACCTATCGCACACGGATCTCGAGCTCTATTTGCTTTAGAAAATTCAAAGATGGGTGCTATCAGTGATGAAATTATCGAACAACTGGCCAAAGCAAATACTGTTAGTTACCAAGAGTGGAAACAGTCCGAAAAAAGTCATAAAAAAGATCTTTCTGATTTGGTCGAATCGGGAAATTTGACGGCCGTTGTCCAGTGGAGTGAATTGTCATCGCTCGTCAAATATTTTTTGGAAGGAAAAGTTTATGGTCGTGAATAATCAGCTCGAGAAAACTACACTTTTAGAATTGAATTCGCCATTACTTCCTATCGATCAAATTTCAAAATCACAACCCGTGAGTTTGACAATTGATGGTGTTCAGAAAACAATTTATTTCAGCTCGGGGAAATATTATCTGGCTGATGGTCGCTGTCATCATCGGAATATGAAATTAGAACACGCAACAATTTGCCATCAGGATCATACTCTGGTTTGTCCGTATCATGGCAAAAAAAATAAAGCACAAGTTGAACTTTTTTTGAAGTGGGGTTTTTTATGGATGAAGGATCCTGCTTCTTTTTTTCAAAATATTCCACAGGATTATATTTTCTGCGGCAGTCGCAGTGTTGAATTACCGGCTCCATTTCATGTGGTTGTCGATAATTTTAATGAAGGGTCTCATACGCCCTTTGTTCACAGATTTACGGGGCCAGAAATCTCGCAGATTGATCAGGCCCAATTTCGTTGGACAAAAAACGATGACTGCGTTGATATTTATTATTCTACGCCGCAAAAAAAGAATTTGTTATTTTATGGACTCAATTGGAAGCGTCAAATTCAATGGGATATTCACTGGAAGACTTTTGTCAGTCCCTTGTACATGAAATATTATTCCGAATGGTCAGATCAAAAAACCAAGAAAAAATTGCTCGAAGAAAATATCACTTATTTTTTCTTAGTCCCGATTGATGAAAAAACAACTCGTATAATCCCTTTTGTCTTTGTTAAACCGCTCAGTTGGTTACGCTTTTTACCTTTTTTAGTCAAAAAAATATCAATGGTGATGACGATGAATCAGATCAATGAAGATTTAAGATTTTATGCAAAGATCAGCGATTTGCCTGTCGACATTGAGCACCTGAATTTGGATCAATACGACCAGCCGTTACTTGAGATCAGACAGCGTGCGAAATCTATTTATCAAAAGTATTTTTAAATAGACTGAAGCTAAGTGCTGTTTTTTCATCAAAGCTGTAGTCCGTTTTTAATTTTAAATGCCTTGAGAATAAAACATTCATATTGGTTCCGTTGGTCATGCCTAATTTTTTTCGAAAAGCCAAGGGCTCTGTCAGCCAATTATTTTTGACGGCAAGTGATCTGAGAACATATTTTTGTGCATTTTGTTGTTCTTGCAGTGACAACGGAATTTGTAAAGCGGCTTTGATCACGTCTTGATTCCAGAACGAATGAAACAGTCTTTTTCCGCGCGCCCAGTAATAAAATGGGGACAATTCTTTGGACCAATAAGCTCGATTTAAAAGCGAAGCTGTATCACTGACTCCAGTCACAGCCAGATATTCTTTGTATGCCAGCATTCCGCCGAAAATCAAATCAGCTCCATAGCCAGTGAAAATATGTGTTTCAGATTTTGGAATCTCGCTCAGCAAGGCATCCAGTTGAATTAAAATTTCGGCAGTCAGGCCATCATAGATTTCATTCCGAGAGCAAACATATTCAAAGTAGGTTTGTATTTTGGATTCATTCAATGACACAGTCACAGAAGGCAATTGTAAGTAGGCCGAAGTATCTTCAGATTCTTGTTGTTCACTGCCGAGACTGGTTTTTAAATTGTAAGTTCTTTTCAGTCCCGAATAGGCTTTCCCCAGAACTGTCGCTATCGAAGAATCAATGCCGCCCGATAAAAAACTGCACGAGTTTTCAATTAAGATGGATTGATTCGTTGTGATCAACGCGTGCGACAGAGTGTCTTGCGCTTCGGCAAGACTGATGTCAGTTTTGATTTGAAAATTGTGCCATGGCAGCAGATTTTCATGATGCTGAATTTTGACGGACTCAGCAGTTAAGATAAATTCTAAACTCGCGCCAGGATTTATTTTTTGTATATTCATGAAATCAGATTCGTTACTTTTTCTCTGGGATACTTTTAAAAAGTAACTTTGAGGTTTAAATTCGTAGGAAAAACCTTGAATCGCAGAAAATGTTTTCTGCTCTGGAGAAATAAAAATAGAATTTTCAGTTTCATGAATCCAAAGCGGACATTGTCCCATGGGATCAGTTTTTAAACTCAATTTTGAATCCGAGTACTGCAGCTCGGCCCATGCGCTATTAACTTCATTATGATGATCAGCGGGAGTTTTAAACAGGCCATTTGTTAGAGATGAAAATGAATTCCAATACAGGTCTGTTTTTGAGTTCAATGTTGTGACCAGAGAATCTGAAACGTAGGGACACAAACGTGATTTGAGAGTCTCTAAATTGATAACTGGTGTCTTTGCCTTAATTTTTTGAATATGAAGTAAAAAACTCATAACTTAGATTTTAAAACCTTTCCCAAAGGGCTTTTCGGAAACGACGTGTGCCAGACGAAATGTCTTGGAATTTTATAATCTTCAATTTTTTGACTTAATTCTTGAATCAATTTTTGTTCAAAGGCCGTTTGGTCCAGATCTATTTTGTGTGCAATTAAATGCAGCACGGGTGTTTGTCCCCTGGCAGAATCCTCTTTTGCAGTCACACAGCACTCTTTGATTTCAGGAAATTGAACCATCAGTTGCTCAATTTCTTTGGGGTAAACTTTTTGTCCCATCACATTGATGACATCATTTTTTCGGCCCGTGATGTAGAAAAATCCTTCATCATCGATAACCATGAGGTCTTCCGTTTTTAAATGACCTCGGGTCATCCGTAGTTCTGTTTCGGCGGTATTTTTATAATAGCCTGAAAACAACGATTTTGATTCAACACAAAGTTCGCCGTCGTCTTCGAGAAACCAATTGATTCCTGGTATAGGTTCACCAATCGAATGATACTTTTGTTTTTCTGTGCGTAAGTTCACGCAAATAACACCGATTTCAGCTAAACCATAACCCTGTTTCAAATGGAGATTAAATTTTTGATGGAAAGTCATCGCTGTATTTTCTGAGAGTGCAGCGCTTCCACAAAAAGCATGGCGCAGAGAGCTTAAATCGTAACTTTTTTGTTCGGCGGCTTGATTGAAATAATTGTACATCTGCGGAAGTGAACTAAAGAAAGTGATCTTGTATTTTTCTATCCACTCTAAAATACGATAAGGAAACGAAGTTGCAGGATCTGTCAGCAGTAAAAAACCACCCGCGAACAATGTGGGTAACGACAAACAATCCAGACCATGAGAATGACTGAGTGGTACGCTACATAAAGTTTTGTCTTTGGGAGTCAGTTTTAAATGATCACGATTCGACTGCGACCTAAAAATCAGCGCGTCTAAGCTGATCAGCATAATTTTAGGAATCCCAGTGCTTCCCGAGCTCAGTTGAACAATGCGAGCATCTAAGACATCGTGATTTTTTTGTGTTGTGATTTTATACTGTTTTAGCGACGAAGTCTCTGCCATACCAAGAATAAACTGCGGTGGAATTTCTTTATAAAGATAATCTTTTTCGGTTTGTCCCAGGTTTACATCCACAGGAACGACACAAGCACCGATCTGCCACAAAGCTATAAATAAAGTCATCGTTTCAATATTATTTCTGCATTCGAGCCAAACAACATCGCGATCTTGAATATGACTTATTTTTTGAAGCACAGTTTGAACTTCATCATGCAATTCAGCGTAGTTGATTTGTCTTTGCAGATCTTGCAGGGCAGGGTCAGAGTTTTTTGCTAAATATTCAAGAATCATAACTTAATTTTTCTTTTCCGACGTTAAGAAACCTTCAGGAATTTGTGTGATTTTACCTTGATTTGAAACATACGTTTTTCCACTTATAAAATCATCTTTATGAATCATATTAAAATTTATTAATTTTGTGTGGTGTGGAACCAATTGTCCCACATGGAATAATAAACCGGCCCCAATAAAACAGTTCTCGGCCACGCAGCTGCCTAAAAACAAATGATTTGAATCTGACTTTTGCTCGTTAGGATCATTTTGTATTTTAATACTTTGTTTACTGGCGTTCAAATCAGCAAAACCAACTCCGCCACCAATAAAAGTCGAATCACCAATCACAGAGTGAAATAAAATATGTGTCGTCAGGGTGACATTTTTTCCAAGATAGCAATTAAAAATATCTGTGGGTAATATATACGATCCTACCCCGATGAGTGAAAGTTTGATAGAACTTTTTTCCCTGATCGTCACATTTGAGCCAATCACTGCGGCTCGCAAATAACAAAAGGCGCCCACTTCAACATTGTCGCCAATCACACAGGATTCAAGAATGGCAGTGGGGTGAATACGGCAGTTTTTACCAATTTGATTCGTCATAGCTGCAAGTCTTGGATTGTTAAAGAGCCATCTGGAAATAAAATTTGGTAACTTGGGCTTCCAAAACCCGACAGTCAAACTTGTGAATTCTCGAGCCACTAAGCTTTGTGCGATCAGTAATTCATTCCAAGTTTCTATTTTTTGATAAAATAAATCTGTCGCGACAACCTGATAGTCTTTTTCGGGATACACAGTCTCGGGTAAATTTAAATCGACACACAGTAATTTATTTTGAGAAATTAAAACCGAGTTCGTGTTTTTTGGAAATAAAGTGGTTTTCTGAGTTCTTTGATTTTTAAAAGTAATCGCGGCATTCCACGTCGTTTCGATTTGGACTTCAGAGTTTAATAAACCGGAAAAATTCTGTTTCAAATGCAAAAGTAAGGAATCACTATAGACACAATTATCAGACAAATTAACATGAGCAGACTCTTTCGAAGCAAGACGATAAGAAATATTTAATCTCTGACATTGTCGAAGCAAACGTTCTCGCAGACTTAGATCGCCGAGTGTTAATTGACTGGTCAATTGTTCAAACCCCGAGATCCGTGATGTGGTTTCGACGATTTCAAAAACTACTGACATTTTAAAATATCTTTAACGGTGTTAAATTCAAAACCTTGATCCGCTTTAGCACCTAGGTCTATCGACAGTTCTTCATTCAATTTAACTGCCAGTTGCACTAATAAGATGGAATCAAACCGTAAGTCTTTTTTCAGATGATGGTCTTCCGTCACTGTGAATTTTGCCGGGGCCAACTGCTGAATGATGGCAATTATTTTGGAATTCATGACTGTTTTGATCCGTGCAAAATCTTATCGAAATGTTTTTGTGCGGATTGAGCTTTCATCGTTTCCACATGCGCAAGCCCCGCAGCAACACGGACATTTTCGAGTGCATGATCCAGCTTTTGATTGTAGATTTTCTTCGTCAATTGAAAGGGAACAGCAGGATAAGCATTTAATTTTTCAACCCAATTTTTTCCAAGTTCAAATAAATCTTGCGGCGGACAAACCAGATTAAAATATTTTTTATCCAAAGCTTGCTGTGCTGTCATCATCGAACAACCCACAACATCTTCGAGCATTTGGCCATGACCAAAATAAGTTTCTAGAATTGTGGCCCCCAAAGGACAGGCAACTCCATTTTTCAATTCGGGCATAGAAATTTGAGCACGATCTGTGGCAATACGATAATCTGTCATCAGAGCCACTTGCAGTCCCTGGCCGATGGCATAATTGTCGATCAACGAAATGACTGGTTTTGTGATGCGTAATAAGGCTTGGTACAAATCAATAATTTCGTAAAGATATAATTTTGTTTCTTCGACCTCTTTCAACTTTGAAACATCATTAAAGTCACCACCGGCACAAAAAGATCGGCCTAAGCCACCTGTCAGAACAACAGATTTGATATCTGGGTCATTTTCAATTTGAGTGCTCAATTCGATCACTGCAACTGTCAGTTTTCGCGAAAATGGATTTGTGTCCTTTTCATGATCAAACTGAATCCAAAGAGTGTTGTTTTTCAAATCAGCTAAATAAACGCCGGGGACACTCATATACTTATTATTCATACAGAAAATTCTAGCTGCGGCTGTAGTCCTTGTAAATCAATTATGAGCTAGAAACCTGCGCGCTGCAGAGTTTAATCTGCTGATTTACCTTTCTAATTCCATTGAGAGATGTAGGGTTTTTAATGTAGTCTCTGGTTTTCAGTCTTTAGGGGGCATAAATGGCCGTATCGTTAACTCAGCACAATCAACTCATTATCAGACAGCGCCGAGAATTGGCCGAGCTTTTTGGTTTTGAGACAAGAAATAAATACGAAATTTGTGATGAAAAAAATAATGTGCTTGGATTTTGCGCCGAGCAAAATAAAGGAATTTTAGGATTTTTATTTCGTCAATTTTTAGGACATTGGCGTTCATTTGAATTGCATTTTTTTGATCATCAAAGGAATGAATTTTTAAAAACATATCATCCATTTCGATTTATCTTTCAAGAGTTCACAGTGATGGATGCTCAAAATAATCCAATTGGACGTGTTCATCAGCGTTTTGGGATTCTGACAAAAAAATACGATGTGCAAGATACCAATGGTCGTTTGATGTTCACCATGAGATCGGGACTTCTGAGTTTTTGGACCTTTCCATTTAACAACGTAGCGGGTTTTGAACGTGCAGTAGTTCAGAAAAAATGGTCAGGATTTTTTAAAGAACTCTTTTTGGATGCTGACAACTTTCTAATTACTTATAAGGATCCAACGCTGACGGAAAAAGAACGTCAATTGATCTTGGCCGCCAGTGTTTTCACAGATCTTCAATATTTTGAAAGAAAAGCGAAGTAATGTCCGAAAGCTTATTTACACAAAACATCAATCCTGATTTGTTACCTTTAGCTGAACGCTCAAGACCCAAATCATTGGATCAAATCATCGGACAAAAACATTTTTTATCCGAAAAATCTGCTGTTTTTAAGCTTTTAAAAAATAATCATTTATTGAATTTGATTTTTTGGGGACCGCCAGGAACTGGAAAAACAAGTCTGGCGATGAGTCTTGCACACTCAGCGTCAGCGCACTGGATTCAAATGAATGCGATCGATGCTGGGGTCAAAGATTTAAAAGCAGCCTGTGAAACGGGACGTAATTTAAAACTGGAGCAGGGTCGAAAGACTCTTTTATTCGTTGATGAAATTCACAGATTTAATAAATCTCAACAAGATGTGCTTTTGCCCTATGTTGAGCGCGGTGATATTTATTTGATCGGAGCAACGACAGAGCTTCCCAGTTATGAATTGAATAAAGCCCTCCTCAGCCGGTGTCAGGTTGTTGAATTTAAAAAATTATCTGAAACTGAATTGCTCGAAATTTTTACGAAGACATGTCTGGATAATCATTTAGAAGTCGCAAAGCTCATTCGTGAAGACGCTTTAAAAAATATCACCGAGTTTGCCGATGGCGACGCGCGGAAGCTTTTAAATATTTTAGATCTGGTTATTAAATTGTACCGAGCTCCTGGTGAAGAGAGTTTGTTTCCACTCTCGCAAGAGGGACTTACAGATCTGATGGGAAAAAAATTAATTCCCTATGATAAAAAGTCTGATCAGCATTATGATTGCATTTCTGCTTTTATAAAATCAATGCGTGGCTCTGACCCTGACGCGGCTTTGTATTACTGCGCGCGAATGTTGTCAGGTGGCGAAGATCCTGTGTTTATTGCCAGGCGCATGATTATTTTTGCCAGTGAAGATATTGGTAATGCAGAACCTCGAGCGTTACCACTCGCGATTGCATGTCTGCAAGCCGTCGAAGCGATCGGGATGCCGGAATGCCGAATTAATTTAGGTCATGTTATTACTTTCTTGGCCAGTTGTCCAAAATCAAACCGTGCTTACTTAGCTATAAATCAAGCCATGAGCTACGTCGAACGAACGGGATCGCCGGATTTACCCAGAGTTTTAAAATCGTCGCAAAAAAATCAAGGGTATCTTTATCCTCATGATTTTGAAAAAGGCTATGTCGAGCAAAATTATTGGCCAGAATCCATACCCCGAGAAAAATTTTACGAACCAAAAAATATCGGTGCGGAAAAAACTCTGGCTGAATATTTAAATTGGATTCGTCGTTCGAATTAATTTTCAATTTTATTTTGATTCAAACAATTTCTGAATTTTTTCCCACATCGGACTAACAGGCGCATGAAATACCATTTTCTGATCGGTGTGCGGGTGATAAAATTCCAATCGTTTCGCTTTCAAACAAAGGCCATCAATGCCCAGATTGTCTCGAAAATTTCGGTTGTGGTGCGAATCTCCATGTTCGCGGTCACCTAATATAGGATGCGCCACTCGGTTCATGTGACGCCTGATCTGGTGCCAGCGCCCAGTTTTTAATTCGATATCTAACAAACTGTAGCGACTGGTCAGAAATTTTGAATTCACACTCACGGGAAGTTCTATTTTTGATAGCGTTGAATATAAAGTTCGGCATTCTAACATCTCGTCAGCTGATTTTTTTGACTCTAAAGGCAAATTGATTTCACCAAAAGACTCTTTCAGCCAACCTCGAACAACGGCGTCGTAATATTTTTGAATTTGGTGCTGTCTCATCTGAATATTGAGCAAAGAATTTGTTGGATTGTTTTTTCCAAAAAGCAGCAATCCTTCGGTCGAGAAATCGAGGCGATGAATAGGGTTAGCTAAAATTTTATGTGTGTCATACAGCCAATGAATACACGTGTGTCGGCCCACCGTTTTTCGGGCGATTCGGTCTTCGGGCGGATGCACGTACATTCTGGATGGCTTAAACAGAACAATCAAATCGTCGTCTTGAAATAAAATTTGTGGGTCTTCAGTGGGGAGTGGAATCATCTGACTAATTTCTAATTTTTAATTTTTTTAATCAAATCTGAAAGTTTTTGAGATTGTAAGTATTTTTCAAGAGCCTTATCGGCACCTTCAGAGATTGATAAAATCAATTGGTGAGTCGCGCAACTGATGGGGCATTCTTTGTGGGTTGGTTTTTCATGGTGAGAAATGGCTTCGCTCAATTCAAGCGCCGAATAAATATCATTCAGTGTAATATCAGTTGGATCTTTCGCTAAAGACACTCCACCTGATTTTCCACGGGATGTTTGAATCAGTCCGGCCCGTGATAACGAGCTGATCAGTCTGCGAATAACAACAGGGTTGGTGTTGGCACTTTCAGCCAATTGCTCTGAGTTCATTTGAGCTGGCGAGTGAGGCTTTGGTGACAACTTTTCGGTCGATCTATCATTGGGCTTTTGTTTAAGTAAAGCCAAAGAGGTCATCAAATGTACGGCGTTCGCGAACTGCTTGTTTACCATAGTGCTTAAATTGTATCAAAAATAATTACAATTGACAATTTGTTATAATCTAACCAGTTTTGTTACAAACAATTAAATGTAACCAGTACTCAATGACAATCTGGCTAAAATCTAATTTAAAATCGTATTAAATTATAAACCGAGTGCTGTGTTCAAGTCGGGATTCAGACCTGAATCACGGCCTGATTCCAAACTTTGTAAATCTATGAATGAACCATCATTATATCTACAAACTGTAACAAGTTGGCCTAGGGCACTTGTATTGATTTGAATAACTTGCGCAGAGCAAGTTGTTTTTCTTTCAGAGTAATTCAGGACCGATTCAGACGTTAAATTTTCTCCTAAATAAACAAGTTCTAAAGCGCCAACAACAGAGTGACCTAACTGACAGGCGGCCACTTGATCTTGGCTGAGATCAGCAACAAAAAATTGCCCTTTTTTTTCTAAGCAAATACGACGAAGTGGATTGCTGATTGCAAAAACATTAAGTGAAATGAATAGGGTACTCAATAATAAGCCTTTTTTCATAGGTCCTCCGATGGATGACACAAAGTACTATGGACGACAGCCAAAGATCAAGTCATCATAAATCATGAATAAAAAAATAGTATCGTGGTGCATGTATGACTGGGCGAACAGTGTTTTTTTTACAACCGTTGTTGCGGGTTTCTTTCCAGTCTTTTTTAAACAATATTGGAATACAGAGTCTTCAGTTTCGTTAAGTACAGAACGCTTAGGTTGGGTTCTCGCAGCCACTGGATTTTTAATGGCGGTTTTATCGCCGCTGTTGGGGGTTATTTCGGACTACCGACGCGCCAAGAAAAAGCTTTTATTTGTTTTTATGTGCCTTGGTGTACTCGCTACTTTGGGTCTTTACTTTGTTCCTCAAGGCGATTGGCTCTCAGCAGCGTTGTTATATGGAGTGGCTTTATTTTTTTGCTCTGCCAGTTGCGTATTTTATGATTCTTTATTGGTCTCGGTCACGACACCTGACAAGTACGACTCAGTCTCTGCGAACGGATTTTCAGCAGGCTACTTAGGCGGCGGAATTTTATTCGCGATCAATATTCTCATGTTTCAAAATCCTGAATGGTTTGGCTTTAAAGACGGTGCTGTGGGAGTTCGTTTTTCTTTTATCACAGTCGCTGTGTGGTGGTTTTTATTCACACTGCCATTGATGAAATATGTCGATGAACCTGAAGTGGATTCAACTTTGGCACAAAAAAGTTTTTTTAAATTAGTCACAGATTCAGTGAGCGAACTTAACCACACTTTCCTTGATATTTTTAAACGAAAAAATATTTTTTATTTTGTCTTAGCGTATTGGTTTTACATCGACGGGGTCGGAACGGTGATTTCAATGGCGGTCGATTTTGGAATGTCGATGGGATTTGCAGCCGGAGATTTGATTAAAGCCTTGTTAGTGACTCAATTTGTTGGATTTCCTGCGGCCTATTTCGCTGGGAAATTTTCAAATCAATTTGGAAACAGAAATATCATTTTATTTTGCCTATTGATTTATGTCGTCGTGGTGATCGGGGCTTCGCAAATGAGTTTACCATGGCATTTTTACTTGATGGCGGGGCTGATTGGATTATCTCAAGGTGGTGTTCAAGCCTTATCTAGATCGTTGTTTGCTCAGTTGATCCCTGCAGAAAAATCGGGTGAGTATTTTGGCTTTTTCAATTTATTGGGTAAGTTTGCTGCCATCATTGGCCCTCTTTTGATGTCAATGACGGCACGAGTGACTTCGAGTCCTCAAAAAACGATTCTCAGTCTGATTATTTTGTTTGTTCTAGGAGCGTATTTTTTAACTAAAGTCAAAATTGTTAGAAATCAGCCGATTAAAGATTAATATCTTTTTTATGGTCGTCGGCGTTTTCATTGATTTGATGCGCTTGAATCGCCTTGGCTTTGTTGCCAGTGATACCGATCCACTCTGGGAAAAAGTAAGCAAACGCGACAAAAGCGATTGTAACAAATGCAAAAAAACCTAAAAGCAGCCAAATCATTTCCATAGATGGGCTTAAATTAAAACAGCTTGTGACAGAACACAATAGATTTGCTACTTAAATTCGATAAATATGAATTACAATCCGCGCGATCATTATTTTTTAAAGGCCAAAAAAGAAAACTTTGCGGCTCGTTCTGTTTTCAAACTGGAAGAGATCGATCAAAAGCTCAAAATTATTCATCCCAATCAAAAAATTTTAGATTTAGGTGCATCTCCTGGGTCGTGGTCGCAGTACTGCACTAAAAAAATCGGATCAGGTGGCAGGCTCTTGGGAGTTGATTTGACCGAGATCAAATTAAAAATGAATAATGCAATTTTTATTCAAGCGGATCTTCGTGACCTCAATTTAAAACAAGTTTTTGATCAACACGGATTTAATGATCCCTTTGATGTGGTGTTGTCAGATATGGCTCCAAAGACCACAGGGATTCGAATCACTGATCAAGCCCGATCGTATGAATTGTGCGATTTAGCCTTGAACGTCGCACGTCAGTTTCTGAAAAAAGACGGACACTTTGTGTGCAAGCTTTTTCATTCCGATGATTTTACAAAACTGCGCGATGAAATCAAAAAAGACTTTCATCGTTTTGAAGCCGTTAAACCCGACTCAACTCGAAAAATTTCAAAAGAAATATTTCTCGTCGGAATTCGAAAAAAAGCATGATCAATATGATCAAAATTGTTTTCGAAAATGAAAATTTTGTCGTTTGTGATAAACCCAGTCAGGTCTTATCAACACCGGATCGTCATGGCTCTGACCGTGGTTGCCTAGGTCTCGAGTTGCAAAAAAAACTCAATATCCAAATTTATCCAGTGCACCGCTTAGACTTTGAAGTCAGTGGTTTAATCATGTATGCCAAAAACAAACGTGCTCATCAAATTTCCCAATCTTGGTTTATGGATAAAACTGTAACCAAGAAATATCTTGCACTGACGTCGTTACAAGATTTTTCACATTGGCCCGAGAACGTTCAGACAGCACGAGAAATTCTTAAAACTGAACCTGGAACTCATTTTTTTTGGAAAACTCAAATTCAACGCGGTAAACGGAGATCTTTCGAATCAACCCACGGAGAGTGGGCTGAAACAAAGGCTGAGGTCGAATCAGTGAGCGATGGGGTGATCCGTTGGAATCTGTATCCTTTGACAGGAAAACCTCATCAGTTAAGGCTCGAACTCAGCCGACGTGGGTTTCCGATTCTGGGTGATGTACTTTACGGTTCGAAAGTGCAAATAACGCAAGATGTCTGGATGTTCGGTTCCATGGCTTTAAGGGCTGTTGAAATTGATTTTACAGCACTACAGGATCGCTTGGGACTTCCCGATCAAATTGTCTTACAAAAGTAAGAATAACATTGATCTGCTGTATTTGATCTTATAGAAATTCAAAAAATAACTGAGGGGATACATTTTGAAACAAATTTTCTTAACATTTCTACTTACTTTAGCCGCAACTATTTCTTATTCAAAGGGTACTCCTGAAAAAGTATTTGGCGAAAATGACCTCGTTGTCGTCGATAAAGACGCCACAAATATCCCTTTTCGGTATAAAAAAATCGTCAATGCTTTTGGCGGCATCATGTTCAATGAAAAAGACGATGACGGTCAAGTTGTCGACACATATTATGGATGCACAGGAACACACTTAGGTGGTGGATATGTCATTACAGCAGGACACTGTGTAGGTGCGACAGAAAAAGTCACTTCACAAAAAAATTGTAAATTTATTTCGACAGATCCGTTTCAATCGCCGAACACCTATATTGCAACAATTGATTTCGGATACAGAGATCAAGTTGTTCCTTTTATGAAGTCTGAGTGCCAAGAAATCGTTGCAGCAATGCAAGATTCGGATACAGGTTTTGATTTCGCGATTTTAAAAGTCAGTCCATACCCAGCAGAATTTGTTTTACCAGACACAACTCGTCGTTCAATTTACGGGGATACGGTGACTATTTTTTCTCATCCGAACGGAGAAGTTCTTCAATGGTCTAAAACATGCGGAGTTGAGCGTGTATTGCATCCTGAAATTCCGGAACAGTTCATTCAGCATCACTGCGATACCAAACCTGGTAGCAGCGGAGCTGCGATTATTAATGCCTTGTCACTAAAGATTGTAGGGATTCATGATGGTGGTCTTAATGATATCGAAAGTTCTACAGGTATGCCTTTAAAGACAGGAATGAATTACGGGACATACATATTGAACTCTCCGTTGTACGAAGAGCTTAAAAAATTAGGTTTCTAATTTTATGAAAATCTTCACACGCATCAAGTTCGCAATTTGCATTTTTTTAACTTCAGGTTGTGTTCATGCATCTTCGGTGATGTCGACGGATGGATTTCCTGATGCGTGGTGGGCTCCGGTTCCGCAAGATCAAATTAAGGGTTGGGAAATCCCGCCTCAATCGGCCAATCGTGCAAATAAAGAAGTTGTGCTTTCTAAACGAAACGAACTCGGACAGTTCTCAAATCTTGGTTCAGTGTCTTTTGAGATGGACGGCGTTAAATTTAAAAGTGTCGAGGCTTTGTGGCAGGGTATGAAATACCCTGAAAGCGCGACGGATGATCGATTGAAAGATCCAACTGTGATCTGGCCGTACACGCGTGAGCAAGTGTATCAAATGGATGGTTTTCAAGCAAAAAAAGCGGGCGACCTTGCCAATGAAAACATGAAAAAATTAGGTATCAAGTATATCACTTATCTGGGACAAAAAATTGAATACAACGGTTCTGGTATGAATCGTCATTATGAAATTATTTATCAAGCTTCTAAAAATAAAGTTTTACAAAATCCTGCATTGAAAGAACTTTTACTTTCGACAAAAGATTTGAAATTTTTTCCAGATCATAAGCAACAAGCAAATCCCAATCCGGCGTATTTGTATCACGAAATATA
>JBPOIE010000058.1:0-25584 GCA_052034855.1 Bdellovibrionota bacterium | reverse complement strand
ATTTATCAGCACCCCTTAAAAGTTTTTGTTCTTTTAAGAAATTTGTTAACTCATCACTCATCGGAACTGCACGCCAGTATCTACCCTTGGTTGAGCCAAATCCTGTTTTATTTGTCCAGTTTCGATGAACGTAGATCACGCGATTTTCAAAATCTATGGAATCCCACTCTAGCGCATACAATTCACCACTGCGCATTCCAGTTAGTAAAGCCATAGCCCAGATAGGATACCATGGATGCTCAACTTTTTCAGAGTAACTCAAAAGAGTTTTAATTTCTGTAAGAGTTAAAATCTCAGGCATCTTTTCATCTTCTTTGTGCATCGACTTGTAGCCTTCAGTGGGAATAGTCGTGATCCCTTTTAATCGGCCCGACAAAATTCCCCACTTGTAGACGGCATCAATCGCAGTTCTAAGACGCTTTCTTCTTGATATAGAAACTTCACGTTCTACTTTATCAAGGGCCATCCATGCTCTTGCACGATCAATTTCGGCAACATGTAGCTTTTTCCAATCTGGACAGTAATCAGTGATGACTTGAACGTAGTCACGGGCCGTGGGTGGTTTAATTTCCCTTATAAATATATCACCCGCTCTTGCAGCAAGTTCCCAGCTTTCCAAAAGCGATTCCCAGACACAGCTTTTTTGTTCTGCTGAAAGCAATTCTCTTTCAACATGAATAAAGAGTTTTTTCTCTGCACGTTCAGCTTCAATCTTTGTTTTGAAACCTATTGCTCTTTTATCTATGACTAAATCAGGACGCTCAGAACTGCTTCTTGTGATTCGGACTTTATAAAGCTTTTCACCGGTTTTATTTTCAATATACGAAATTATCGGCATTTGAATCCTCCTTTACGGGATGATTCAACAAAGTTTTTTAACTCGGATCTCTTAAACAACAATCGTCCAAATGGTTTATAAAAAGGAATTTTACCTTGATTAACAAGGTTACGTATTCTTTCTACACAGGGACTTCCGTTACTACGAAAAATTCGCAAATACAGAGCCGCTTCAATTGCATTCATCCAATCTGAATCATCAAGATTCTGATCTATAAGAAAACCATTTGAAGCATTCACAGCTTGCACAGTGAACCTACCCTTTGAACTTTAAAGACTATTCGAATTTCAAAGAACTTCTTTGCCTGAAAGCACTGGATGTTAAATCCATCCATAAACAATACTCCCAAAACCTGAGCCCATCAAGGCTAAGGAGAAGATTATTTTCGCTCAGCAATGCGCGCAAAATTGCATAGACAAGACTTTTTACTTATCTGAATTGTTATCCACATCATTTTCTGTGGATAACTCACTTTTCAACCTAGAAGAACGCTTTTTTTCTTCGGCAAACCCAAGATGCAACCTAAGAGCCTCCTTTAAATTTTCTGGAATGTCTTCACCATTATCGTAAGACTTCAGAACCTTTGCCATAGCTTTTCGGTCATCAAAATGCAGACTTCTAATAATTTTAACTTCTGAATCAGAAAATGATTTTACTTTCTGAATCAAAAGCCAATTTGTAAGATCAGATTTTGTAATTTCACCGCCAGAAAAATTATCATTAGCACGCAATAACATTAACTCTAAAGCTTCCTGAGCTTTGTTATTAATAACCACTCTATAAAATTCTTCACCAGCTTTTTCAGATTTTAATTTCTTCTTTCCGATCCCATTCTTATTCTCTATATTTATATTATCCATGTACCTACCCTATCTTCTTACCCACCACCGCCTTTCCTCTTGTCACCAGTAGGAGACCACTTTCTCTCAACTTGTTGGGAGGGAGTGGTCTCCTACGATCAGGGGACAAGAATAAGGAAAGGCGGTGGTGGGTAAGTCTTTGTATTTGCTTTAATGTTTTTGGATTTCGTTTTCAATTATTTTTCAAATGACCACTTACATTTGCAGTGATGACTGAGTTATGTCCCTGTTTGCAATTTGTTCTTTATTTGGCTCAGTTGCATTAGGTTCTGCTTACATTCTGAGAATGAAATAATCACATTAGCCGGATCTTTTTGCCATTCATCATAACTGACAAAGCCAATTGGCTTTTCCCATTCGGGAAAGTACGTTTCACGAATTGCAGCTTTAATTCCGCTTTTTACAGCTTCTAGGTTAGTTATGAAAACGATCATCGAAATTTCTTTGGTGGTCAAAAACGAACTCATCATATGTCGATAGCGCTTCGGTGCTTTCCGTGAAAATTCGAATTCTAGTGCAATTTTTGTATTTGAATTTGGGCCTTGAATCGTAATTAAAAGATCTGGGTATTTTGTTCGATCGTTCGGATCATAATGTCTTCGTGACCTTAGATCGCACCTTTTCAATTCTCCCTCAAAAAAGGCAGTTTCCAAAATCTCTTTTTGCTTTAAAAGTAAAAAGCTTTTAATAACAGCTTCGTCATGATCTAAAACGCCAACAGGAGGCGCCATTGTTATGGAGCCTCCCGCGATTTTTTGTACTAAAGGATGCTTCGGGTTAGGCACCAATACATCATGCGCTCTCCGAGAATGATGCCTTAAAAAATATCCTCTTTTTCCTAGAATGGTCCATAGTTCGTATTTCCATCTCTCATGCTTTGGAGCAAAAAATTCGAACCAGATATTTTGACTCAGAAATCCAGTCCTAACTGCAAGCTGAATCTCTCTCGTTGGATCATAGGGCTTCATCTAGATTGGTCCCAACGGGAAGGTTCTTCAATTACATATTCGAAATGACCTTCGATGAAGCGGTTACCGGTGACACGGCTCTCGACCCACTCTGTACGCACTTTTGCTTGGCTTAATGACGGCATCACCCCTGCCTGTTGTGGAGGGGATGATGCTCGCCCTTTTATAAATGCTTCTCGTTTCTGCTCTTCAGTTTGTTTGTGGATAACGGAACCTGTGATCATTCCGGCCATGCCGCCAAGCATAGTTCCGACCATTACGTTTCGAGTTCTATATTCGCCATCTTTTCCAGGATCGGCAATTCCGCCAAGAATTGCTCCCGTTCCTGCACCAATTGCGCCGCCAAGCCCGGCGCTTCTATTCGCGGTAGCACAGCCATTCGAAAATAATACAAGAGTAAGCGCAGTAAGATGAATTATAGTAAAATAGAGAAATTGCTTTCGCTCTTTAGTCATTTATTGATCCTTTGATTTTAGTAAATTAAGCAGCTTTCAGTTCTGATGCCGCCGTTTTTTCAACTTTAGAAATTGGCTCAATTGGTAGGTCTTCGTATTTTTGAAATTTGATTTTGATAGTCTTACTTCCAGCTTCATGTGGAATAACCATCACGGCCTCTCCAACGCCAAGCTCATTTTTAAAAATATTCGGGTGGACAATGAACTCATCAACTTCTCGAGCAGAGGCATCGCCAGTTGATTCAGGACTTCCAAAACCCTTTTTTGTACGTTCAGTATATTTAATCGACTTGACCGTGCCAATCACTTTGGAAAAGTATTCCGCCGAGTCAGGTTCATTTCCTCGCATTATGATTTTCAAGTTTGAATTCGTTAAAATCGAATTTGCGATTGCATCGCCAAGGGTCTTTAAGTCTCCTAACGCTTGATGTGCAAATACAATTCCGACATTGGCGCTTCGACTTTTATTTAGAACTGAAACAAAACCTTCGTACAAATATTCCGTGAAATCATCCAAGAATACAGAAAAGAATTTCTGCTTACGATCATTTCCTCGATGTCTATTTGCTATCGCTGACTGTAAGCACTGAAGAGCCATTTTCCCAGTTGCTTTTCCTAAAAAAGGAGTTAAGAGCACTGGTAACTGAAAATAAACGATATAGTTTTTACTTAACGCTTCTTCAAGATTAATGCTTGGAGTTTCTGTATTGTATAGAATAGAAGTCTTGCCGAATGCAAAATGACTTAAAGCTGCCGTTAATCCGCTCGTATTAGAGATTCTCTCACTCATTGGGATTTCACTAAAATTTTTGAGCCATTGTTTCATAGAGTCATTCGGTTTATCCCGCATCAGAACATAAAGTTTTGCAGGCTGACTGATAGCCTGGTGTAGTTTCAAAAAAGTCGGGATTTCATTTAAAATTTCGAATAGCCTAAGAAATTGCGAAAATATTTCGAACTGGACACTTCGGTAGTGCGCATTTTCAAACTCAAAAGAATTAAACACGCGTTCTGCTACCTCTTCAGGAGTTCCGCCAATTAATGGATTAAACTGATAAGACTGTTCGATATTGCCTAAAGAAAAAAGTCTGAAGTCTTTTTCTCTTCCGGACTTAACAGTATAGGCCCAAAGTTTTTCAAGTAATGAGCGATCAGATTTTCCGTCAATTAAAATTAATCCTCGACCTTGCTCAATGTCTTGGATTGCCCAAGGTAATATGACTGATTCGGTTTTACCTGCGTTGGTTGTACCTATCACCTGAGTGTGCATAGCACGTTGTTTTGTTTTAATGAAAACTTGCTCACGCTCTTTAGTTGTCCCACAGTAAACAGCATCTTCATCATTCCCAATAATGGCCTTTTCTTTTTTCTTCAATTCGAAGCATTTTTCAATTTTTATGGAAATAAAATAATAGGCAAAAAAAACTGTGATCCCAACAAAGACCGAAAACAGAACTCGAAATGTAGGATTGTGAATCCATCCAATCCACAATAGCCAAACTTCATCAAATATTGCCAAAATGAAGAAAAGTCCGGTTCCAACCATCAAACCATGATCGGACCCTTGAAGATCCTGGGCTTCATCGGCCATAACTACCTGGGTCTCTAAATAAGAATGGCGAACTGAGAACAGCAAAAAAATCTACATTTGAATTAAGCTCGATCCATTTTTTCTCTTTTTGCAAATCTTGGGCTAGTGCTTCCGCACGATCTTTCGCAGTTTCAGCGACAGCGTTTTTCATTCCATTATCGTCGCCTCCGTTATTTGCCCCAAGCGCTCCTCTCTGCATTGAACCTTCAGCGTAAGCGCCGACGAATCTTGTTAGAGTTTGACCGACAGTGTTTTTAAGCGCGTCTGAATGTACTTTTCCTTCAACACCTCCTTGACCATCGTTCGATACGCCAAGTCCAGAAATTTGGCGCTCTCGACCGTCGGGGTACTGAACGGATTTACATGAGATTTGTGCTTTGTCAGATCCGTCACTATAGGAAGCTTCACCAAATATTTTTGCTCCTTGGGGGATTGCCACTGAATCCTCATGAACGACTTCCTTTGTAACAATTCCGATCACAGGCATAGCTTGGTTGGAAACTATAACTTTTTGCATGAGCTTGATTGAAATTCTTGTTCCAGCAGGTAGTTGATTTTTCCCATCAACCCCTGAGCGCGCAATAATCATCGAACTATTTCGGTCCTTTCCATTTGAACGACCATTCTTATTTCCATGCAGATAGTCAGTTGATGTGGGTACAGTACTTAAATTTACTCTACCCTGCTGAAGCTGCGCCCAAGCATCACTTGCAGGGTCAGATTCTACAGGTTTCGCATTACCGAAAGAACCAATTGCCGCCTTTTCTTGGAATTCGGTAGTTTTAGGAACTGTTTCAGGAAGCATTAGTAAAACAAGCACCAGCGTTACTACACCTAGCGCGCAAGCTTGAGTAATTCTTTTCCAATTAATATCTCTTTTAGTAACAAATGGCTTTTCGTCTTTTAAAAAAAGATTGGAAAACAATTTTTGATTTTTAGCTATTTCCATGAGTTAACCTTTGGTAAATAAATGGACGAAGTCTTTTTAGATCTCAGTTCAATTTTGAAAACTAGAGATTCGTTTACATCGGATCGAAGGATTTGAATTATCCCTGATACCTTTTCATTGGGTCTTACTTCGATTTTTGAAAGCACGAGATTGTGAATGGGTCTTGTTTTTCCATTCTGAACAATCCAAATCAAAGAAGGGTCAATTTTCTCATTTGCTGAGGAACCAATTTCAAAATCAATAAGTAATAAATCTTTAGTCCGACTTAATCTTTTTGAAGAAAAAATTAAGTTTTTATTTGTCATGACTTTTTGATAATCCATCCACTTAATAACAGTTTTAGTTTCTTTCGGCTTTTCCTTCTGATTATCTAGATAAACCACGTATTCTGCCAAAGGTTCCGGGCCTGTAATTAGTTGCACATTATATCTGCGCCAGTCGGTGTAAATATAGAGATTACTTTTGGCTCCTGAGTTTAGAGGTTTAATAGTAATAGCTTGATCTAGGTACTCGACCTTAAAAGCTTCTTGGTCACCGACAACAACACTATTGGGCCGATCTGGAACTTGGATAATAGTTGCAATTCCAATTGCAGTTCTAACGGTTATAATTTGATCCTTGTGAACGACAACGTGTCGTACACGGTCAGCTGCAAGCGAGACCACTGGTGCAAAAGTCATTAAAATCCATAGAAATGAATTCATGTAGACCTCCTAAATTTAATTTTTAAAAATTGTTCAGTTATTCTTCGCGTTCTTTAACAACGTACACGCCCCAAGGATTGTGTTTAGTACGTGGCCCGCTATCATAATTTAGCTCAAGTTTGAGGTCGCCAGCAGCTTTTAAACCTTGAATAGCTGTTACTCGATCGCCTAAAATAGCTACCAGCTTCTTTTCAATATTCACTTCAATTTTATCAGGGTAAACCCGCTGATTTACTTGTCTGTCGATAGAAAACTTCGCAACATTGACGATGGCACTTTGAAATGCACTCAAACTTTGCGGAGCAACAAAGACCTCAGCCAATTTTAGTCTTTCTTTTACATTGTTTGGGTCCCATTTGTACCTGAGTTCAATATATTTTTTGATTGCAGTCTTAATCTCATCTTCAGGTTTAGGCATATCTCGTTGCTCAAGGGATTTTGCATCAGCTGTAAGTGTTAGAACAAGTGGAGGCCTTGTCATCATAACAATATTTAATATTAATGACAGAGCCGATACGCCAACTGAAAAAATAGAGAACAGTTTTAAAAATTGATTCGAGTGTAATAATTCAGACAGAGCTTTAGGAAGCTTTGCAGCTTCTAGTTTAATTTTAGTATTCATTTATTTCCTTTAAATTTACTGATCGCGCCTTTTGTGAACGCAGAGGTGTCACTCATTACATTTGATGCAATTGATTTTACCATTAACGCTTTTGCGGGAGCGGCAACCGCAGCAGCCGTAGCTACCGAACCCAGACTTGAAGCTTCCGAATGAAACCCATGGCCAACGATCGCGCTTACAATTTTTGGTGTCATTAACATTGCAACAGCGATTATGAAATTCATGGAAATCAAAGTGATATAGTTACCTTCAATTTGATATATTTTGCTAAATGAAAGCGCCGTTAGCATAGCTCCAAGTATCGCCCAAACAATTTTCCATGATGCGACTTCGATCATTCCGCGGAATAGGTTTGATGTAATCTGACTTGTTGAGGAGAACATATTGAAAAGCAACAGCAGTGGAGCAATGACTGTATAAAAGATCCAGTAGAAGTGATACATAGCTATTGTTAAAAATCTTGCAATGTAGACTACTAGATAACTTAAAAATGCAAGTGCCGCGATTATCAAATCATCAAACTGAAGAATAATACTCGTTGGAGAAAACGAATATCCTTGCGATTTCTCCTGAGCCATTCGCATGAAATTATCAATACTATTTACAGCGTCGATTCTTTATGTAATTCCGTCTGCAATAAATACGATAGCCTTTGTAATTTCCGGAAAGGCTACTAGTAAAATTGTAGAAATTACTGCACGCTTTAACACATCTAAGAACTCAATACTTCCATGAGGATGCCTAAACCACGTCACCGCAACGGATAATGCAAAAAAAAGCGGAAGCATCAAATAGTATATTCTGACAAATTCTTGATGAAGCTCCGTCATTAATGAGCCCAGCACATTCCAGTCGGGCATCACTTACCCCCTGAGTCTAAAGGCTTAATGGTTGTGTCTTTAGGTAATTTTCCAAGGGCAGAAGACAATCCGTCGTATTCAGATTTAAAATGAGCGGATTTCAATTTTTCCTTTTTATTTTGTAGGGCCATATTCTCTCCCATCATTTTTAGCATCATTGAATTCGTTCTAAGCACTTGAGTGGTTACACCTATAAGAACAGCGACACTTTGAGCAGTTAGCTTTGCAGCCCCTTGGGGATTTACGGATTGCGAATGATCAAAAATTCTTTTACTTTCGTTATCAGCTTGGTCGGCAAATTTAAAAAGTGTTCCATTCATGGCAATACTTTCGGACACCGACTGATCTTGAGCAGCTTGAAGTCTCGCTTCTCCAGTTTGTGGTATCTGGCCATAAACGGACTGAATCGCGTCGAGCACCCGATCTGCTGTATCTAGATTACCGTAAAGACCTGGATTGAATTTTGGGTTAATCATTTGAAGAACAGTAAGGCCGTCCCTGATTCCTCTATTGATATCCCTCATTAACCCTAACGTATCATCACCTGTGCTTAATATTTTCTGAAGTTGCGCTAGTTGCTGAATGGCTTGAGCCAAAATTTGTACTAGCACGGCAACATCTCCGCCAAACAGATCTGCTTTTGCTGGGCTTGGGAACGAAAATACAATTGTCATTAGGCCAGCTATAAATAAAGTTTTTATTTTTTTCATCTAAGATGCCTTTCTACCAACGGCTATTCCTCTTGGAAATTCAATGGCTGCTTTCTCGATTGATTCAACTAACGATAAATTCTGCTTTCTAAGTTGATCGAGGTAATTGTTGTCTTGAGCGTCGCTTGTCGATAGCCAGTATTCAAAAGGGCTTGGATAAATTCGAACAACTTGTCTTCGGTCGCCTTCGATCATAAAACCTTCAGAGAATTCTCCTTTTCTTTGCTCTAATGAATGAATAAGCGCAATTTCCTGAGAATTCAGTTTGAGTGCGTTTTTCAAAATCTCTGTATCGCCCCGTTGAAGCATTACAAATTTTGTCGCTGTGTTATTCAAAATCGCGGGCCCAATAGCACTTGCAACGATCTCTTCAACTCCCTGGGTGATAAACGTAATACCACTTCCTGTTTTTCTAAGAGTTCTTGCGCAATACTCCATAAAATTTGCAGATGCTGAAGACTTCAAAAGTTCCCAGGCTTCATCTAAAATGATTCTCTTTTTTCTGGTCCGATCATTTTCAACTTGCGATAAGATAAAATCGGTTAGAATCAAAACCATGACACTTTGTAAATCTGGATAACTTGAGAGGCCTTTAAGATCAAAAGTGCAGATCGGAGCATCTGTTCTTAAACTGCCATGACCATCTAAAAGTCGCCCGTAAGGACGTTCACCCGTCCAGAGGTAAAGCATTTTTGAAATAGCTCGCATATTGTCTTCTTCAAATGCAGACAAATACTTAGCTAAATCAGTCATTGTAGGTACTTCGCCTTTGGCGCGTCTTGATCTGTAAAGTTCAATAATTGCCTTTTCCAGTAAAGCTCGGTCAAGTTTTGGGAGTTTTGATTTCTCATCTTCTGCAACCATCGTTTCAACCACAGCCAGCAATGATTTTAATTTTTGATTGCTTGGTTCCTCATTGGGATTGGCTAGATCAAACGGATTTATACGATACTGGTCGGACAGGTTGATTTCAAGATACTGCCCACCAAGACTTTCAGTGATCTTTTTGTATGAACCACCAATGTCGATTATGAACACTCGCAAATCGCGCGCGAGCTCTTGCATGAGGATACAGTTGTTTAAAAAACTTTTACCTGCTCCACTAGAACCTGTTACGAGAGAATTGAAGTTAGGCAAATTGGGGTCGAAGCTGTTAAACCCGACCAAGCCATTTAATCTGTTTCTGAAAATCACGACTGGATCTTTATCGCCCTCTTGCGGTCCGTACACGGGTAAGAAATCCGCAAGATTATTCGTTTTCATTTTTCTAGCGCGTTCAAGATTAATTGGAGCAGCTGGTAAGTTTCCTTTAAGCACTTTCCAAGCTCCCACAGATTCCTCCAAGCCCTCAGCGCCTTGAAGAGCGCGAAATCTCGAAAGAACTTCTCTTACATCGCGGTTTAACTTCTTATTTCCCTCAACCGTTGCCTCAGCTTTCAAAACAATTGAAAGCTGGGCTGCGTAAATTCTTTGTCCGGTATTTAAAAGTTCCCTGATTAATTCTTCTGTACTTGAAAGTTTTGATTCGCTTTCAAGGTCGCTAGCCCGTCCGGATTGAGTAACTGCAAGTGAGTGAGCCATTTTTCGTTTTTGTTGAAGCTTGGCCATCTCATTGCTTTGAGTAGGTACTTCAAACGATAGAATCAGATCGTAGTGAAAGGGCATTCGTAGAAAACCAGCTATTTGCCCTGCATAAGTCACTTCCGGTAGAGTTTTAAGAGTTACAAGCCTGTGATAGTGCTGATCGAGAGTAAATTGTTCGAACCCGAGAATTAAATCGCCGAATACAAGCTGTTCGCGCGGCGATGAATTTGCCAGCCAGTTAGCTTCATCTAACATCTCTGCTGTTAAATCTTCTTCGGCAGGAGTTTTAACATTCGGTGTTGGTTCAGTTTTAGATCGCTTCGGATTTAAAAACTGGTAAATATTTGAAAGCATCTCAACTTTTGTAAGCATCTGACTTTGAATGCCAATTGATTGAAACGAAGAAACAACATTTTCAATATTCTGATTTAGAGTCTCGAGTGTTTCTTGATAAGCATCTTTTGAAGTCTGCGAAAAGACTTCTTTCTTTTTAAAGATGCTAACCTTCCTTCCTGAGATTGGACTTGTCCTCAAAAAAATACGGAGTTTTGGTCTGTAAAGCTCACCTGATGCATCAGCGTCGTTAAGCCTCTTTTCGCGAAAGTCTGCAATCTTTTTTACTAAGGTATGCGACTCCGGGTTCTTTCCGGAAACGTGTTTACTAATAATATCTGAAAAATCTGACCTGACTGACAATACGAATTGAAGAGTTGTCCCCTCAGAAATCGAGTTCAAGGCAGACCTTAGACCCAGTGTAAATTGGTTAGTTTCTCTTTCGTCAAAACATTCAATGTCTGCAAGGCTCATTTCAAGTCCTGCAACCACAGAACCATCAACCAAGATAGCATGCGGCTTTGGTTCGTCAAAAAAGTCCCAGTAAGGAAGCTCCTCCGAGAGAGAAGCTTCCTTTTGTTTTAAATTATTCATATTTGTCCTTTTTTAAATTTCCGGTAAATCAAATCACGTCGTCCGGCCACCTTGTGTGCGCTTTGTGAAATGTATTCGCCAAGGTGGTGTAAGTAATTGTCGGGTTTTCCGCGCTTTGCAAAAAATAGAACAAGCGCAAGTGATAAAGTCGTGCCCCATACGAGGGGATATCTAAAACTTGTGGTTCCAAATACAAGATTCATTAGGGTCATATTCAAAAAAATGATCAGTAGATCAGGGATCTCAAAACCAAAGATTTTACTTTTCATTTCTAACGCACGTGGGACGCTGGAAACGAGTAGTTCATCGTTTTGCATGTTTTACCGCACCGTTTGCGCAATAAAGTCTACAATCGCTTGGGCTCCGAACCCGAAAATACAGCCAAGGACAGCATATAAGATATGCTGCTTCGCTTGTGGGTTTCCGGTGAAAAATGAAACTGCTGCGATTGCAATCCCAATCACAGATAGTACAGGTAAGATAACTCCAGTTAATTTTGATTTAAGTCCTAAAAGGCTGGATTCTAACCCTGCATGTGCAAGCTCCGGCATCAAAAGACCAATGGCTAAAAACAATCCAATAACTAAATACATATATTTATGTTTCATTTGCGCTCCTAAAAAGTAGAACGACTCAAATGAAAGCGCATGAGTTCAATTTAAGGCTTTTTAAGCCGCAACAGGTTCACCAAAATCCGGTTCTGGCAAATTTACTGAAAATGCAGATGCCTCTGGGTGAATACTCAAATAAATCGACTTATTCAAAAGATCAAAATCAAGCTTAATGACTCCAAGGGCAGAGTCTGCAACTCCGTTACCTACAATGTTCCAAAAATACTTGTTTTTAGCTGTTAGACTTTTATTTGGCTCTCTGGTCATAACTAAATATTTAGAAGAGTCATTCTTACTAGGGATAAGATAGAATTTTTCATTTACAAAGGTCCATAGACGAATTGTATAAGTGCTCTGTCCATCCTTAAGATAAGCCATGCCAACACTTTTTGTCTTTTTAATTTTTCCATCTGCACCTACATCACCCTGTAAAACCTGAAATCTGAAATATTGATCTTTATTTTGCATAACTTTTTTTAGTTGTGTTTCCATTTTTAATTCCCCTATGTTTTGATTCAAATCTTAAGCTGCTTGAATCATTTGCGCGTATTCTAGTTTTACTTCGAGCATAGCTCTCAAATCGCCCAAAGCATTTTCAATCAATTTATCCGTCTGTTCCCAAGTCATACCCAACACTTGAGAAATCTGATCTATAGCCAAACCATCAAAAAAACGCATTTGTATTGCTTGCTGTTTCTTCGGCGGAAGCTTTAAAAGCGATTCGTGCAATTCCTCAAAATTATTTCTAGAAAATATTTCGATTCTATATTTCGCGAAGAGTTGATTGTCTTTCAAAATGCCCCCTCAGTTGAAATCATTTTTTATAGAGTAAACTGTTCTTCTTGCTTCAATACGATCAAAGGTTTCCAAATCTAAATCATTTGATTTTAAAATTGATTCCATAAAATTCCTAAACCAATTACGATCGGCCGCCTTACAGCCAGAGTCCATTGTCTCTACAATCGCAAGACTTGGTTCTTTCGATGGATATTGAATGTGGCTAAGTGCTAAATTTTTCATGTTATGTTCCCTTTAAATTTGAATAGGCCTAAGCGGCTTTTTTAGTTTGATTCTTTTTATTTTTTTCTTGAGCAATATGTTTATCAATTTCGATTTTTGATTCCATTACTGCTTCAGCAGCCCAAGTCGGAATAGGAAGGTCGTCAGCTGACGTACGTCGATAATCGTCCAAATCAGGACTATAATTGCAACATAGGCAGTATGAATGGGTTTTTAGTAGCTCGTAGGACTTTTCGTTACATCTCGGACATTTTATTAAACTCATCGTATATTCCTTTTGTTAGTGAAGATTTTTTCGTTCCTCTTACTATTTATTATTGCAAGGCATGCCAAAAATGCTTCGAAACGTAGTTAAGTAAATGAAAGCATTGCGAAATCTTCAGAAACTACATTTCGTAAAAATCAAAAATGTTTCAATTTATTTGAAATAAAAAAAATTAATTTATGTATTTTCAATGAGTTAGCATTGTTCAAATTATTTGTAAGATTTCAAAAAATTTGAAAGATACTTTTTTTCTAAATCACTTCAAAAAATTTGAAGTGCTCGATGTTAGAAAAATTGCCAATGTAAATAGAGAGTTAAGGCTCACGCAAAGGTGGTGCACATTGGAATGTTTCAAATTATTTGAAGTAATTTTTACATTACAGCAGCTGATTCACAGGCGCGTGCCAAACGAATGATACCTAAGCACTACTTTAAGCTCTCTTGATCGGAAAAACGGTCAAAACTGTGTTGGCCTGACCATTGCTTTGTCAGTTGGTATCGAGGGGATCCATGGAAAAATCTAGTTTATCACTTAACCTTTATAGCGTGTCAGCCAAGGGCAAAAACTTAGCTATTGAAATAGTTGAGTGTCCTGAGCTTCCAAATTTTGAAGTAACCAATAGACCTGTGGGCTATGCTATTCCTACCTTTATATCAGGATCTGCTTCTGTCTTACTTGATAACTTAGAAATTCATGGTTTTGCCGATGCGCCATTAGGACTCTGCGAGCAAAAAGTAATTTCTGAGGTACTTGAACGTTTTGCTCTAAAAACTTTTACTCAAAAAAACAAATGTACTGAAACAAGTAACGGATGGGCCTGTCACGTTGCGCCTGACCTTGCCGTTGAGAGTGCGGTTTTAGAATTGATTGAGCGAGATGTAGCACTCTCAAGCTGGGAAAATGGTGGGCCGTTTTATGAGGTTCCTGAAAGCCTTTGGCCGAATGAAGTCATAGACTGGAAGCGAATGCGTCCCGCTAATATTGAATTTTCGGAATTGAAAATATATTTAAGCAAAACAGACAATGGTTGCTGCCTTTCAGCTTTACTTTATAACAAGAAGAGAAATTTCGTTGCTGGTCATGCAACTCGCACTACCTTAAAAGAGTCTATACTTTCTGCTACGGCGGAGTGCATGCGTGCAGCCCATTCCGCACTACGTTTTGAGTACTTGAGTGAAGTTCATTCGCTCCATCAAGACAAGCAGAGTTTATCAACTGAGCCAGGGGCTCATTCCTTAGCTTACGCTTATACAGTTACGATGCCCGAAGTAGTTCAGTTCATTCCGTCAACAGAAGCTCAAATTGAACAGTTTTGGGTTTCATTTCAGAACAGCTTTAAGAAATTGGATTATGATAATTTTGATATAAATTTATTTGTAATACAAAATCGTTTTGTAGCTAGAGTAAAGTCAAAGCTCTTAAAAGAGATTTATTGGGGACGAAAGAAAAATAATTTAAATAATAATTACCCACATTTCGTGGGTTAAGGGGGAAAAGTGAAACGAAGTACAATCAAGAAAATGATTTTTGCAATTGCAGGCTTTACTACGCTGCCGCTTTTAGCGAATGAAAATAGGATGGAGGATCTGATGCTTGTTGAGGATCTGCCTGTTGAGCAACGAGTTGTTGTTCATGAAAAGGTAATTCAATTCATGATTGAAAATCCTGAAATTGCGTCGTCAGTAAAAATTATTGCTATTGATAAAGAAGGGAAAGTTTATGTGTTGGATGAGCATTTGGCAAAAATTAAAAGTCTTGGGGCTCCTAGTAGTATTTCTTCTTCAAGGTAATTCAGTTCTTGCCAGCGAGAATAACGGGAGTTTGAAAAAAATGAAAACAGTCAGAACATACATGAATTTTTCAAAGGGCATAGATCCAGCTCACATCTTGACGATGTCTGATCTGGAGCTTTCTATTGCATTAGCAACTCCATTGGTAACATTCAATGAAGAGCGGCAGGTTGTAGCCGCTCTTGCAGAAAAATGGACTCTTGTTCCGCCAAATAAAATTCAGTTTCAAATCAGAAAAAATTTGAAATGGTCTGATGGCGAAAAGATAACCGCAGACCAGTATAAAAAGTCGCTTGATCGAGCAAAAAAACTGTATTCGAACGATTTGAAAGCGCTTTTCGATTCTGTATCGAATATAGAGGCAGAGTCTGAGACCATTTTAACTTTTACAACCAAGGAAGAGGTTACTAAAAGTGGAATTCTATTAAAGCTAACCGAGCCTATGTATGGACTCTTGGCTTTAGAAGATGGAAATTTGGATTTGAGCCGAACATCCGGTGCATTTTCTCTGAGAAGCGCAAATGAAAATGAGATCCAGCTTACTGCTAATAAAAACTGGTATTTATTTTCTGAAGAAATGCCAAGTGCTATTGAAATTCGTCGCCCTCCAAAGCAAAAAGATCTCATGGAGGCTTTTCAAACCGATGAATGGGCAAATTTAGTTTCAGGAAGTTCACTAATGAAATCTCAAACTATTTCTGATCTCAAAGCAAAAGGAGTTAAAACTTGGCAGAGAAGTCTCGATAAAGTATTTAGTTTGTATCCATCTAAATCATTCCTAAAAAATGATGGCGCGAAGACTATGCAGCTTTTAGGTAATAAATTGAATAAAGAGGCACTGCTCAAAGGTCTTTCTGGTTACACATTAGCTACACAATTCTTTCCTCGCGGTTATGAGCTTTGGTCATCGGCTGAGCCAAAGCCTATAAAATCTGATAACAGCTCGATTAAAAAAATTAAAATCATAATTCCAGATAATTCCTATGCAGTGCCGCTAAAAAGTACATTAGCGGCAGCAATCAAAGAAGTTCTTGGAATTTATGCTGAATGTGAATTGGTCCCTTTGCCAGAAGTGAGTGATCGTCTAAAAAAGGGCGATTTCGATATTCTTGCAACTGGCATAGCCGTAGCAGACCCAAACTTTGAAGGTGCGATGTCCTTTTTCTTTGAAAGAGTGCCAGCCCTAATTCAGTCCGGAGATAAGCCGAACGATTTTGCAACACAAATTAAAGATACCCGAGCTTTAGCTACATCAAAAGAGAGAGCTTCTAGAATGCGTGAAATTATAATTCATTCTCAAGAAGTCGGCCATGTGCTTCCATTATTCCACTTTTCGAGTCTAGCCATAGCAAAGCCCGGAGTTGATTTATCGGGAATACCGAACTCTGATGAAACAGTCTTATTTTCTAAGGTTCGAATGAGATGAAAAAGAATTCTCTAGTTTCGCATATTAGAAAGCTTGCTTTGAGTTGGACGGTAGCAGCAATGCTACTGACCATGACTTTAAGCGGCTCGCTATTCTTTGTACTAGTTTACAAAGATGCTGAACGAGAGGTTCAGACTATGGCTTCAACAGCCCTGGCTTCTTATCGAACAGATATTCTATCAGGAGATATTCGATCAATCGAACTTCAGCTAAATAAAGAATTTGGAATTAAAAATGAAGAACGGCTCTTGTTTTTAGATAAGTCTAAGAACCCTTGGGTTGGTGATTTACGGGAGAATCAAATTGATCACTGCAACGACGATAGAGGCCTCTGTCGAAAAATATTTGATGAAAAAGTGATACTTGATTTACCTATATATTTTGACAATGAAAAAGCTAATTTATGGGGCTACATCCACATAGAAAAGAGTCCTCATGCAAACTGGCCATTAATTTTTTCGGTGACCATAGCGATAGTTTTAGGAATGTCATTTCAAGCTTTGGGATTTTATTTTAACTTACTGAAATCTATTAAATCAGTAAGTTCTGCGATTGAAAATTGGGCTAAAAAGCTGTCTGCGAATCCCAAGGGTCCAACTTCTTTTGATCAAGCTCCGTTTTCGGAAATTGAACCTATTGAGACCGCATTAGCCGGATTGAGACAGGAAATTGATATTTTAGAAAACTTAGCGCGTGAACAAGGAGCGCTCAATACTCTTAGAGGAGTAGGACATGACATCCTAAACCCAGTTTCGCGCTTAAAAAGACTTTTGGGTCTTCTACAAATAAAAATGTCGAAGTCGGAACACTTTGATCTAGAGCTTTTTCAAAGCTGCAATTCCAACTTAAAGCGCCTTTCCAGTTATGCAGAGCAGTTAAAGGTGTTGTACAAGAAAAAATCAGGTGAAGATCCACTAATAGAATTGGCTGCGCTAGATATTTCAAATGAGCTTCGACTACTTACTAGTGAAATAGCAAATGATCCAGAAGTTGTGTTCAAAAATATCAGTTTTCAATCTGAGATAACGGACGGCTGCTTTGCTCACGTCCCATCTCCGGTTCTGGGACGACTTCTAGAAAACATTATAAGCAACAGCATTCATGCGTCGAGTGACAATTCTGTTATCCGAATTAGCTCAGCTGTTAAAAATAACAGCATTGTCTTGTCTGTGGAAGATCAGGGGTCTGGCATTTCAGATACCATAAAGCAAAAAATATTTGAGCCTGATTTTTCAACCAAAGCGAATAAGGGAACCGGGCTTGGATTGTTCGTAGTTAAGCAAATATGCGAACAATATAATGGTCAAATTTCAGTTGAGTCAAAGATGAATATTGGCACCAAAGTACAAATTAGCTTTCCAAAAAGTGAGGCCGTTTTATGAATTATAAAATTTTATTAGTTGATGATGATAGTGAAAATCTAGATCTTAATAAAAGGCTTCTCTTAACTGCTGGATACCATGTAACTACTGTAACTAGCGGTGCAGACGCAATTAAGGCTGTTAAGAATGCCAAAAAAGATTTTGCCTTAATCTTAATGGATTACCACATGCCAAATATGTCTGGCGTCGAGGCTATTGGTGAAATTAGGAAAATTAAATCTCATCAGCAAGTTTTAGCGTTTTCTTTAGATGATACGAGAGAAGTTATGCGAGATAATTTCAAGGCAGGAGCTGTAGATTTTCTAGATAAAAATTCTGATAATGAAGTTTTGCTTTCCACCGTGGCAAATTATTGCGAAAAATACGAAAAACTTTATCGCAAGCTAGAAAAAACAGATATGCCTAGTAATGAGAAAGAAGTTCTGATCAATGAACTTGGAATGATTGGATCTTCAGACAAATTGTATGAGCTTGTTAGGCAAATAAAAAAGATTGGCCCTACGATGGCAACGATTTTAATACAGGGTGAAAGCGGATCTGGTAAAGAGCTTGTAGCCTTAGCAATTCATAAATCAAGTCAGCGTTCCAGTGGACCTTATGTTGCCTTTAATGTTGGGGCTGAGTCGGCTACATTACTTGATTCGTCACTTTTTGGTCATAAAAAAGGATCTTTTACTGGTGCTATATCTGATCAGCTCGGAAAGTTTCGCATAGCTCATGGTGGAACTATTTTTCTAGATGAAATTGCAGATTTAAGTCTTGAATTACAAGTGAAGCTTTTGCGAGTACTACAGGAAAAGGAGATTACTCCTGTTGGCTCTACGAAACCGTTAACAATAGATGTTCGTGTTATTGCAGCTTCACACAAAAACCTAAAAAAAATGGTCGAAGAAGGCAAGTTTCGAGAAGATCTTTATTATAGGCTCAATAATATTATTGTTGAAACTTCACCGTTGCGTGAGAGACCTGAAGATATTGAACCACTCGTGGCGCATTTCTCTGACGAAATTTGCAAAGAAAATGGATTCATCAAACATTTTCAAAAAAGATGTTTAGATATCTTCAAACAGTACAATTGGCCAGGAAATGTTCGTGAGTTACGGGCAGTAATCGAGAGTCATCTTGTAAAAAGTGACAAGCACATAATTAATCCTGAAGATTTGTCTGCAAATTTATTTGAAAAATCAACTTCTGCAGCGCCCATCACCTTAGAGCAAATAGATGAACATGTTGAGGACGTTAAAAAGAATTTAGTTTTTGATGTTATGAAAAGCGTAGGCAGCAAGGCTGAAGCATCAAGAAAGCTGGGTATTTCCCAAAACAGGCTTAGTTACTTCCTCGAAAAATGGGGCGTTGGAAAGCAGCTTTAATACCCTTTGTCACCTAACCACGCCATTCAGTCTTCAATGAGGTCGTAAACTTTAAAAGAATATTTGGATTTAAAGACAATGCAAATTTCAGCTAAGATAGCCCGCTTTTAATCATTGCGGAGGCTCCCTCAAATAGAAATTGCAGTGAAATCGCTGCCAATAATAATCCCATAAGTCTCTGCATGACTGTCATGCCAGAGTTTCCAAAAACACGTCTTACTTGTGTTGAATATTTAAGGACGAAATACGAAATCAAAAATACTACCGCTATAGCAAAAAGAAGAATAACAAAGTGGTAGAAATGATTTGCAGAATGATCTTTTGAGAAAACCATGACGGATGTGATGGCGCCTGGCCCGGCTAAAAGAGGAATTCCCAAAGGTACAAAGCTGATATCATGGCCTTCAGCGGAGCTATTCATTTCGGAAGGAGAGCATCGACAGTCCTCGTTCGTTGCTCTCATGAGGTTACCCTGTTTTTTAAGCCATTCGGATCTGGAGTTTTTCCGAGTTAGTTAATTCTTTTTCAAAAGCATTCGGAGTTTTCATTCCGATCGAAGAGTGTGGTCGTTCTTCGTTGTAGTACTTGCGCCACTTTTCTATTTTCTTCTTCGCGTCTTGTACGTCAAAAAATAATTCTTCATTCAAGCATTCGTCTCTGAACCGCGAGTTAAACGATTCGATAAATGCATTCTGCACAGGCTTTCCAGGCTGAATATATTCTATCGCAATATTATTACGATATGCCCAGTCCATAAATTCTTTCGATGACATTTCTGGTCCATTGTCACAACGAAGTTTTTTCGGCAGTTTAGAAAGCGATTCAAAAAAATGGATCATTATCTTTGCAGTAATTGAAGTTTCAACAAGTAAACCAGGTGTTCGTTTCGTGCAATCATCAACGATCGTTAAACATTTTAAACTTCGATTATTTTCAAATCGATCGAATACAAAATCAAACGACCAGATTTCATTCGGAGTTGTAGCTTTTTTATGTGGAACTCTGATAACTGCCATTTGCTTAACTCGTCTTCGATTTTTAAGTTGCAGGCGCAATTTCCTATAAACCCGTTCACTGCGGTGGTGGCTCACGACAAGGCCTTCGCGCTTAAGTAAAAAATGAAGCCGTGGTAAACCGAACCTTCGATGCTTGGTTGAAAGTTCTTTCATTCGTTGCTCGAGTGCTTCATCTTTTGATTTACGTTGCTTGTAAGTCATTGTTGAACGATTTAGGCCCAAGACTTTTGAAGTCTTTCGAACGCTGACCGAATATTTTTCAATCAAATATCCGGCCGATTTCTTTTGGGAATTGAGCCCTACCACTTTTTTGAGTTAACATCCTTCAACATCAAAATATCAAGCGCTTGATCAGCTACGAGTCTCTTTAATTTTGAATTTTCTTGTTCAAGCTCACGAAATCTTTTCGCCTCGTTGACGGTCATGTCTGAAAATTTCTTTTTCCACGCGTAAAAAGTAGCGTTTGCAATGCCAAATTCTCGGCAAAGCGTTTTTGCAACTTCGCCGTTTCGGTTTCTGTTCAGAATTTTGATGATTTGTTCTTCCGTGAACTTTTTCTTCATTGTACTTCTCCCTTGGTCTAGTTTGACGCGGGAAAACTCTATTTACAAGTGGTCTAAATTTTTAGGGTAACCTCATACCCATTCCATGCCCAATGCTAACCTAAGAAAACAAGCTATTGCGTATCCTCCGAAAAATCTAACAACCAGTCTAATTTTGCAAATTTAAGCTCATCAAGTTTCGTTCGCTCATAGTGAAAACGACAGCGCTTAAATAGAATCTCATAGACTTCTTTTTAAGCACTGCCGGAAGTTTAGATTAGATTCGACATTACATTAGCACGGCGATTAATTATTTTCGCAGAAAAATGAGTATCCGTTCCAGTTATATTCCCATTGTAAGGAAGATTTGGATTCGAGAAACGTCGAATTCGTGGTTGCGATCCATATATCATGATTGTTCTGAAGCGCCCGGCCATATTCTGGTAACCATCTGAATGGTTCAGTCCCCAGTTATGTCCTAATTCATGAGCGTAAGTGTAGGCTCCGAAAGCTGTCCTCCTTAATATTGAAAAGGCTGATGCGAATGTCGAGTTCACATATCCAATGCCGTTTGTTCCGACTTGTTTGGGATAAGTAGCTACAACATTCACCTGATCCGCTTGGAGCGCACTTCGTCGTGCGTGAACTTCATCCCACAGTCCGTCCGTTTTTCCTTTTAAATAATTAAGATCGGTGGACCAATTGCCAGTTTCATTCTTTGCAAGCTCCATTGTACCGGCGAGCTCGACTTGCATGGTTGTGCCACTATTTGCGAGTGCGACATTGGTATCTGCAATTCCCATTTGAATTAAAGCTTCCATCGCCGTGGTTCCACCAGCTGCAATGCGAGCGTTCGGGGTATACGCCGTTAAAATACGAACGACCGAAGTGCCTTGAGATGAAATATCGCCATCAAATTCATTCTCAACATTTTCAGTGTGCGCGGTTTCGCCGGGTGCCTCCACCGACGGACAGTCGGTTTCTTCCTCATCTTTCTTTAGTGCTACCGTATGAATTCCATGAGCCGTGTAACGGACCTCATAAGCTTCATCACGATCACTACTTCGAATGTTAGCGATAAGCACACCCTTATTAATGACTAACGTTACTCCACTATCTAAGTCCCCAAGAATTTGACCAGTGAAAATGAAATTGTCATCAGCGATTTTTTGAATCTGATCCAAAAGAACAGTCTTCACTTCGCCCTCGAACAAATTTAAATCGAGCTGTTTAAATACCTTTCTGGTTTCACCTATAGCTACTCCTCCAGCTAATTTTTTAAGTGCGCCAAAATTAACTTTAACTTGGCGGGCCTTAACGGTAGTCGTTGAAATTTCATCTGTTTCACCCAATGCCTGTATCGCGTTTTGGGATTCCTGGTCAGTGGTTTCGCTAAAGATAGCTTCTTGTTGTTCTGATTTAGAGTTGTTCATTTGAGAACCACTTCCGCAAGCTGCGAGAAGTAAAGTACTCACTGTGATCGTTATATATTTTTTTAACATTTTTTTCCTCCGTGAAAATTTTGAACCTAAATTTGAATTAATAGACTTCATTGCATACAACTTCTGGATCGCTGTTGACGAGCTGCCGTACTGACGACAGCATCGATTCACAAACTGGAACAACTTGCGCCGATTTAATATTGAGCGGTCCAAAATGACGACGCAGAATGCGTATTAATGCCATCGTGTATTCGGTATCAAATGCGGGACAATTTTTTGCAAACTTTTGAAACTCGGCACCTGCTCCTGATCCCAAGATCGACTGGGAACTGCAAGATGCTCCTTCTTTAAATACGTCAAGGTGACAACGTAATGGATTCGCTTTGTATTCCTCGTAAAGTTTTCGAAGTTCCGGTGAGGCCGCCATTGAGTTGTAGCTTGCCTGAAATAATCCCGCTTCTGCTTCCGACGATGAACGATTCGAACCCGCTGCCTTATCCCATCCGACGCAATAACGACCGGAACTTTCGCGCATACCAAGTCCAATTCCGATAGCGTATGTGGCATGAAGTGGCGACGCCCCTGAGTTTGAACTTTGTAATCCTGAGCGAGAGAGCTCGGCACTGTAATGTGCTAATACATCCTTTGGGGAATTTTGCGTGTTCGCCATTTTTAGTAAGCTCGCCGCTGGTTTAGCTGGGGTTGCGCGAATTCGACAAAGGCTTCGAGCGTACGTTAAAGCCATTCCCTTCAAATAGCCCGATGGCGCTCGTCCGCGGCTTGTGAACGAAAAAGTTCGACACGCAGATTGAGACGCAATATCTTTTATCTGTTTTGTATATTCTCCGTTTGATGTAATGGATTCTCTATCGTCTGTGGCAGCTTGAACTTGAACACAAGTCATAATTAATAAAGACGCAATCCATTTATTTCTATTAATTTTCTTCATCCCTGATCCTTCCCAATCAAATTTCAAAATTCATTTTTTGAAATTTTCTGCTTTTGGAGATCTTCCATCAGGATTTTTAAAAATGGGGGAAATGTTGCGAAAACCGCTACAGAAGCGGCGAAAAGAAGTCCTAAGTCCAGTGTGTTTGCGCACTTTTATACTGATTTTTATTTTTTAAATTTCTGGATGTTTAAGAATACTTGGATTCTGAATAGATGAGATTTTTTTGGTATAACTTGTGAAGAATCATTATTCCACTTCTGTTATATTCTATAAATTCTCAGAACAAACTGCGACCGCTGCTTCGCTCGTAGCAGCTATTTGCGCGTTGAATTTTTTTCGGAAACTCTATCCCTAGTTGGCAAGTATGTATTTTTATTTATCATACCGAATTTGCCTTTCTTAACTTCTGGAGAATAAATCAAGATTTTTCAATGTTTAAGTAATGAGTACGCAATCTAAATGCAATTCTTCGTATGTAAAAAGTTGTTAGAGAACAAATGAAAGGACTTCAAATGACAAGACCGAACAAGTATTTTAAATGCATTTATAATTCTGCGAAGATTGCAACAGCATTAGCCGTCACCTTAGCTTCTTGGGTAACCCATGCAAGTGTTCAAAACCCTGAAGCATCATTAGTGAAAGTTAGTGAAATTGCACTTTATGAAAAATGTAAAGTTGTATACCGATTAGAACCGCGAGGAAAATTGACCTATACTTCTGGCGATGGGCCAGATTTAAAAACACAGACGATACGTATCTACAGCGATCTGTGCACTCATCCAACTGCTCAATTTATTAATAGGCTTCTGGTCCTTCGAAAATCAAATGGTTCTTCGATAGTAGTAGGGATGATTGGAAGCAATGAAGATATCGAAACCGATGCAAGTGTCTTTTACTCAAAATTTTCAGTGCCGAAATAAAAAGAACGGAGTGGGCTATTTATTCTTTCTGCTAAAAAAACAATTGAATCCATCACAATAGTCTAGATCCACTGGACTATTGTCTTGATAACTAGATCTTAACTTTACAAAGGTCGCGTCCGGAGATTTCATCAAATGGCAGCCAAACACTATTTCATAGTTCACGGAGGGACGATGAGAAATTTATTTAACAAAAATACGGTAGCAGCCTGTGCTTTAACTATTTGCCTTTCGTCGAACGTATTCGCCGCAGGAATGGCAATTGTAGGTGACGCTGGACAGGCTGGCTCAGGATTAAATAAACTTAAGGCTTCTTTGGTAAAGGAAAAAATTACCTCAGTTATTATGCCTGGCGATAATCTATACTCAGGCACTTATGAAGCGGTCTGGGACGACTGGAAAAAAAGTGGATTTAAATTTGACGTCGTAGCGATTGGTAACCACAATAGCGGCTACGATAAAGAAGTAAAATATTTCAAAATGCCAGGCGAATACTACTCGGTTGTCAAAGAGGGCGCTCGGTTTATCGTGTTGAATTCTGATAATACATCGACAGTCTCAGCACAGTTTACTTGGCTTAAAAAAGAATTGGCAGCGGCTACTGAAAGTCTCATTTTTTTAGTCTATCACCACCCTACATTTACAATTTCAAAATCACATACATGGGGTGAAAAGCGCGCATTTCAATTACAGATGCGAGATTTCCTAAAACAAAACCACTCCAAAATTTCAGCGCTTTTTGTTGGCCACGATCATTTAGCTGAGTTTATGGATTTCGGACCCGTACCCGTTATTGTAGCTGGCTCTGGGCGTGAGGTAAGAAATGAAGGCGCAGTGTCTTTCACTGAAGATGGATTTAAAATCGAATCTAAGTACTTTGCTCCGCGCACTCAGCACTGGGGGCTTCTAGAGATTCAGCCAGGCGCCAAAGAGGCGGTTATCCACTTTGTCCGTGTATCTGATCAAAAGCGCGTGTGCTCAGCAAGGCTGAGAAACTCAGACATGATTCTTGAGGGTGAATGCCGAAGTGCAAATAAGTAATTTAATTTGTTTTATTCTGCGCGTGAGAAATGATGTTTAAAAAGCTAATTTTGAAAAACCAAATCAAGACTTGCATCCAACATTTGGCTCACCGGGGTGACAATCGGCTCCTCGGGATTTAGTTCTTTTCCTAAATCAGTAAGTCGCCTTTTAATTAGCTCCTGAACATAGGGACCATCCAGCCGAAGTTCTTTCATTTTATTAACCACTCCAACTTCATGTCTTGTCACAGCCTTCAGAACTTTATAAGTCAGTTCACTGCAATAGATACGATCGTCACTAAACTCGAAATAAATGTCGTATTTTTTTTGCGAATACTTGGCAATTTCACTATAAAGCGCATTGCGCATTTTCGAATTATCGTATGACGTCGAGCGAAAAACCTTAAATTCGTTATTCTTTCCTCGTTGAATAAAACCTTGAAGCGCCGTGGTTTCTACTCCGTTTCGAGCTTCTACAACGTACCAAGCATTTTTCTTCTTAATAATTATTCCAACATGGGACCATTCAGATCCTGTTGCCCCTAAAATGGCTTTAGATTGGGACGATTGGCTTTTGTGAAAAATAAGATCACCCTCTTGAATCGCGGCGGAAACGTCAGAAAAAATTAATTCCCGCGATTGAGAAGTTGTTGCCGCTACTGAAAATAGGATAATTAAAACAATTTTATTCATATCCCTAAACCTAATACCGAAATTAGAAGCCGCCTACGCGACTGGTCCACCAACTGGACTAGAC
>JBPOIE010000021.1:0-5620 GCA_052034855.1 Bdellovibrionota bacterium | reverse complement strand
CAATAACATGCAAAAAAAGAGCTTTATGGTAGAATTTGATAACTTGCCGGAGTGGCGGAATGGTAGACGCGTTCGACTCAAAATCGAATATCGCAAGGTGTGAGAGTTCGAGTCTCTCCTCCGGCACCAACAGAGACAAAACGTGTTTTAAAGGGTTCAAATCCAATTGTGAGCTTATAATCCAAGGTATTTTCGTAAACAATAAGTTCTGAAAAGATAATTCGTAAGATAGACTGCTTTTCCTCTGGGTTTGCGAATTTCCAATATGGGATAACGTTTTTGAGGAGTTCTGAAAGTTTTCTTAAATCCTTCACAGTTTCCCTCATGGCTTCTTCTGATACTTGTTCGCTTTCTATGAGTGAGTTAATTTCGCTTTCTAGACTAGTCTCACTCTCAACAATTTGCTCTGGAGTGTAGACTCCTGTTTTTAGTAGTGTTAGCTTGTTACCTCTTAGATAAGCTAAATCTTCGCGAAGCTTCTTTTTCTTTCCTTCCATCTGCTCAATCTCTCGATGTCTTTTCTTTTCGAACAGAATGATATCTGCTCCAGATTGCATTTCAATGTCTTCAATTTCTTTGTCTGTGAAATAGAGTTTTTCAATTAGGCTTTGAGCCTGTACGGTTATAAAGTTGGTGCTAAAATTTTTGCGAGGGTTCTTGCAACCTACTTTACATTTTGACCCCAAGTACAAACTGCCTTTTTGGTAGTAAGGTGTGTAGCTCCTTGTACATCCTCTACACGTAAAGAAAGCTCTAAAAGGAGCGTCTACCACCACATCATATTTCTTACTCTTATTTTTCTTTGTGAGTTTCTCTTGAACACTGAAAAAAAGTACATCTTCAACCATAGGCTCATGGCTTGTACTTTTTATCCATATACCGTCAGCGTTTTTAAGCATTCCAGTGAAAAATCGATTTCTTAATATTTTTTGTATTGTTGTGTACTTTGGAGGAATACAAATCTTTTCCACCTTTGTATCATCTTCATCATCTAGTAGCATTTCCTCAGATGTCCGTTTCTTTCTACTTGGAGGCATTGTAAATCCTTGTTCTACTGCCCACTTTGCAATATCAGAAAGAGACCAACCTTCATCAGCAAGTTCAAAAAATCTTTTTACAAAAGGAGCTCTTACTGGATCAAAAGGCTTATGTTCCATAGTTCCCACATTTAAATACCCAACAGGAGCCTTGTATGTACACTTACCTTCGCTTCTATTTTTCTTTGAAGATAGCCTCACTTTTTCACTAGTTACTCTTGAATGATGTTGTGAGAACATTCCATCAATATCTTGATGTAGATTTCCTGAGCTTGTCTCATCATACGTTGCAAGAGTAAATAATATTTTGATACCTGCCTTCATTAATCTTTTTAGGATTAAGTCATCTGCTGGATTTCTGCTAGCTCTGTCCCACGTAAGAAAGATTACACCTTTGAATAGTTTTTTGTTTAACAGTTGCATTAGACGAAGAAATTTTGGTCTTTCAACGTTAAAATTAACTGCCCCGTCACTATTAAAAACGAGTTCTTCATCTTCTTTATAAGCTGAGTGTTTTTCTGAAATAACTCCGTCCGCGCAAAATCCAAGAATAGTTACTTGAGCAATTTTAAAATTATTCCTTTTTGCAAAATGAAGGTTTTCAATTTTTTGAAATTTGAGAGAGTTTTTTTGATTTTCAAGTTCATCAGTACTTTTTCTGTCATAAATTATGTAGAAATCTCTGTATTTTCCGGACTCAACATCTTTCCAGATCTCGTTTTCGTTTTTAATTTTCATTTATTTTTTAATTATATCGCTTTCTGAGATTTTGTACCCACTAGTTACCATTCTTAAGTGAATTTTCTGTAAAATCTTACCAAGTTCAAGAACAGCTAAAGCAGAGTCAGTTGTTATGCTGATATTTCTGTTGTTATTTAGTTGTTCTTGTTGTAATTGCATGTATTTAATGTTCGCTTTTGGAGAAGGAAACGCACACGAGCCCCCTTACCCCCAGAATGTTTTCATGTAGGGGGAAGTGCGGAGACTTTGATCCGTTTTCTCTCGGAGTTTCCTTCGGTCTTTCTCTAACTGGATCTGTCATGCCAGCGTTTTCTCCGTTGTTCGTTAAGACCGTTTACACGTATCGAACAACTTATTTAGAGGTGGGTTAATCACATGTTCGCTTTCATCGTGAGGTATCCGCCACGCCTGCAATTTAACTTGGCTTCCAGAGGTGGCTTGCAGGACGAGCCCGACCATTACTCCAGGTTTCAAAAACACCATCTGTCGCTGTTTCCGTGCTGTATTTTGTAAATTTACTGAGTAATCAAGTCCTGTTTTTCTCCTGTATTAACAGAAGAAAAATTGCCTGTTACTCGCTGTATTAACAGCACGGATGAATGCTGTTTCTATGTTGTATTAACAATATAGAATGATGGCTGTTCTTGGCTGTATTAACAGCCGTGCGATAGTTCGGTTTAAGTCTTGCGAAAGGGGAACTTTCCAATAAATCAAAAAGCACGAACTATGAGGTCCATGCTAATCTTTTTGAGCTTCCGCGTATAAGGTCAAATGTGTACTACACTTGTTGCCGTCTTTTTGTCTCTTTTGAAATTATTTTTCCAATCTCTACATATTCATAAGTCCTCCCGAACTTTTCCTTAACTATCTCAGCTATACGCTTATGGGGTAAAGACTTGTTTTCAAATATGAAATTGTAGATTTCTTGGAGCCTTTTATTTTTTACTTTATTTTTATTAAAATTTGTCGCATCTGTGTGGTACATTTCTTGCATATGTGCGATCTGTGTTGGGAACAGTTTCTCAACAAAATCAAGTACATCTCGTTTTGTAGCGTACGGATTAATTCTTATGGCAATAGGATACAGTCTGTCTTCTTGCTTCTGTAGTTTCTCAGAAAAAGGATCCTTACTTTCATTAGCAAGATCAACAACGATACAAGAAGTATGTCCGCGAGTATTAACTAGAGTTGGTTCAGTCATATTAGATAGGATATTATCTAATATTAAATCATAACCATCATAAATATCTAGTCTATGTGTTTCGATCAAAGCATCTATTTCTTTAGTAAGTTCATCATCTTTCTCCAGGGTCTTAATTTTGTCACCAGGGACATCCGAAATGTACCCAGTAGGTGGAATGCTGTGTTTTGCCCTTATACGGTCTCTAAACGTGATATACGACTCCTGGACAAAGAATTCTCTTAAGTGTTTAAGATATTTTTTGTAACCTTGAGTTTCTGTTAAAGATTTGATCCATTCCTCATATTCTTCTGTGGTTAGACCTTTGCTCATTTTTATTAAACAAAACTATCTTTATAAATTAAAATAGTTCAACTGGGTTAATTTTAAATTGAAGCATTTTTGCTGTGTCTCGTCCGTTGTCACCACCTTTTCTCTGCATCCCTATTTTTCCAATTTTAAGGCTGCCTTCCCGTGTTAGTCGTACATCACCATCACCAAAAGTGTTCATTACATGATTTATTGATTTTAGTACCCACCTAACTGATCCATTTACTTTTAGAATTACTAAAGTCCAATCGGCTGAAAATTCACCTCTACCTTTTAACAAATCTGAGATAATTAATATTTTGTTCTTATTAATAAAATCAATTAATTTCTTTTGATCATTTTCAGACATTTCGTCTAAAAACATTCGTCTAGGGTCTCTTAAATTAGAAGCGTCTGGTGCTATCTCTCCTGTAAAAAGTTTAAGTATTTTTGTAATATCTTCCGGAATGTTCCAAAGCTCAACATACTTATCAACCCAACGCTTATCGATCTGATTAAAGCCTTGAGGATTGCTTACGAGCTTAATTTGTAAGTTTTGTAAGTCTTCTTGAGATTTTAATTTGATCAGCACTGTAATTCTCACCTGAATATCAGCTTTATATTGCCCAATTACTTTTGATGCTTTAACAAATTCAATATCACCGATTTTATATCCCATGCACTCAAGCCATTTTTTAGCATCTTCATCAGTCGCCCAATTATTAAACTTAACAATAACATCTTTTTCATTGTTAAAACCACCTCGAGCTGTTTCTGAGCCTCTGTCTATTAGCTGTTGGAGGTTAGTTATTTTAGGCATGTTATTTTTTTAGTAGAGCAGGGTGTGCTTTAATTATTTGCTTGAAGATACTTTTCAGTACAGGAACAGAAACACTATCCCCAAATTGTTTGTACGCAATGTTTCTATTTTCGTGCAAAGTGTAATCCTCTGGAAATCCTTGTAGCCTAGCACATTCTCTTGGTGTTAGCTTTCTAATTTTATTATTTATTAAATAAGCACCAGTTTTGCTTGCGGCACCACCCCCATAAGCTGATAAGGTAATACCTGCTCCGTCTATTGAGTAAATACGTTCACCTTGCCCACCTTTATTTATTTTCCCGATTTGGAAAGGCCTTCGTGGGTCTGGAACTTCTTGATCTGCTCTTTTTAGAACGATGTCATCTCTAGAAATAACACAGTGCGACGCCTTATCTTCATCTTCTAGAACATCCCTTACAGTTATAACTTCACCTGAAGGGGTAGGGAACTCAAAATCTTTTACATTTAAATCTTTTCTGAAAGCGACAAAATAAACACGTTCCCTTGCTTGAGGTGCTCCATGATCACTTGAACATAGAACTTCTATAAAATAATCATACCCAATCTCATCAAGTGTTTTTTTAACGACCTCCATCGTTTTTCCTCCATCATGCCTTGTAAAATTCTTAACATTTTCCAAGAACAAAACATCTGGTTGTAAACGTTTTGCTATACGGGCAACATCGAAAAAAAGAGTACCTCGAGTATCATCAAACCCCATTCTTTTACCAGAAATACTAAACGCCTGACAAGGAAAACCTGCACACAGGACGTTGTGTTTTGGAACGTTTTCTTCGTTAATTTCTTTAATGTCTCCATGAGGGATTTCATTGAAATTTGTAGCGTAGGTAAACTGAGATTTTTCATCCCATTCAGAACTAAAAACACATTCACCTCCGTTGCTTTCAAGTGCTATACGGAAACCACCAATACCTGCAAACAAATCAATAAACTGAAAAGACTTTTCAGTATTTTCCCAGCTTTTCTTTGCCTTCTTTTTATTTTTTAGTTTTACATCAAAGAGAGTTGTTTGCATGCTAGTTAATGATGATTTTATTATGTTCTAGTAAAATTTTTATTTCTCGATGTTTAAATTTTTCAGTAAAAGATTTTCCAATTAAAACTCTTCCTGAGCCATCAATGTTTTGATTTTTGATTTCTTCAGAACGAACTATTATTGAGAAGTTTTTACCTAATGTTTTCTGTGCTATCTTATCTTTTGTTATAAAAAGATACCCGCGAGCTATTTCACTTGCAGTCAGATTTCTACTCGCCCCTTTTAATAACCTAATTAGACCTTGATTTGTACCCATGTTAATCAAAAGTATATCGTACATTTAGTGTAGCGCAAAATACTAACGTTCGTATTGTTACCAATGTGTTAACCCTGCTCAGCCCTGATGCCGTCATTGCCTCCTGCAAGGCCATCATTGGCCGACGCAAGGTCAAGAACGTCTCCGTCACGGTGAAGACCAGTGACTGGGTGCTCTACGACAAGGCGGGTGAGAAGGTGATTGGAAGCAAGGGTGCGCG